>NZ_JBFTOF010000023.1:0-96246 GCF_056397845.1 Rhizobium sp. 05L419
AGTGAGGTTCAGGCATGGGAGCGTCGTCGAACCGATAGCGGTGCCCAAATCCGATGGATGTTCTCAATCGAGCAAGCGCGCGAAAAGATGGCTAAGTCTTATCCGACACCAGTACTCAACGAGTCAGAATCTCGGTGACGGGACACTAGCGAAAACCATGCAGGCGACCCCGGACAGGATATGGTATCGTCGCGCTATCGCCACAGCCCTTCGGACAAGTCGGGCGCTCCGCAACTTTAAATGGAGCGAATTGATGTAGCAGCTCGCAGACCACAATCTATCAGATTGTTTCTGTGATCATATCCCCGAAACGCGATTGAGACACGCTCGATCGTGATAGGTGTCGGATTTGAATCAATCCCGGCTATCAACTGGACGCCTAGCAAAGGACAGATGCCATGGGAGAGCAGATACGCCCGCTGAAACCGGGGGAATACGCGCCCGCCTTCGCGCTTCCGTCGGCAAATCAAGAAGGAACGGTTTCTCTCGCCAGTCTCCACGGTCACCCGTTTTTGATCGCCTTCTTCCGCGGGCTGCACTGCCCGTTCTGTCGGCGTCAGGTGGGACAGCTCGGTAGTCTGCAGCCCGCACTGCGCGCGGCCGGGGTGGAAACTCTGGCCGTGATCAACACGCCGGTGGAGCGCGCCCGCAGGTATTTCGGTCACCGGCCGACGCCGGCCGTGCTCCTATGCGACCAGGATTGCTCAACGCACCGGGCCTTCGGCGTGCCCCGCGCCGAGTTCCTGCGCGAGGATAGTCCCGAGCAGCCCGAATGGCCGTATCGGGCAAGCATGGCGCAATTTGAGGCAGCTCGCATCAACCCTACCGGCGAATTGCCGGAAGCGCTGCATCCAATGGCGGCCAATCCCGTTCTCAACGCCCAGGACGGCTTCGAGCTTGAAGAGGCCGATCATGCGATCTTCGCAAGCCATCCCACACAGCTCGTCGGGCACTTCCTCGTCGACGCGGACGGCATCGTTCGATGGGTGCGAATCGAAGCGCGTGAGGGGCCGAACGCCCTCTCCAGCTTTCCAACCCCGGCGGAGATGCTCGCCGCGGCCGGCAACCTCCGACACTGAAGCGTCTTGCATAGCAGGCAGCTGACATTCTTCGGGCGTGCGTTTTCACGGGCTCGGGCAAAACTCCCGCCCGACGCGATGGTGTCTCAGCCACGCCGCGCCGCTTCGATCGCCCCGACCTCGATCTTTCTCATGGTCATCATCGCATCAAAAGCACGCTTTGCTTGGTCGCCGCCCGCCGCGAGCGCTTCGGTAAGGACGCGCGGTGTGATCTGCCAGGACACGCCCCACTTGTCTTTGCACCAACCACACTCACTTTCCCGGCCGCCGTTGTCGACAATCGCGTTCCAGTAGCGATCGGTTTCTTCCTGATCGTCAGTTGAAATCTGAAATGAAAAGGCTTCGTTGTGTTTGAACAAGGAACCGCCGTTCAGGCCGATACAGGGTATCCCCGCAACCTGGAACTCGACAACCAGCACATCTCCCTGCTGGCCGGCAGGATAGTTTCCAGGTGCCCGAATAACCGCCCCCATTGCACTGTCGGGGAAAGTCTCGACGTAGAAGCGGGCGGCAGCCTCAGCGTCATTGTCGTACCATAGGCAGATCGTGTTCTTTGCCATTGCTTGGTCCTTTTTCTGTTGGTTTCCCATTTCCACCTGAAACAAGAGGCAAATCGTCGTTCTCCAGCCATAAATCACCGGGTGGGTATCACCCTCGGATTGATCGGCGCCGTCGAACCGCCACGGCAGCGGTGCATCGTTCACCCTTCTCGCGCCCTTGCCCGCGCATCCTGCCCCACGCGTTTGCGACCCGCTTGCCAAGAGCCCAGCACTCCAAGCCTTGCAGCTTGCAAGGCTTGGGTCGTCGTCAGACAGTTCCACTTGCAGAGCGGCAAATCCGAGCCAGCCAGCTTTGCTACTTGTGGATGGGGTCGATCCAGCGGACGTCTTCGGGCTGTTCGACGGGTTCGATGTCGAGATTGACGACCACCGGCTCCTGACCCGAACGCACCAGCACGCACTCCAGTGTTTCATCCCTGCTGGCGTTGATTTCCTGATGCGGCACATAGGGCGGGACGTAGATGAAATCTCCAGGTCCCGCTTCTGCCGTGTATTCCAGGTGGTCGCCCCATCGCATGCGCGCCTTGCCCTTCACCACGTAGATGATGCTTTCCAGATCGCCATGGTGATGCGCGCCGGTCTTGGCATTGGCATGAATTGTGACGGTGCCCGCCCAGATCTTCTCCGCACCGGCACGCGCATTGTTGATCGCCGTGGCGCGGCTCATGCCGGGCGTTTGCGCGGTGTTGGGGTCGAGCGAATTGCCGGGAATGACCTTCACGCCATGCTCCCGCCAGTCAGTTGGCTCCGGGTGGTCGTCGTGGCTGTGATCGCGGGTCAAGGGTCGCCTCCGTCTCGAATACAAGTGCCGGGCCTTGCCGATGCAGCGCAGTCGGCGGGCCGATTGCAGCAAGTCCCAACCGCTCACCCGCCTTGCATGCGGCCAAGGGTGTCGAGTTTGACGCGAAGCCTGCGCTTCACCTCGTCGTCCTGCTGTTCCATGGCCGACAGCATGTCGCGAAGCGTCCCGCGCAGACCATGGATCTGATCGACAAGATCCATGATGAGATCGACGCCGGCCTCGTTGACGCCCATCTCCTGCGTCAGGTCGAGGATCAGCCGTCCGCGCGCCACGTCGGCGTCACGAAACTCGCGGTTGCCGTCATGCGCCTCCGGAAGCAGCCACCCTTGTTCTACCCAGACATCAAGCACCGTCACGTCGATCTTCAGGAAGCGGCGCAATTCAAGATCATTCATGGCTACTCTCCCATGCTCTTTCTCGGATCCTGCGGATTGGCTGGCGTCCAGCTCGCCATGAAGTCGGCGAGCTTTTGATCGGGCGCGTCAGGCAAGACGATCTTCAGCGTCACATAGATATCGCCCGCACCGCCGCCACGTTTCGGCACGCCCTTGCCTTTCAACCGCAGGACCTTGCCGGTGTTGGAATTCGGCGGCAATGTCAGGTTCACAGGCCCGGAAGGCATCGGTGCGCGCACTTTGCCGCCAAGCACCGCCTCGGAAAGCGAAATTGGAAGATCAAAGCGGATGTCGTCACCATCGCGGACGTAGAAGCGATGGGGCCGGACCCGGATCTCGACCAGTGCGTCGCCCGGCGGACCGCCACCGATGCCGGGTTCGCCCTTGCCCTTCAGCCGCAAGCTCTGGCCGTCGCGTGTCCCGGCTGGAATCTGCAGGTCAAGCGCCGGTCCATCGGGTAGTTTTATCTGGGTCTTGGCGCCATTAACGGCATCAAGGAAATCGACTTCCAGCGAGTAGTGACGATCCTGACCGCTGGAGCGAGACTGACCGGTGGAGCGAGACTGACCGGCACGAGTTCTGCCGGAAAAGAAGCTGGAGAAAATGTCGTCGTGATCGCCGAAATCGGCGAAGCCGGCACTGTTGTGATAGGGGTCGCCGGCGCCGGATTGCGATGCATAGTCCCTGTAGTAACTGCGCGGTGCCTGCTCGGCGCCAGTCATGTCGATCTCGCCGCGGTCGAAGCGCTTGCGCTTTTCCTCATCGCTGAGGATCTCGTAGGCGGTGGAAACCTCCTTGAACTGCTCCTCTGCCTTCTTGTCGCCCGGGTTGAGATCGGGATGCAGCTTCTTGGCGAGCTTGCGGAAGGCGCTTTGAATGTCTTTCTGCGTGGCGTCCTTTTTTACGCCTAAAAGCTCGTAAGGATCGCGGCTCATACATGTCTCCGGTTCAGCCAGCTGACAACGCCCGGCTTGTCGCGACGTATATAGGTTGCCGACTGGTGTCCGGCGAGGGGCATGATTGCAGAAGCGCTCGGCTATCCGGAAGACTTCTTTTACGCGGACGATCGCGGAGAACTGAATACCAGGGCCGTCCGTTTTAGACGCCCAACGAAGGCGAGTGCCAGGGAACGTGATGCGGCGAGCGATTTCTGCTGGATCACCTGGGTTGCAGCTCAATGAATGGGTGCCGAAGCGTTTTTCGCGTCCGGCCAACGTTCTGCGCTGGAGCGCCGGTCTCTAGTCTCTGCTCCAGGCCAAAAATGGCCGATAGTGCCGCTGGGCAATAAGGAGAGTTCGATCCGGTTGGATGATATAAATCTCCTCGACCTCTCTCCCCCTCTGATCCGTGAACGTATGGGGGAACGAAGAGCCGATCGGCGACCTCGTCAGCTTCGTGCGAGGCTGGCCCCCGTAGGTAATGCTGCCGGGGATGGGCGCATATCCCTCCGACGAATAGGATCCCGTAACGACTGCGCAGCTTGAAAGAAGCACTGCCGTCACGGCCGCCGCTACTATTTTCTGAATCATCTTCTGGCCTTCCGTCTCGTCAGTCAGATTCCGCGCGGGGTCGCGGTCGCTCAAAGTGTACTCGACTACTTGAGGGCATCGCGTTGATGTCCCGCTCAACAACGCAAGGTAGAACGACGCCAGAACCTCTGCTAGGCACCCGACTGCCACACTGCCCTTTCGGCGACATACAGCATGTGCATTGAGCTTGGGTCGGTCGGCAGCAGGTCAGGGTGAGCAAATTCGCCACCATGGACTTTTTCCATCCCCAACCGCTGCATGACGGATTCGGACCGCTTGTTCGCCAATGCGGTGAATGCGTAGACGCGCGGCGCATCCAGTCTGCCGAATGCATAGTCGAGGGCGGCGCGTGCGGCTTCGGTCGCATAACCGTTACCCCATTGGTCGCGAGAAAACCGCCAGCCCACCTCCAATGCCGGGCCGAAAGGGAAATCGGTCCCGAGGCGGTGCAGGCCGACCGCGCCGAGCAACGCGCCGTCTCCGATACGTTCGGCGGCCCAGAAAAACGGCTCGCCGGCTTCGGAAAGCCGCATCATTTGTTCGACGAAGTCGCTTGTCTCAGAGGCGGTCTTCATGCCGCCGAGGAACTGCATCACCTCCGGATCAGCGTGGATAACGCCCAACAGGGGCTTATCCGCCTCTCGCCAGGCCCTGAGCTTCAACCGGTCTGTCGTAATCATACACTCTCTCCAAGCAGATCGGCTCGCCCTCGCTACCATATTAGCGTTCTGGCTGTGATTGAGTATCGACCTAGCCAAGCCTACCTCGATGCGCCAACGCGCTTCAACTGCAGCGATAACAGATGATCGGTTCAAATTGGAGTCCCTGGTCGCATCCAGAAGCGGAAGACTGCGGTGCTGCAGCTCTTATGCAACTTTGAGGTGAGGGCAAATTCTATTTCATCAGGCTGGTCGCTGAATACCGAGACGTCTTAATTCCCGATAGACAGTTGAGCGACCAAGGCCAAGCTGCTTCGCGGCTTCGGTCGGGGATGTTTTAGCTTCGATGAGTTTGATCGCCGCGTCTATCTTTTTCATGTCGAGGGGCTGGCGGCCTGGGCGCTTGCCCTTGGCTCTCGCCGCGACGATGCCATCCTTGGTCCGTTCCGAAATCAGCCGACGCTCGAAATGAGCAATGGCGCCGAACACATGAAAAATCAACCCACCGGAGAGCCTGCGAGCCAGAGGTGACACTTGCTGGTGGTACCTATATCGACCTTTCCCCAACTGAGGCCTATGTCGATGGCACGATGGTTTCTGCGAAGGGATGGACGGCGCTCGCCGCATTCATCAGAGAATGCCTTAAGGTATTGGGCACTCAGATCAGTCATAGCGACGACGTAGCCAAAGCCGCTTGAAGCGTTCAGCGGCTCGGCAGAGCCGGTGCACTATCATCGATCGCAGCTAGGCGAGCCCCACGTCGAAGCGGGCCGAACGTTGAAGTCGCTCATTGCCGAAACTGCCGCCGCGTCGAAGATCGATGAAACGATCGATGACGCGGTTTCGGGCTTGCGGAATGAGCACACCCTTAGGCCGGCTTCGCCCCGAGGGGGCAGTTGTCATTGATCCCGTCCTCAATCTCCTGAATTTCGCTTTCGGCAACGAAAGGGCCGCAAGGGGCATCCGATTGCGATTGTTGATATCCGTTCGAAAGTCAATGATAAGGCTTGCCTATAGTGCTCACACACCTGCGATCTTGCGCAGGTCGTCAATTGCGCCCGGCGCGGCGGCAAGAACGGGCGAACCCTTCGTCAATCGTTCGCCTTCTGTCGGGAAGGGATGGCACCAGCCGCCCGCCTCCTTGACCAGGCAATAACCGGCAAGGCAGTCCCAGGCGTGCATGTAGGGCTCGTAGTAGCCGACAAGGCGACCGGCTGCGACGTAGGCAAGCATGAGCGCGCCGGAGCCGTTTCGAATGAAATTGCCACCGGCGCTGAGAAGATCCTCGACCATCTTGGCGACAAAGGCCGGTGTGACGTAGTTGTTCGCGCCAATGCCGGTGACGGCATTTCTGATATTGCGAGCCGGATCGAGCTTCAGCACCCTGCCGTTCAGCGTAGCGCCCATGCCGAGTGCCGCGGCATAAAGCTCGTCATGGCAAGGTGCCGAGATAACGCCGACGACCGGTTCATTGCCATGAAGGAGGCCGATCGAGACGCACCAGTTCGGCATGCCGTTGACGAAGGGGCTTGTGCCGTCGATCGGGTCGATTACCCAGGTGAAGCCTGAGGTTCCGCTCGCCAGCCCATACTCCTCGCCCAAAATGCCATCGGTCGGATAGGCTTCGCGGAACCGGGCACGGATCAGGTTTTCGACGTCGCGATCTGCGATCGATACAACGTCCTGTGGGTCCCTCTTGGTCTCGATAACAAGCGTTTCACGACGCTTGAAATAGTCAAGGGCGAGTTCTCCCGCTTCGCGCGCAACCGCCTCGGCAAGCGCCAAGCGCGTTTCAAGTCCTGATATGACATGCGATGTCATTGTAACATTTCCTTTGTAAAACAGTTCATTGCGCTCATCCGCTGATAATTGCGATACCACGATCCTTAAAGCCGATCGAGACTTCGGTCAGAGGCTCGAGCGCCACCTCCACAGCCGGATCGACGACGAACAGAGTTCCATTGCTGGTCTTGACTTCATACTCGACGTGATCGCCAAGATAGGCTGCATGGGTGATCTGGCCGTTGAAGGAACTGCCGACCAAGCGTGGCGAAAGGGTGATGGCGTTGGGGCGGATCGCAAGCTGCGCCGGTCCCGTCTTCACGTTGCGGCTCACGACGCGGTGCTGCAGACCCTCGATGCTGATCGTTGCATTGTTCCCGTCGACACCAACGACATCGCAGGCCATGACATTTGCCTCGCCCATGAAGTCGGCGATGAAGGCGGAGGTCGGCGTTTCGTATAGTTCACGAGGCGCACCTTGCTGTGCGATGTGCCCGTCTTTCATGATGATGATCCGGTCCGAGACTGCAAGAGCCTCTTCCTGATCGTGGGTTACGTAGACGGCCGTAAACCCCAGTCTCTGCTGCAGTTCGCGGATTTCCGTGCGCACGCGCCGGCGAAGCCGCGCGTCGAGATTGGAGAGCGGCTCGTCAAGAAGGAGAACCTGCGGCTCCAGGACAAGCGCGCGGGCAACGGCGACACGCTGTTGCTGGCCACCCGACAATTCGGCAGGCAGACGCTTGCCCATTCCTGCAAGCCCCACCAATTGCAGACCTTCTTCTGCGCGCTCGCGCGCTTCCTGACGCCTGATGCCGGAGGATTCGAGCCCATAGGCGACGTTGTCCAGCGCCGTCATGTGCGGAAAAAGCGCATAGCTCTGAAACACCATCGACACGTCACGCTCGTTGGCGGGCAGCATCGTCACGTCCTTGCCGCCGATGAGGATCCGGCCAGACGACGGATGTTCCAGCCCGGCCAGCATCCGCAACGTGGTGGTCTTGCCGCAGCCGGAGGGCCCGAGCAGGGTGACAAGCGTACCCGGCTCGATCGTCAGGGAAAGGTCGGGTATCGCAGTGAATGCGCCGAAGGTCTTGCGAACATTCTCGAAGACGACGGAACCTTGAGATTTCAGGCTCATGCAGTTTTCTCCTGACCGATGGGTGCGGACGTTCTTTGCGTTATGTTGCCCACGCGGTTCTCCCTGCGCAGTCTGCGTTCTCCGACGAGAAGCTGGAAGCCTGAAATCACAGTGATCATCACGACGATCAGCACCGAGGAATAGGCGATGGCTACGCCATACTCGCCGTTCTCGACAAGACCGACGATGTAGGCAGTGGACATGTTGTACTCGGCGCTGACCAGGAAGATGACTGCGCTGATCGAGGTGATGGCGCGCACGAAGGAGTAAACCAATGCGGCAGTTATGGCCGGGCGCAGCAGCGGCAGGATCACTTTGCGGATCGTCCGGAAAGTGCCAGCGCGAAGTGTCAGCGAGGCTTCGTCCAGGCTCTTGTCCAACTGGCTCATGGCTGCAACGCCGCCACGCACGCCAACCGGCATGTTGCGGAAGACGAAGCACGCCACGAGGATGAGGGCCGTGCCCGTCATTTCCAGCGGCGGCAGGTTGAAGGCCATGATGTAGCTGATGCCGATGACAGTGCCCGGGATAGCGAAGCTCATCATCAGTGCGAATTCGAAGAGGTTTCGGCCAACGAACTTCTGGCGAACGATCAGATAGGCAGTGAGCAAGCCGACGGCCGCCGTCAGTGGTGCCGAGATCAGGGAGATCTCCATCGTCGTCCAGAACGAGTTCCACGCAACGCCCGTCCAGGCAATCCCGCCGTCATCGCGCCATCCAATCGAGAAGGCTTTGATATAGTGCTCGAATGTCAGCGTGTTGTCCAAGCCCCAGGTGCGCACGAAGCCACCGAAGAGGATCATAACGTAGACGACGACAGTAAAGATCATCCACGGGACGACGAGGGCATGCACGGCGATCGACAGACCGCGGGGTAGGGCAATGTGAACGCCGGCGTCACCCTTGCCGGTGACCGTGGCGAAGCTCTTGCCCGACAGCCAGAAGCGTTGCGCGATGAAGGCCGACATGGTGAAGAACAGTAAGATCATCGCCAGCACCGCGGCGCGCGACGGATCGTTCTGAGATCCGACGACTGCGAAGAAAATCTCTGTGGAGAGAACGCCGTGGCTGCCCCCGAGAACCATGGGGTTGCCGAAGTCCGCCATGCTTTCGATGAAGCCGATCAGAAAGGCGTTTGCCAGGCCCGGCTTCATCAAAGGCAGCGATACACGCCAAAACGTCCTCCAGCGGTCAGCACGCAACGTTTGCGAGGCTTCCTCCATGGACGGACTGACACCTTCAACGACGCCGATCAGGACGAGAAAGGAGATCGGCGTGAAGGACAGGACTTGCGCGATCCAGATGCCGGTCAAGCCATAGAGCCAGCGTCCGGGCTCCATGCCAAAGATAGAAGCGGCAGTTTGCGTGATCACACCGGCCCGGCCGAATAGCAGCGTCAAGGCCAAGCCGACCACGAACGGCGGCGTAATAATCGGCAGGATGGTGAGCAGTCGCAGCCCCTTCTTGAACGGAAAGCGCGTGCGCGTGGCGACGAGTGCAAAGCACAGACCGAGCAGCGTCGCGCCGCCGGCCGTCATGATCGCCAGAAAGAGTGTGCGCCAGGCGACGCCGCAGCGATCCCCACCCGTCAGGCAGCTCAGGCTCCAGATGGAGGGGTCCTGGATGTTGCCGATGAAACCATCCGGATTGAACGAACCGTCGAAGGCCTGGAAAGCCCCGATGAACATGCTGCCGACCGGGTAGAACACGAAGATCGCAACCAGAAAAACCAGCATCGTGATCGCGCTCACCACGAAGACATCGCCCTTCATGGCGCCGCGTTCTGCAAGGCCAAAGGACAAGAGGAGAACGAAAACGATGCCCGTGACGATCGCTCCTGCCCCCATGGAAGGCTGGCCGTCGGCAAGCGGGCCGAACAATGTGTCGCTGATCGTCCAGCTCCAACCGGAGAAATTGATCGCCAACCCCTGGAGCGTCAAAAAGAAGACGCCAAGTCCGCCGGCCCATGCAAGCAAAGCCCCGCGACGTGATGGAGCGGAGACGAAGCGTGCAATCCCTGCCATCAAGAGAAACGCCGCCGCAATAGCAAGCCACGGGCGGCCGTAGCGCATGATCTCGAGCACGCCGGGTGCCGTGGATGGCTCACTCCCAAAGCCCGAGACCCAGCCGAGCCCGAAGAAACCGCCCTCTAACCGGTACCATGGCAGAAGCACCAAAGCGGCCACGCCAAAGAACAGGGTGATATCCAGCCTACGATTGCTATTGGTCATGATTGGATCTGCATCCCAATGAGTTGTCTCGGACTAAATGCGGCCGGAAGTTAACCCCGGCCGCGCCGGTTATGGTCTCAGTTCGCCTTCGCGCCGATTTCCTTGTCCCAGCGGCCAAGTAACGCTTTGCGAACAGTCGGATCGCCGAATTTCTTGAAGTCGTAGTCGATCAGCTTGATGTCTTCGAACTTCGGGGCTTCCTTGGGGATTTCGGCCGACTTGTTCGAAGGGAGCTGGAAGGATTTGGCATCCTTCATGTGCGATTGCGCCTCAGCGCTCAGCGCCCAATCATACCACTTCTTGGCATTGTCCAGGTTTTTCGCACCTTTGACGATCGACATTGAACCAATTTCGTAGCCGGTGCCCTCACACGGTGCGACGGCCTTGATTGGGAAGCCCTCGACCGTCTGCGCGACGGCGTCATGCATGAACACAATGCCGATCGTGGATTCGCCGCGGGCGGCCGCCTTGACTGGCGCGGAGCCCGACTTGGTGTATTGCGAAACGTTGGCGTTGAGCTTCGACAAATAGTCGAAGGCCTGGTCCTCGCCCATGATCTGTACGAGCGTCGCAAGCGTGTTGTAGGACGTTCCGGACGAATTCGGGTTGGCGATCTGGATCTCGCCCTTGTAGGACGCATCGAGGAGATCGGCCCAGCACTTCGGTTCCTTGAGGCCCTTCTTCTGGAGGATTTCCGTATTGTAGCCCCAACCGAGCGCGCCGGCATAGACGCCGACTGTCCGAAAGCCAGAGCTTTCAGCCTGCTTCTTTGCCCAGTCCTGCAGTTGGTCGAAAAGTGGTGATTTGTACTCCTGCGTCAACCCTTCCGTGGCGGCCTGCAGGTGAGGGTCGCCGGTGCCGGCCCACCAGATGTCTGTCTTCGGGTTGCGGGCTTCGGCGCGAATCTTCGCGTAGGTCTCGCCGGCGGACAGCCGGACCATGTTCACCTTGATGTCGGACTGCTTCTCGAAAAGCTCCTTCATCAGATCGCAAACCACGGGGTCAGCCGAACAAATGAGATTGAGGTCGCCGGCCGCATGCGCTGAATAGGCAGCAAAGGACACACCCGCGGCAAGCACTGCCGCGGCCAATTTAATCGATCGCATATTTTCCTCCTGGTGATAGCGGCGCCTCCACGCCGATCGCTTTGCAAGCGTGTGCAAACGGTGCACATCAGCGAAGCCGATGTCAACATCATTTTCACAAAAACTTCACAAAGAAGGCACTCAGTGCCATTGCACACAAGTGCAATATCGTGCAAAACTACGTGCAATGGGAGGGCGTTGATGTCGTCGAAACTATTTGTCAGTGCGCAGGAAGTCGCCGAAAGGGCCGGAGTTTCCCGCTCGGCGGTCTCGCGAACCTTTACGCCCGGGGCCAGCGTCTCGGCCGACACGCGCAGGCGCGTCCTCGAGGCTGCCGAAGCGCTCGGCTATCATGTGAACCAGCTCGCCCGAGGCCTCATGCGCAATGAGAGCGGTATTGTGTGCCTCATTGTTTCCGATGTTGCAACGCCTTACCGATCCGCCCTGTTGCGCGAGCTGACACTGCAGCTTCAGAACGCTGGCAAGGTCGCGATGCTGATCAATACCGATCGCTCCGATGGCAGTGTCGACAGGGCATTGCGTCAGGCAATTCGCTATCGCGCCGATGCGTCGGTTATTCTGTCCGGTCTTCCTGACAAGTCCATCACGCAGCTTTGCCTTCGCAATGGCCAGCGCCTTGTGCTGATCAATCGCGATGACGATCAGCCGGGGCCGCTCAAGATCAATCTGGATGACTACGAGTCGGGCGGCCGGATCGCCACCGCATTCGTTCGCGCGGGGTGCCGCACGCTTGCCTTTGCCAACTCCGAGGCGGGAACTCCGAGCCTGATGGGGCGCGAGCGTGGCTTCCTTGCTGCAGCCGCAAAGCTCGGTCTGGACGTGATCGTCGAGCGCTACGGATGGACGGGGTATGAGGCTGGAAAGGTGCTGGCGCAGCGTATGTTAACCCGCACCGAACGGCCGGATGCCGTCTTCTGCGCGACGGATCTTCTTGCCTGCGGCTTCATGGACGCCGCGCGCCATCAGTTCGGCATTTCGGTCCCGGATCAGCTGTGCATCGCGGGCTTCGACGACATCGAGCAGGCGTCGTGGTCTTCCTACAATCTGACGACGTTTGCACAACCGGTGTCGACGATTGCGACCCATGCCGTCGAATGGCTTTGCAGGGCCGACGAGGACGCCGGCGAGGAGCATTCCGTTCGCCTGACGGCGGAGCTGCTCTGGCGCGGTTCGATCCGAGGCGGCTAGCCACCCTGTCATCGGCGCGATCATTCCCAACATGCCTTGAGTGCCGGCTCTGCGATCTGGCGACAGCAGCTTGCCATTCGTGATCGTGTGCGCTAAACTTGAGTAATAAGCGAAGGTATAGTGCTTTTCCAGCCCATGACATTTCAACCGCGCTGCAGAACAAGATCGAAGGCTTTTCCGTTGTCGGAGGGCTTCATCGCCGATCCTGGAACGGTATCGTTGCCGATGTGTGGGACGCGGAATGCGCGCCCTCTGCCGGCGGCTACTATGTCGCGAACGATCGGCGCCTTTTCATCCTGCTCGACCTTCAAGGCCCTCGCTGCCGCAGCAATGGCTCTGGCGCAGGATGCGACGGAACTGTGCCTGTCATTTTCCAGGGCGGGGCGCCGGTAATTCGACAGCCGGCGCGGCCGACGCAACCGGCACAGATCGGCCCTGGACCGGACGGCTGTCACCTGGCGACAGGACCGCGACTTATCGACTTCCTGCCCTATAGGCTCCCGCGCGCCGTGACAGCCGGGGGTGCTGGAGCAATGCTCGTCGTTGCGGGGCACGTCATGCAGCCTGACCGGCAACCCGATAGCAAGCCCTGAAGTGCTGGGCGTCAGTGCAGGCGGTGGAGCAGGCTTGACCATCGCATTGTTCCTGTTTGCTTTTCCTTCATCGGCAGTGATCGTGATCGCCATGTCTCTTGGAGCGCTGGCCGCCTTGCTCGCTATGATGATTATTTCGGCACGTGCCCATTTTGCGCCCGAACGCATGCTTCTCGCAGGCATTTCGATCGGTGCATTTTCGATGGCTGTTGTGACTATGGTGCTCGCGCAAGGCGATATGCGCGGATACATCCTGCTCAACTGGCTTTCGGGTTCGACGAACAGGGCAGGTGCGTTCGAGGCATGGATTGCCGTTGTCTCGCTCGTCGCATGTGCAGCACCTTTCGTGCTGCTCGGTCGCTGGCTCGAGATCCTGCCTCTCGAGAAGGTGTCCGCCGGATCGGGCTTCCAGTGGCAAGAAGCCGACTGTTGCTCGCAACGATAGCCGCGGTCATGACTGCCATTGCATCGTGCCTCGTCGGTCCTGACCCTGACGGGGTTGATCGCGCCGCATCTGGCGAGGCTGCTCGGCTTCCGCCAGCAACGCCATCAGATGTTCGCCTGCATGATGATCGGCGCGTCGATTCTGATGGCGGCGGATTGGCTGTCCCGGATCGTAATCTATCCCTATCAGGTGCCAGTCGGCCTCTTCGCGACGCTCATCGGCGAGCCGTATCTCGCCTGGGTTCTGACACGGAAAAACGCCGCTGCGTGACAGGCCAGGCATACTCTGCTGAGCGGCAGCGGTTTGCCTTTATTGCGGCAACCGCCTCGAGATCTGCCGATGTCAATTCGGCTAGCTCGAGGAGGCCTTGCGTTGGCTGCGGCCGAGAATCCCGGCACGGATCTGATGGGCTCTCGTTGCATCAGGTGGCGCCTGGACGGGTAGCGGCGGAGGGGAAGGGAGCTCGGACGCGCTGTTCTTCAACTTCGAGACGGCGAGCTGCGCTGCGCTCCGGTCTTCGTCGGAAACCGGAGCGCTTGGATTGCCGTCAATGCCATGCCGAAATGCATTGGGCTGTGCGCAGGCGAAAAGATATCGTTTGGAATGCGTGTAGGCAGATGTCGCACGGCGCAGTGAAGTGACCGGCGTATCCGGCTTCAGGAGCCGGCGAATATCGTTCCAGACCCCGATCGCGAAGGGTTTGATCGGATCGCCGGAGGTCTGTGGCAAAAGGCCGATCGGTCGCACCAGCAACGCCGCGATGGCCTTCGCCTTCTCGATGTCGGCAGCGCCAGCGGCAATGGCGCCTTTGCTTTCGGCCCCGGATTTGATCATCGCATCGCTCTCCTTGATGCCTACGGATAATCAGGAAAACATGCAATTTTCATGACAGGTCGGGGACTGTCGGCGGCGAACGGCGCTTTTGTGCTGTTTCTCTCCATTGATTGGGATCATCTATGGATCTTCATCAAATCTTGACGATCTGCGGACGATAGTGATGCCGCGCGTCACAGGTATTGCGTTCGCGCACCCTTCGGGTTGGCAGCGTGGCGACAACCGCCCCCCAGTGTGGGCCTCATCGGCCGTAAACCTGTTTTTTTCTCCGGGATCGGGTGTTCGGGCTTCGATAGTCCGACGTAAGGCGGTATGACCCACCTTCAGTTTCGACTCGAAGGACCACAGCCATGGAAACCGTAACCATCGACAATCGCGCTGACTTCGCTCAATGGGCGGTCGAGCGCGCGCGTGAAATTGTCTCCCAGGAAGGAACCGCGCTGGCGATGGCGGCACGCGACATGGACGAGAAGGCGATAGGCGAGGCCGGCAATGCGCTGGGGCAAGCGATTGCCGACGCGATGATTGAGGTATTTGACGGGCTGATGGCAGGCGTCGGGAGCGAGTGACCGACAGGGCGCCTGGCGTTTCCAAAACGGCGTCCCGAACTCAGGCAAGCGATCTGGCCTGCCGGACATCATTTTGATGCCCGGCCGGTACTCGCATGGCCTTACCTCTAAACAAACGCGTGGTTGCTTTCGGTCGCCGAGTTCGCAAACGTGTTTGAATCGCCCTCATCCGGCAAAAGCATGTCGTTGTGCGCTCTGCCCGCCCGGATCATCGGCAGACAATTCTCGAGTTTGGCGACTCGGCAATCGAAGATCACCGGCCGGTTGACACTGATCATTTCAAGGATCGCGCCGTCGAGTTCGACGGGCTTTTCACAACGAATGCCATGCGCCCCATATGCTTCAGCAAGCTTCACAAAATCTGGCACCGTATCGCCATAATCCAATACACGGTTGGCATGTAAAATCTGCTGCAGCTGCCGAACCATCCCCATGTGCTCGTTGTTGAGAATGAAAATCTTGATTGGCGCGTTGTGTTGTATGGCTGCCGACATCTCCTTCATCGTCATCTGTACGGAGGCGTCACCCGCAATATCGATGACCAGGCTGTGTGGATTGGCAATCTGGACGCCAAGGGCAGCGGGCAATCCATATCCCATGGTTCCTGACCCACCCGAAGTCATCCATCGATTTGGCTCCTCGATGCCGAAATGCTGAGCTGCCCACATCTGATGTTGACCGACCTCGGTGGTGATATACGTGTCTCGATCCTTGGTGAGTTCATAGAGACGCTGCAGTGCGTACTGCGGCATGATGATCTCGTCGCTGATGGCGTACGAGAACGATTTCCGCGCTCGCCACTGGTCGATGCTTGTCCACCACTCTTCGAGCCTAGTCTTGTCGGGCAACCGCGGCTGAGCAGCCCACAGACGGATAAGGTCGGCGAGCACGCAGCCTGCATCTCCTCGGATGGCGAGATCGACGCGGACGTTCTTGTTGAGAGAGGAAGCATCAATGTCGATGTGTATTTTTCGCGAATTCGGAGAGAAGAGATCAACACGCGCGGTCACCCGGTCATCGAACCGTGCACCGATGCAGAGCATGACGTCACAATCATGCATGGCCATATTCGCTTCGTAGGATCCGTGGAGTCCAGCCATTTTCAACCAGTTCGGGCCGGAAGCCGGGTATGCACCCAGTCCCATGAGCGTCGACGTTATCGGAAAGTCCGTGAGGTGGACCAGTTCCCGAAGCAGTTTTGACGCCTCCGGGCCGGAATTGATTATGCCACCGCCTGTGTAGATGATCGGTCTGCGGGCCGATGCCATCAGTGCTATGGCCGCTTCGATTTGCTTTGCATCGCCTTGATACGGCGGCCGACCATTCTCGCCGGGGCCGGCGTCCTTCGGAGCGATGTAACTTCCTATTGCAACGAGGACGTCTTTGGGAATGTCGATCAAAACAGGTCCCGGACGTCCCGATTTGGATATCCGAAACGCGTCATGGATGGTGGTCGCAAGCTGATTGACGTCGGTTACGAGCCAATTGTGTTTCGTGCATGATCTCGTAATTCCAACCGTATCGCATTCCTGGAACGCATCGGATCCGATCAAGCTTGTCGATACCTGGCCAGAAAAACAGACCAGTGGGATTGAATCCATCAAAGCATCCTGAAGTGCCGTGACCGAATTGGTGACACCGGGTCCGGAGGTGACCAGCATCACCCCGACCTTGCCCGTCGAGCGGGCATATCCTTCGGCGGCGTGACCGGCACCCTGTTCGTGCCGAACCAGAATATGTTTGATATCGTCCTGCTGGAAGATCTCGTCGTAGATCGGCAGGACAGCTGCGCCGGGAATTCCAAAAATATGCTCGACGCCGTTGTCCTTGAGTGCCTGCATAAGGATTTGAGCCCCTGTTATCTGCGGGCACGGGTTTTCAATGGAAGAAGTCATGGTTCTATCCGTCTTCAGTGTGATTGGTGGACGAGAATCAGACGGGGGGTGCGCGCCCCAGGATTCAGGGCATAAAAAAAGGCCCCGTCTGGAGCCTGCTTACCGCGCATGGGAGCTTTCGCCGGATGGCTACACCATCCTGCCCATGCGCCATATCACTACCACGGAGACCATAGAGAAATTCATATTGTCGCTGATACGCCCAAATGCAAATGTCGTCAATGCCAGAGACGGCCAACAGCATTTCGCCGGTTGCATAGCTTGGATTGGGGTGGCCAGCGCTTTCGGACCCGTTATCGCCGCGCTCCACGACACGTGCGAAGCATCTGCGCATCGGTAGGGACAAGCCGAATCGATGCCTGCGATAAAGGGAAGCATCGTGGGGCGGGATTGGCACAAAGTGTCGGCGACACCATGGTACAATGGACACGCGTCGACTATTCCTCAAATCTCTACGTCACCCTGAAACTGGGCCTTCGGACAGATAGCAAAGTCGAGGGAAAACCGGGACCCCACGGGAGATTGAGATGGAGGATCACGCTGTGCGGCTGGCGCTGGAGCGCCATTGGGAAGCTTCGGACGCGGGCGACTTCAAGGCCGAACATGAAATCTATCGCGATGATGCAATCCTAGACTATCCACAATCGGGCGAGCGGATTTGTGGCCGCAAAAACATTCAAGAGAGCCGGTTCCTTCAGCCAAACAAGAAACGCTTCACCCTCCGGCGAATTGTCGGCAGCAGTGACCTTTGGGTCAGTGAATTCGTCCTCACCTACGACGGCAAGCCATCATACGTCGTGAGCATCATGGAATTGCGCGAAGGTCTCGTGGCCAACGAAACGCAGTATTTCTCGGATCGGTTTGACCCCGCGCCCTCGCGCGCGCACCTTGTTCAGCGAGTGAGCGAAAACACGTCATTTTAAATGCCTGCCCGGGCACGCTGCGGCTGGGGACAAGGACCGTCTTGGGAACGCACTGCGTCGTGGTCCTCGGCGGAGCATCTGGGATAGACCTGCAGCGAGGCTCGGCAAGACCATCCGGCCGGAACTGCTACCGCGATGAAACCACCGATCTCAACTCGCAATAGTGTTCCGTCAATCTTGCCAGGTCGAATGCCCTATTGAGCCCGCTTGGATTTGGAAGCACCCAAACTGAAGCACCTGCAAACTGGTCCGTTTGCCTCCCCCATTCGACGTGCGCGCGACGACTGATCGCGGCAAACGCCGCCTTTCCCAGAAAGGCCAAATTGGCTGGTGCATACTTTTCTATCTTGCTTTCCAATTCGGGGGCTGCGCTAACGTAATCGTGCTTCCTAAGCTCATTGGCACCTTTCGTGGGACGTGAGACCGCCGATGTCAGGCCCAAACCATATCTCAGTATCTCGCGTTCTTCATCCGCCCGCAGCAGGCGGGGCGTCAAACCGGCGAGATGCAACACCCGCCAAAAGCGGTTGCTTCGGTTCGAGAAGTTATGGCCGTCTCGAACAGCGGACAGGGCCGGATTCAACCCGCAGAAAACCACGGAAAGGCATGGCGCAAGGATTTCCGACAGCCCGCCCGCCGGCGCCGCAGTGTCTACTGGACCATGCATGTCGTCTCCGGCTGTCGTACTTTCTTGCATATCGAACTCCGCTACGGGAACGAGGCGAGGGGCAACGCGGTGAGTTTGACTGCTTTCCACGTCTGCCATTCGGCTTTCGATCGGCCCGGATCTGCCCTTGGTACTGTTCTACGACAGTCGCCTGGCAAGCGGAACAATGCCGTAGATCATCGCCGTCACCATCGGCGGCACGACGATCGCGGTGGCTCCCGCCTGTCCCAAACCCTCTGTAACTCGAAAAAGAAGTAAGTTCAGCAAGTTAACAAGAATATACCCTCCTGCAATCGCTATGATCAAAAATCGGGCTTCGAGAAAAAATGGTGACGAGCAAAAGCCTCTCATCACGACCTCCATTTGATGGGACGATTCAATGCCTTTCGATATAAACGAGCCGTATCGTTGCGTCAACGTGGCGATAGCTGCGAACCTTCAAGGCGCGCAGACGAGGGGTCCGTCCAATCAGGATGCGTCGCGGCTCGAGCCCGCGATTTGCGCCATGACGGACTCCATCGCATCCTCTTGATGTAGCTCATCGATCAGGAGCCGAAACCAGCTATATCCAACCCAGAGCGAGACCTTGTCATCGACGTCTTCGGCGCGGACCTCTCCGCGGCTCGCAGCGGTCGTCAGCATTCGCCTTACGTCGGCGGTCCGCTCGGGAAGAAACCTGTCGCGCAATGCTCCCAGTGCCTCTTTCGTGCCTTGCGCCTCGGCAATCAAGCCTCGCAATGCGGCTCCAGCAGGATGGGATCGCCAAAATCGCCACAGGCTGGTTGTGTATTGCACCAGATCCTCGACCACGTTCCCTGTATCGGGAAGCGGCACGAATGTCGTTCGCTCGGTCGTATAGATCGCGATGAACAGGTCTGCTTTCGTGGGGTACCATCGGTAGATCGTCGTTTTACCCGCTCCGGCTCGGCGAGCGACCTCATCGACAGAAAATCCGGCGTAGCCCTTTTCCCCGATGAGTTCCTTTGCCGCCGCAAGCACGGCAGCCTCGGCTTCCGGGTTACGGCGCGAACCAATGGACGTTCGTTTTTTCACGGGGAGGGGCTTCGGCTTCGTGCTCATGCATCAGGCCTAGCTCAACTTCATGTCTCCGATCAACAAAGAAACGATAGGACTGGGCACAGGCCGTGTTGCGCTGACGCTTCAGCAGGCGTCCGCCAACGCGGCTTTCGAAGATCGCGGGAGGCACGTTGGAACCGCCGACACAGGCGCCGGGTTACCGAAAAAGTCGAGGCGTTTACTAAAGGTCCTGTTGCAGCCAGGCGAGAAATTCGGCGATGGCTTTCTCATTGCGCGTGTAGAAGACCCATTGGCCCACGCGCCGCGTGGCGACGAGTCCGACGCGGTGAAGGGTCCCGAGATGGGAGGAGACGGTAGATTGCGACAGGCCGCACCGATCGAACTGGCTGGCACTGACGCCCATCTCAAGGGGGTGTTCCTGCGCCGGGAAATGCTCTTCCGGCGCTTTCAGCCAAGCCAGGATTTCTAGCCGCACGGGGTGCGACAAGGCCTTCAAAATCTGAATTCTATCCATGGTGAACGAGGAATCCGCCGTGAGGAACCGGCAGTCCGCTCGCTTCCCTGACCTTCGCCCGCAGGAGAATTTGTTTCGCTGCATCGTCGAGAACCGCCTTGGCGCCTGCGCGGGGATGCCCCACGACGATTTCATGCGGGTCGCAGATTGGTACCTTTTCCATTTCGTTTCCTAAGGTTTTGCGATAACGAACGGGCTGATCTCCGGCGATTGTGCCCGGCATATTCCGGCGGCAGTTGCTGCATCCGATTGCGTTACGTTGTCAGAGGATGCGACGGTGACCGGGTCATCATCGCAACCACAAGCAGCCCAACAATTGCGGCCAGAAACGCAACCCAAAAGCCATCAATGTATGCTTGGACATTCGCCTCTCGTTGCACCATGCCCGCCAGGATGCCGATGCCCCGTTTCACAGCGTCCGCTGGCAAGCCGCCTTCGCGCGATCCCGAGCCCAATGCGGCCAACATGGAATTTGAGACCGGCGTCGCGCCAGTGACATGCAATCCGATGAGATAGGAATGCAACTGTTCGCGCTGCCGTATCCATGTCGCCATCGTCGTCCCGACGATCTCCGAACACATCAGCCGAAGGACCTGGACGTAAGCAGTGAGGGCTATGGCGCGAGCCGGGTTTATGTTGCTGAACAAGGTTGCGACAGCGGCCAGGAAGGTAATTTCCTCGCCGAATGTCTGCAGGAGGACGGTCAGCCTGAACTCCGGCACCGACCACAGACTGGTTAACCGCGTCCCAAGCCATGCGGACAAGGCAAAGCAGGTGAACCCTATGATCAGGGCGACCCGCAGTCCGACCGTTCGCACGAGCATGACTGCGGTGACCGTCGCGCAGACGAGCAGCAGGACGGCATAGGATGCGGAGAAGTCACCGATTTGCTCCGGACGCAGATGTGCAACCGAAATCAGGAAATTCGGCTCTAGAAACGAGCTTCCGAGGCTAGCGACCATGAAACACGAGATGGCCGCAAAACCCAACGCGATGTTTCTCGAAAACAGTGTCGAAAGGTGCGCCCAGGGTTCTTTGACGAGTGACTCGTGCCACAGAAAGACGCACGCAAGAAATGCAGCCGCCCCAAGCATCGACACGACGAAGCCAGACCGAAACCAATCCAGCCGGTTGCCCTGGTCCAAGGCGAAGTAGAGGGTCATCAACGCCGCACCGAAGATCGCCATCCCGCCCCAGTCAGCGCGCTTGAGGAGTTCCCGATCGATGTCCATCGGTTTCGCGCCGAACCAAAAGAGCAGGCCGATCACGGGGGCGACGATGGCGCCCTGCCAGTACAGCCATTGCCACCCTATCGTCTGAGCGTAGCTGCCGGCAGTGTATAGGCCCAAATTCTGGGTGAAAGGGATTCTCACGACGTAAAATGCAAGCGCCAAGATCCAGTACTTTCGGTCGAGATTCCGAAATGCTGTCATCAGCGTGGCACCGACAAAAATTCCCAACATGACTGCCCTGACGGCGTGGAGCGCGACCAAGGTATCGAAGCTCTGGGTAAATGGGATGATGAGGGATGTGGCAGAATAGACAATAGTCGGGCCGATCATCACCCTTTTGACGCCTAAAACCGCAATCAGCCACGCGACGGATGGAGCGACGAGAATCTGGGGCGCCGTAGCGAAGGTGCCAAGCCACGAACCCTCATCAAAACTCAACCCGAAAACGCCACGCAGGTCGGCTAGCCCGACGCTTACCGTGCGCACGTCGAAAGCGGCCAGGATCGACGCCATCACCACGGCGATGGCGACAAGACCCTGCCGGGAAAGGTCGACTCGAGACGAAACACTCCTAGCCATGACGAATCTCTCCATCTCGCGTGGCAATGCGCGTTACGACCGACATGCCGGGACGAAGGCGGTCGAAATTCGGTTGGTTCGGGTCGAGTTCGATGCGGACGCTCAGGCGTTGGGCGACCTTGGTAAAGTTCCCGGTTGCGTTGTCAGCGGGAAGGAGCGCGAAGGTCGACCCACTCGCTGGGGCGATCTTGGCAACCGTTCCTCGAAGAATTTCACCGGGCAACATGTCAACGGAAATGTCGACAGGTTGTCCTTCCCGCACCCATGCCAGCTGATTTTCCTTGTAATTCGCCAGGACGTACACTCGCGGCAGCGGTACGATCGAGATCATGCCGGTCCCGGCAGCCACATACGTGCCGAGCTGAACATTCCGTCTTGCGACGACTCCGTCCACCGGCGCACGTACATCCGTATAACTGAGCTCGAGCTCGTGCGCGGCGACTTCTGCAGTGGCGGTGTCAACGTTCGCGCTCAGGGCGTCCCGCTGCTTTGCAAGTACATCAAGCTGCGCCCGCTGGGCAGCGACCGTCGCTTCACTCATTTTCGAATTGGCTAACGCCCGCTCGTGAGCCGCCGTTGCCTTTTCGAGGTTCTGGATCGGGCTCGCGCGCCCGTCGCTTGCCAGTCTGCGCTGGCGCCCCAGTTCCTTGTTCGTCTCGACCTCGTCGGCCGCAGACGCCTGCTGTTGGGCGACCGCCACATCGATCTGGGCAAGCTGGAACGTGCGCTGGCTGTCATTGTTCCGCAGCTGGGCACGCGTTGATTCCAGCTTCGCCTTCGAGCCTCGAACGGCCACTTCGTAGGGTGCGCGATCGATCGAGAACAGAAGCTCCCCAGCTTTGACGCTGGAATAATCTCTGACCGAGATCGCTTCGACCGTACCGTTGACGCGGGCGCTTATCGCCGACACGTCCGCGTAGACTGCCGCATCGTCGGTCGACTGGATGGCTCGGCTTGCGATCCAGGAGTCCCAGTTCGCCCCCGCTCCAACGACAGCCGCAATTGCAATTAGGATTGCAGACGCAGGAACGATCAACGACTTCGCGGCTACGGGAGCGGCTATGGTTTCCCGGGCGTCCTGCACCAAGGCCGTCACGTTTGTCAGATTTGTGGAATGCTCACTGAGCTGCTTCTTGTTTCTCAACCAGGCCATCTTGTCATCCATCCATCGGACCTGCGGTCCGCTGTTCTATTTATCGTTCGGCGTTGGGTCAGCATTGCTCTTGATATGCTGGCGGCCTCAATTCGCGACCTGCTTGTCGGACCGAGCCCGGAACAAGTGCCAAGAGCGAAACTCCACCCGAACGGCCTTGTATCAAGCATAGCCGAGGTGGCAGTGACTATATAAACGAGCCGTATCGTTTCATCAAGGGACAAGCTGAAAAAGAAAGGGATTCGACCGATTGATCGGACAGATCATCGCCCGCCGCCCTTTGACATTGATGAACAGGGGAAAGCTTTACGCAGGCAATGCACAGCCTCGATCTACACACCGTCCTCAGCCTCTTGCGAACAGGTTCCGGATTGGAACTGTAATTCCGCAGCATCGGCAACGAATTTCACGGCATCCCCGTCGTTTGTCTTGAGGGCCGCGTCACCAGGAATTTCTGGCCCTCTCGATGAGCGCGAAGGCAGCCGACGCAAAGGTCTCGGCGACACTATTGTATAATAGATCGGAGACGCCTTCTGTCGTTCTGTTGCTCAACGAAATGAACCGACACAGGGGTAAATGGAAGTCGAAAGACCACGCAGATAGCGGGAGTGCTCAGGGCGCCCGCACAAACTGCTGCAACGCTGCCGCGAACGGAGCCATATTACGCGCCAGATACCTTTCGACGCGGCGAGCGCTTCGCATCGTCGATAGCGACATCAGTAGAGCCCAGACGGCCGACAAGGCGGTGAAGACGACGATCTGTCGGTTCGGCACCGATCGATGCGCAGGTCAACAATGCCGGGATCGTCTTCGACCGACTTCCAATTGCGGTGACCACCGCCGGAGATGCAATGTCATGGTACGCCTGCTTTCGGTCAATGTTGGCCTTCCGCGCGACATCATGTGGCAGTGCAAGACCGTCAATACCGCCATCTGGAAGGCGCCGGTGGATGGCCCGCGCATGGTGCGCCGGCTGAACATCGACGGCGACAAGCAGGCCGACCTGGCTGGCCACGGCGGTGAACGCCGCGCCGTGTTTGTCTACCAGATTGAGTCCTATCGGTATTGGGAAAAGCATCTGGGCCGGAGCGACTTCATCCACGGTCAGTTCGGAGAGAATTTTACCGTCGACGGTTTGCCGGACGCAGAGGTTTGTATCGGCGACCGTTACCGCATCGGCGGCGCTTTGTTCGAGGTGACCCAGCCACGGGTTACCTGCTACCGGCTTGGAATACGAATGGACGTGCCGGAGATGGCTGCGCTTCTCGTCAAGCATGGAAGACCTGGCTTCTATTTCCGTGTCTTGGAGGAAGGGGAAGTTCAGGCGGGCGACGAAGTCCTGCAGGTGTCGTCGGGGCCTCAAGGCATGACCGTGTTCGAGATCAATTCGTTGCTMTACAAGCCTGGTCATCCCCGCGATCGGCTGGAACGCGCTCTGCTGATACCTGCTCTGAGCGCTGGCTGGCGCAATTCATTTGAGGCGCTGCTGGCACAGGCAGGAAAGGACGGTGCGACGACAGGAAACGCCGGGCTGACGGGACCGTCCGGTCCACCGCTGGCATGGCGCGGTTTCCGCCCGCTTCGAGTTGCGCGCAAGGTGCGCGAGAGTGGCAATGTGGTCTCCCTGATGCTCGAGCCGACGGATGGGCAACCTGTTGCAGCTTTTCTCCCTGGCCAGTTTGTGGTTCTACGGCTCGAGCGTCCATCTGCACCACCACTGCTTCGCAGCTATTCACTGTCGGGGGAGCCCAGCGCCACCTGCTACCGGGTGAGCGTCAAGCGAGAGGACCAAGGTGTTGCCAGCGGCTACATCGACGCCAAGATACAAGTTGACGACGTGGTGCAGGCAAGCGCGGCACGCGGCAGTTTTACCTTGCTGCCGGGCGACACACCAGTTGTCCTAGTGAGTGCCGGTATCGGCGTGACGCCGGTACTTGCGATGCTTCACGCATTGGCGGCTGAAGCATCGACCAGGGAGATCTGGTGGCTATACGGAACCCGCAACGGTCGAGAACATCCGTTCGCAGAGGAGGCGCGCGGACTGCTGAGGGCGCTTGCCGGAGCTCGCAGCCACATCTGCTACAGCTCGCCCGATCCCAAGGATCGGCAGAGCATTGATTTCGACGCTCCCGGTCGTCTGGATGTGCAGATGCTCAAGGAGCTCAACTTGCCACGCAACGGCGATTTCTATGTTTGCGGGCCGGCAGCCTTCATGAATGACCTGACTGTCGGCCTTGCAAGCGTCGGCGCCAAGCCAAACCGGATCCACACCGAAATGTTTGGCGCGGGCCCATCCATCACCCCGGGTGTCGCGGCATCACCGCGCCGCCTGCCGCACGTGCCGCCGGTGCCTGGTTCGGGAGCGCTGGTTTCGTTTGCCCGCAGCGGTCTCACCGTACGCTGGAATCCCACGTTCCGCACCCTGCTCGAATTGGCGGAAGCATGTGACGTGCCTGTGCGCTGGTCCTGCAGAACGGGAGTGTGCCACACCTGCGAAACGGGACTTGTTTCGGGGGCCGCTACCTACCAGCCTGACCCAGTCGAAGCGGCTGCGGACGGCAATTTGCTGCTCTGCTGCTCGCAGCCTGCAGGCGACATCGTGGTTGATTTGTAACGTCTTGACATCCGGCCAGAAAATCGCGCCGGAAAATGGAGGACTTGAAATGAGATCTGACATCGTACCGGGAGCTGTGTTCCCAGACGATGAGCTGAGCGACCACACCGCGACGCATCGGAAACTCTCCGAGCTGCAGGGCCGCCGGCCGATGGTGCTGGTCCTTAGCCGCGGCAGCTTCTGTCCCAAGGACCGCCGTCAGGCAGAGGGCCTGCTGCAACTTCATCGCGAGATGGAGGTGGGGTACTGCAGACTGGTTACGATCAGCACCGACAACATCACACAGACGTATGAATTTCGCAGCGGAGTAGGGGCGCATTGGCCCTTCCTTTCCGATCCGAGGCGCATCGTCCAGAAGGATCTGGACATTGCCGAATATACCGATCCGATAAACAATCCCATGATCCCACATGTGATCGTGCTGGAGCCCGGCCTGGTCATCCACAAGATCTACAACGGATATTGGTTCTTCGGCCGACCCACGGTGGAAGATCTCCGCCAGGATCTGCGCGCTGTCTGCATGAAATGCCTGCCAGACTGGGACATTACCCGACCCGACCTCAGAACTGCGTGGCAGCAGGGTCGCAAGGAGCTTTTCTTTCCTTATGGCAAATCCTTCGTCCAAGCGCTCGGCGACCAAGGTTAAGGACAGGTCATGAGCCCGACTGCATTTGCTTGAGAATGAACTCCCGGATCACACTCAATCAGCCGATCTCCAGGAGAATATAAAGTGCCTGACGCCGTGCCCCGCCAACGTTGGGCTTCAGCTACGATTGGACTACCTCGCAAATGACCCTATCTTCAAAGTTCCTTCTTAACTTTCTGGAAAGCTCACCGATCGATCCGCCAACTAGCACGGGGACACATCCATGACCAAAGGCTCTGATCTCCTCGTAGCCGCACTTGAGAACGAAGGCGTCGACCGCATCTTCGGTATTCCCGGAGAGGAGAACCTCGACGTCGTCGAGTCCATCCGCAATTCGTCAATCCAGTTGATACTCACCCGGCACGAGCAGGCGGCCGCATTCATGGCCGCTACCTACGGCCGCCTAACAGGCAGGCCGGGCGTGTGCCTGACGACGCTTGGACCGGGTGCACTGAACCTTTCGACCGGTGCGGCATATGCGCTGCTCGGTGCGATGCCGATGGTGATGATCACGGGTCAGAAAGGTGTTCTCTCGTCTCGCCAGGCGCGATTTCAGGTGGTCGACGTCGTGGCGTCGATGAAACCGCTCACGAAGCTGGCGAGGCAGATCGTCTCGCCGCTGATGATCCCGACAATGGTCAGGGAAGCGTTCCGGATCGCGCAAGAAGAGAGACCGGGTCCAGTTCATCTCGAGCTTCCGGAAGACATTGCAGCCGAAAAATGCCAGGAAGTATCTCTGATTGCGCCGCATCAACTCGAGCTGCCGACTGCAAACGATGCGGCACTCGACCGTGCAGCCGCGCTCATCTCGGCGGCAAGGCGCCCGCTCCTGATGTTCGGGGCCGCCGCCTCGCGTCCCCGTTCGACATCCGATATCGCCCAGTTCGTGATACGCACGCGCATCCCATTTTTCACCACGCAGATGGGGAAGGGGACCGTTCCGGGCGGCACGGAGCTTTACATGGGCACTGCGGCGCTTTCGGAACGGGATTATGTACACGAGGCCATCGAACAGGCGGACCTTATCGTCACCATCGGCCATGACACCATCGAGAAACCGCCATTCATCATGGGCAAGGGTGGTCCGAATGTCGTTCACGTAGGCTATCAGCCGGCGACGGTCGAGCAGGTCTATTTCCCGCAAACCGAGGTAATCGGCGACATCGGACCGTCGCTCAGGGCGCTGGCGGACCGTCTCGAGGGCAGGTTGCCGAATGCATCGGCCCTTCTTCACTTGCGGGAACGAATTCTCCAGCGCATCGCCGCGCGGGCGGCCGAGGATCGCTTTACGCCCCAGCGCCTGGTCCACGATATTCGGGATGTGATGCCGCACGATGGCATCCTCGCGCTTGACAATGGCATGTACAAGATCTGGTTCGCTCGCAACTATCGGACGCAAATGGCGAACACGCTGCTTCTCGACAACGCTCTTGCAACAATGGGGGCAGGGCTACCATCGGCGATGGTTGCCTCGATGCTCTATCCGGAGCGACGCGTCATGGCGATCTGTGGCGACGGCGGCTTCATGATGAACTCCCAGGAGATCGAGACCGCCGTCCGGTTGAAACTCAATCTCGTCATTCTCGTGATCGAGGACAAGGCCTACGGCATGATCCGCTGGAAGCAGGCCGTGGACGAGTTCCCAGATTTCGGCATGACGTTCGGCAACCCAGACTTCGTGCGATATGCCGAATCCTATGGCGCCAAGGGAACCAGGGTCGACGAGATCGGCCAGTTCAAACAGGTTCTCGAAGAGGCATTCTCCGGAGGAGGCGTCCATCTGGTGAACGTCCCGGTCGACTACTCGGAAAATGAACGCGTGCTTGTGAAGGAGCTGCGTGAACGGCTTCCTGGGATATTGGAGGTCTGAGATGCCGCCCACCTTGAAGGTCTACCAAGCGTTCGATCGCGAGCTCATCGCCGAAGTTCCGGCGGACGATGCTTCTGCTCTCGATCACAAGCTTGGCATCGCGGCAGACGCGTTCTCCGAGCGAGATGCCTGGCTGCCAGCGTATCAACGGCTGGCTATCTTGAGAAGGGCGTCGGAACTTCTGCAAGAGAACCGCGACCGCTTTGCAATGATAATCTCTCGAGAGGGCGGCAAGCCCCTGACGGATGCTATCATCGAAGTTACGCGCGGGATCGACGGCCTGGTCAATGCAGCAGATGAACTTCGCAATTTTGGCGGCAAGGAAATTCCTATGGGCCTGACTGCTGCAAGCGCGAACCGCTGGGCCTTCACCACCAAGGAGCCGATAGGCGTGGTGGCGGCGATATCGGCGTTCAACCATCCGCTCAATCTCATCATTCATCAGATCGCTCCGGCAATTGCCGTCGGTTGCCCGGTGATTGTCAAGCCAGCGGCGACGACCCCAATCTCTTGTCTCGAGATCGTCAAGCTATTCTGGGAGGCCGGCCTGGAGGAGCGCTGGTGCCAGACCTTTATCACTGAGGACAACGCGCTTGCCGAGACACTTGCTACGGATCAGCGCGTGGCGTTTCTGAGCTTTATCGGCTCTGCGAAGGTCGGGTGGCACCTCAAGAGCAAGTTGCCACCTGGTACGAGATGCGCGCTGGAGCACGGCGGAGCGGCGCCCGTCATCGTCGATCGCAGCGCGAGCGTTGAGGCGATCGTCGGCACCATTGTCAAAGGCGGGTACTATCATGCCGGGCAGGTCTGCGTATCGGTCCAGCGCATCTTCGTGCACGAGGACATTCTGACCGCGTTCACGGACGCGCTCGCCGCCAAGGTTGCCAGTCTTCGTGTCGGTGATCCCACACTGAAAGAAACGGAGGTGGGGCCTCTAATCCTGCCACGCGAAACCGAACGCGTTGCGATCTGGATGAAGGAAGCGACCGACGGAGGAGCCAAACAGTTCGGCGGAGGGCGCATGTCGGAGACCATCCTTCTACCCTCGGTCCTGCTCAACCCTCGCGCCGACGCCAGGGTATCGAGGCTTGAGGTATTCGGACCATTGACCTGTGTCTACGGCTACAGCGAACTTGAGGAAGCAATCCGCATTGCCAACTCACTGCCGTATGCGTTCCAGGCAAGCGTCTTTTCTACCGACATATCAGTCGCTCTCAGAGCGTCGAAGCATCTGAATGCGTCCGCTGTTCTTGTGAACGACCACACCGCGTTCCGGACCGATTGGATGCCGTTCGCGGGACGCCGGCAGTCGGGCTATGGCGTTGGCGGCATCCCGTGGACGATGCAGGAGATGGCCGACGACAAGATGGTGGTGTTCAATGGTGTCGTCTAGGACCGGCGGGAAGCGGAAGTTGCCCAACCTGTGCCGTGAGTCAGAACGCTCCAGATCGAATCTCGCTTACTAGCCGATTGTTTGCAGTCCTTGTCGAGCGTGTGAAGTGCGCGAGAACGTCTTGGTCGTTGTACTCTTTCCTACCGAGCATCGCCTTAACAAGCGGCACCTCCCAGCGCCTGTAACGAGGCCCGAGGACGCATCCTGATCGCGCTGATCGACCAATGACGGCATGCCAAAGGTGGGGCAGCTTCGCACAAGCATCGAGCTTCCAAACCCGCGAGATTTCTTAAAATATACAGGTCAAATTCTTTAGTTAATAAGAAATTATCAATCTGATGCGACATTTTGCACTGACCTCGAGCCGGTTACCCCAAAAGCGTTTGACTGGAGACCCGCATGAAACGCCCAAGCATTAAGCAGGCCTTGATCCTAAAGCTGTCGATCATCAGTATATTCATGGTAGGCCTGTCATATGTCTCGCTGAGCACGATTTCGGCGCTTAGCGCGAATGCCGAGCAGATCGGCGGCTTCTGGATGCAGCGGCTTGTGACGGCTCGCGAGATCAAGGACAACTTCCTCGATCTAAAACTGGCCTATTCCCACTATCTCATCGAAGACACAGCGGAGGAGCAGGAAACCGCAAAGCAAGCGATCGACGCTTCTGCCGCGGCGCTCGAGAAGGTTGTTACCGAATATGAAAAGGGCGTCCGCACGGAGCGTGGGCGCGAACTGATCAATCAGATCAAGCCGGAACTGAGCAAGTATCGCGGGCTGGCGGAGCAAATGATTGCGCTCGACAATATCGGCAAGACGCCCGAAGCAGTCCGTTTCTTCAAGGAGAGTATGGAACCGCAAGCCCAGCTGGTGAACAACGGGGTGGCGGAGCTGGTTGCTTTCATTCTCAGCCAAGCACGAGGCTTCGTTGCGGCGAGCGGTGCTTCCGCGAAGTCCGCTTTCGCGTTGACGGCCGCGATCGCGGTGCTCGCGGTGCTCGTCGCCGTGGCTGGAATTGTATTTGCGATATCAGGCATCGCCAACCCGATCCGAAGCATCGCATCTGCCATGAACCGGTTGTCTGATGGGGACCTCGACAGCGTAGTTCCCTATGCGGGTCGTACCGACGAAGTTGGCGAAATGGCCGGTGCGGTCGAGGTCTTCCGTCAAAATGCGCTCAATGTCGTCAGGCTCGAGAAGGAAGCCACTGCATCCCGCAACGAGAGCGAGGCGGCCCGCGCCGCAGCCCAGGAGCGCTCCGAACGCGAGGCCGAACAGTTGCGCTTGGCGACCACGACATTGGGTGAAGGTCTCCGGCGGCTTGCGGCAGGCGACATATCCTTTCAGCTTTCGGATCAGTTTGCAGCAGAATACGAGGCATTGCGCGAAGATTTCAACGCTTCGCTTCGGCAATTGGGAGCTACGATCGGCGCAGTGCTCCAGACGGTGCACAGTATAGACAATGGCACCGGTGAAATTGCATCCGGTGCTCAGGATCTCTCCAAGCGCACTGAACAACAGGCGGCCTCTCTCGAGGAGACGGCTGCCGCCTTGGATGAGATCACGTCAAACGTTGCAATGGCGACCAAACGAACGGACGAAGCGCGAAATGTGGCCGTGGAAGCCAATATCAGCGCCCAGCGGTCGGCAACTGTCGTGTCGGAAGCGGAACAGGCCATGCGACGCATCGATGACAGTTCGCAGCAGATCTCGAATATCATTGGTGTGATCGATGAAATCGCCTTTCAGACGAACCTTCTGGCGCTGAACGCGGGCGTTGAGGCTGCTCGTGCGGGCGACGCGGGAAAAGGGTTTGCAGTGGTCGCACAGGAAGTCCGCGAACTTGCCCAGCGTGCCGCGCACGCGGCCAAGGAGATCAAAGGGCTTGTTCAAAAGTCGTCGGTGGAAGTCGAAAAAGGCGTGAAACTGGTTCTCGAAACAGGAACGTCGCTCAAGTCGATCGGTGAGTACGTTGCACAGATCAACCAGGTCATGGATGCGATTGCCACCTCGGCGCGGGAGCAGTCGACCGGACTTGCGGAAATCAATACGGCTGTCAATCAGATGGACCAAGCGACCCAGCAAAATGCAGCGATGGTAGAGCAGTCAACGGCCGCCGCCGCTTCGTTGTCCTCCGAGGCTAGTCGCCTGCGGGAGCTGGTCAATCAGTTTCACTTGGGCGGCGACAAGGGCATGGCGGATAGGCAGCAAAATAAGCGGTGGTCGCTCCACGCCGCTTGATGCAAAAATGAACTGCGGCAGGCATTAATCCAATGAATGCCATGAAATGCCGCCCTCACGATCGCTGAAGACGGGGATCGTCGACCGGCAACCGCACCTGTCGCTGAACCGATTGCTACCGCCACCCAAATATGAAGCCGTCTCGGGAGGCCAGCCCTTAGACCGGTGCTCTAGTTGCGGCGCCGACTGATGGTTGGTTGGAGTTTTGGGGTGCCTGTGCGGGAGACGCCAATTGGACTATTTGTCCGGTTGGACAGGAGTGTGTTGTGGTGGATGATGGGTATGCGCAGGCTTGGGCCTATTCGCTTAGTGCCGTCTGAATGGGCGGTGAGCCTTCCCGTTGGTTTGCGGTGTGTAGGCTAGGATCTCCAGATCGAGGAGAGCTTCCTGATTCAGAGCCTTTGCCGTTTGCGCTGAATATCAGCATTCGCACTCAGTTGCAGCACCCACTTTGCACCGCAATCGAATCAATCCTCGATCTGGATGCAAGTGGGTAAATGCCGCCGAGCACAGCCCCATTGACGTCACTTGACCGCGATAACGACCTTCCCCTTTGCACGCCCCGTCTCGACATAACTCAGCGCCTCGTTCGTCTCCTTGAACGGGAAGACCTGATCCACTACCGGTCGCAAAACACCTGCCTCGATCAGCGAAGTGATCTTTCCGAGTTGCCCGCCATTCGCAGTCATGAACAGAAACGAATAGCTGATGCCCAGCCGTTTCGATTTTCTCCTAATGCCAGAGCTTAGCAGGCGCATGACCTGTTGAAGCAGCCAGCCGGAGCCATTCTGCCTCGCGAAGTCCGGATCGGGAGGACCTGAAATCGAAATCAGCTTCCCGCCCGGCTTCAGCACTGCAAGGGACTTTTCCAGCGTGTCCTTCCCGAGGCTGTTCAGCACAACATCATACCCTTGCAGCACTTTTTCGAAATCGTCCTTCTTGTAGTCGACCGCAACGTCAGCCCCGAGGCTTTTTACAAGAGCAGTATTTGCTGTGCTCGTCGTTGTAGCGACATATGCCCCGAGATGCTTGGCAAGTTGGATCGCTATCGTACCCACGCCGCCCGAGCCGGCATGGATCAGGAGCTTCTGTCCCTTCTGTAGCTTGGCCCGCTCGACAAGCACCTGCCATGCCGTCAGGGCGACAAGCGGGATTGATGCGGCCTCTTCCATGGTCAGATTGTTCGGCTTCATCGCTACATCGGCCTCGTCGATGGCGATGTACTCTGCAAATGTCCCGATGCGATCCTGGGCCGGACGTGCATAGACCTCGTCACCGGGCTTGAATTGCCGGACATTGGCTCCGACCCGGACCACGACGCCCGCTACATCGTTGCCCAGCACCAGCGGAAGGCGGTATGGCAGGATGAGCTTGAACTCTCCGTCCCTGATCTTGCTGTCCAGGAGATTCACGCCGGCGGCATGAATCTCGACCATGACGTCGTTTAAACGCAACTCCGGCTCGGGACTTTCGCCGAGCCGCAGAGCGCCGCCTTTCTTATACCGATCGATCAGGTATGATTTCATCAGACTAACTTTCGTTTCTGTGGTCAGCCGGCGGTACCGGCAATGCGGCGACGCAAGCTCAATCGGGAAGTCTGCTGAATTTGCGAAGGTTCTTGTCGACGAAGGACTCGGGCAGGAAGCGGCGGATGAATCGGACCTGTCCTGCTGCCCTTCCGGCAGTGTAGCGTCGTTTGGGCGATGGCGCATTGGCGGCCCTGACGATGGCTCCAGCGACCACCTCGGGTGCATCACCATTTGCGACGATCTCGCGCATCAGTTTCTCCGCGTCTGCGCGAACAGCATCGTAGATGGCAAGCGGACGGTCCGGCCGCGTGATGTTCTCTTCGAAGGACGTGCGGGTTACGCCGGGCTCGACAAGCACGATGCGGATACCCTGCGTTCGTACTTCGTGGTCAAGAGATTCCGAATAGCCTTCGATGGCATGCTTGGTCGATGCGTAGAGTGCATTGTAGGGGGCGGGGATCAGCCCGAGTATGGAACTGAGGTTGACGATCCGGCCGCGACGCTGCCGCCTCATCACGGGCAGGACCGCATTTGTCATGCGCATGATGCCGAAAACGTTGACGTCGAATACGGCCTTCGCCTGTTCTGTCGTGGATTCCTCGGCGCCGCCCAGCAGTCCGATCCCGGCATTGTTGACGAGAAGATCGATGCGCCCCGCGCGGCTCAGAACCTCGTCGACGGCGCTCTGCACGGATGCATCGTCGATCACGTCGCAGATCAGCATCGTGATGCCATCTGCGGTGTCGGACATCGGTTTTCGGCTGGTGCCGAAGACACGGTAACCATCTCGCCGCAACGCTTGTGCCGTCACCAGCCCGATGCCGGAGGAAGCACCCGTAATGAGGGCAATGCCGCGTTCTGTCTTGCTCATCGGCTTCCGCTTTCATTTTGTCATGGAACAACGATGAGCAATGAGTTACTATCAAATCAATATCAAGTCACTACTAAAAAGATACTAACATGAAAAATCTTTCGGACCAACCATGCCTGATCGCCCGGAGCCTGGCGCTTGTGGGGGACGCATGGAGCATGCTGATCATGCGGGACGCCCATGCGGGGCTGACCCGCTTCGATGATTTCCGCAAGAGCCTTGGTATCGCGCCGACGATGTTGACGGCGCGGCTTTCATCGTTGACGGAGGAGGGGCTGCTGGAGAAACGTCGCTACTCCGACCGCCCGCCACGGGACGAATATGTGCTGACCGAAGCTGGCCGGGACTTTTTGCCGGTGCTGTTTGCGATCGGCGCGTGGGGACGCAAGCACCGCGGCGGGGGCGATGTAACGCGGTTCTTCGACGCCGAGACCGGAACGGAGATCGATCCCGTCACCATTGACCGCGAGACAGGCGCTCCAGTCGGAACACGTCCCATTCGCGTCGCCCCACCCGAATAAGCCGCCCACGGCAGTTCCCTTTCGCGGATCTCCACCGACCAAAATCCTTCCCAGCTTCATCTGAGCGGCCAGATTGTGTTGATTTTCACTAGGAACTGACCCAGCGGGTCAGTTCCTAGTGGTCAGGCGGCGGTTATGTCTTCCATCAGAGTTCCAACCATTGCAGCGGCGGGATTTTCAAGCAACGATCCGAACTGAAATCCGGTAACATTTCAGTCAACAGCCGGGTGACCTATAATAATCGCCTGTCTCGCGGAGTTTCGCCAAATGAGCCAAGGTTGCAATTTCATCTTCTTCGACATGCTGGCTATACTGCGCGTCTCTGCCGCGAAGATGGTGGTGAGCCTTCTAGCCATATCGTCCCGGGTATCGAAACACAGGCAATATACAATTCACAAAGAATGTCAGCCCCGGCAATATTGGTTAGGGCAGCGCGTGCTCGAAACGAGCGGTGGTTCTATTCGGGGAGTCAGCCGCATCGAAGTAGCGCGATTTCTATCAGGAAGCTCCCGTGTTACAATTCTGTATTGGCGTGGTCCGCCGTGGCTAGAGCGAAGAGACCTGCATAATGAGCGAACTGGGCGTCCTTTTTGCCAGCCTACGACAGGCGGCTGACCCGCAGACCGTGGATTGCATCGAGAACGCAGTCATGCGTGGCTCCGATCGCGATCTCAACCGCATAAATGCCCTTGCCTTCGCCGAAACGCATCATCTCGATGAAGAGCAAACGATTGCGGCGTTCCTCCATGCGGCCCGCATAGGCGCGTTCGAGATKACATGGAATGTCCTTTGTCCAGGATGCGGCGGCGTCCTGGACAGTGGCGCAACACTGAAAGGCGTTGTGCAGGACACGTACCATTGCGCGCTCTGCGCGGCCGGGTACGAGCCAACTCTCGACGAAATGGTCGAGGTAACGTTCACGGTCAGTCCGAGAGTCCGCCGGATTGCTGCCCACGAGCCCGATCGACTACCTCCACTTGAGTATTACCGCCAAATCTTCTTCAGTTCCGGGGTCGACTTGCCAGAGAATTTTGAAGCGAGGTTCGCACGCATCGTATTGGAGATGATTGAGTTGGATCCGGGCGAGAAGGCTTTCGTCTCTCTGCAACTGCCGGCGCAATTCGTCATCATCTTTGACGCGGTGACGCATTCGGCGCAGTTCATCGATGTGACGGGTGAGCCCACCGACGAACGTCAGAGCCTCTCAATGGTCATCAGTCACGGGCATGCACTGAACGAGACGGTCACCCTCCGCCCTGGCTCGCTACGGCTCACACTTGAGAACCACACCGATCGCAGAGTGGTACCGAACGTCTGCATCGCAGGAGACGACCTGCATGAGCTACTGGGCCGCAGGCGCCCTTTTCTGACAGCCAAGCGCCTACTGACGAACCAGAGCTTCCGGGACATCTATCGGACCGACACAATTGACGTTGACCAACGCCTCAAGATTACAAGCCTGACCTTCCTCTTCACCGACTTGAGGGGCTCGACCGCTCTCTACGAGCGCGTCGGAGATCTCGCCGCTTTCGATCTGGTGCGAGCGCATTTCAGGGTTCTTCACGAGATCGTCGCCACAGAAGCCGGAGCGATCGTCAAGACCATCGGCGATGCCGTGATGGCGACCTTTCCGAGCCCTGATCGCGCGGTGGCGGCCGCGCTACGAATGCGGGAGGCGATGCTTCGGTTAAATGCCGAACACGGCAGCGATGATCTTCTCCTGAAGATCGGCATCCATGAGGGACCATGCCTTGCTGTCAACCTGAACGACCGGCAGGACTACTTCGGCCAGACTGTCAATATCGCCTCCCGCGTACAGGGCCTTGCTGATCCTAATGTGATCCTGACGACGGAGGCGATTGTGGGGGATGCCCAAGTTTCAGAGATCCTACGAGATAACGGCATCACGTCGGTCTCTCGCATGGAAGAACTTCACGGCATCGGGCGCGAGGTCAGAATATTCGCCCTGTCTTGAGCTGCGTTGACTTTGGACGTCGTGGGGACGTCGAGGTGTTGCGTTCCTTCATGGCATGGCGCGCGAGCTTCTGCGAAAATCAGCCGGCGCGAGTTCGGCGTCAGCGCCAAATTTCCTTTCGTTGGCGCGCGTCGCATTGGCTCAAGCTACGCCTCCCGAACATCCAACTCCGACGGCTGGAGCGGTTTGAGCAGCAATAATGCCATTGGCGTCCAGACGCCGCAGTGGATCAGCACCTCCCTGGTCGGCAAAGGCTCGATGGCCTCGTCGAGCCGAGTCCTCAAGTGCTGCCTTTGAGACGCACGACGGCGCGCTAGTACGGATGCTGTCGGCAAAGGTCAACAGGAGGTGTCGGACCTCTCAATCGGCCTCACGGCTATTTCCGGCTCTCGTGGCAGACACCGAATCGGAGGCGGGAAATGTTTCCTCGAGGCCTTCTTCGAGATTGTCATCGGCCGCTTGTTTCGCTTGTTCGGCATGTTCCCTCTCGAGGGATTCGACAGCGGGCGACTTAGGGGCTTCAGCCGGCATTTTTCACTCCTTCAAGTTTCCGCGCCTTGCCAATACGCGTGCATGTGCATCAAGCGGAGGGCGGCACGATCCGGTCGGATTCTCGGGAAGGCTTCAAAGAGCTGATCAATTGCATTGGCGAACTGGTGGTCTTGATTGAGGACCGCCACAAAGCGTGATCCTGGTTGGGAAGACTCGACCATATCAGCCGAGGGCCTGTGCCACTCCCCAAACCTTAGTTTGGATTACGGGCGCTTTGCGGCCTCTGTAAAGTCTTCGAAGCCGCTACCAAAGAGGTGCTCGAAAGCCGCTTCGTTCGAAATGAACGGTTCGAGCCCTCAGTCCATCATCGTTTGCAGAGCCATCGGAATGGATGGGTGACGGGCAAGTGTCGATGCAACACAGGAGTACGTCATGTCCCTACAGACAAATGTTCCGGCGGACAACAGCTTCCATCCGGGAAAGCCGGGTACCAGCGAATTGGTTCCTTCTCGCTATGCGCTGAAGATCGGTGAAATCGACGTGATGGTGGTCAGCGACGGAGTCCTGCCGCTTCCAACCGATATGTTGGGACACAACGCCGACCCCGATGTTCGTGCTAGCTGGATGGCAAACCAGTTCCTGCCGTCCGACGCATTCGACTGGCCGCTGAACGCGGTCGTCGTACGCAGCGGCGAGCAGATCATTCTCCTCGATGCCGGATTGGGTCTGGATCCGAATCTGAACCTACCGCGGGCCGGACAATTGATCAAACGGTTGGAGGCGGCCGACATCGACCTGACATCGGTGACCGATCTGGTGCTCACCCATTTGCACATGGACCACATCGGCGGGCTTCTCGTTGAAGGAGTCAAGGAAAAGCTACGTCCGGACCTGCGGATTCACGTGGCGGCGGCCGAGGTCAAGTTCTGGGAAGCGCCGGATTTCACTCACACGAAAATGCCGGAGGGATTCCCGGATGCACTGCGGGCAACAGCGAAGCGGTTCTTGAGCGAGTACCGCGGCCACCTGCGTCTGTTCGATGATGAACAGCAGGTTGCTCCGGGCGTGGTTGCCCGTCGCACTGGGGGGCATACCCCAGGTCACTGTGTGATCCGAATTGCTTCCGGCAGCGACGCGCTGACATTTGCCGGCGACGCCGTATTTGCCGTAGGTTTCGATCAGCCCGATTGGCACAACGGTTTCGAGCACGATCCCGAAAAGGCGGCTCGCGTCCGAATTGATCTTTTGCGAGAGCTGTCGGCGAGCGGCGAATTGCTTGTGGCAACCCATCTGCCGTTTCCCTCGGTCGGCCGTGTGGCCATCGCCGGCGATGCATTTCGCTGGGTGCCGGTCTTCTGGGACTACTGATCACTGATGGGCCAGGCGCAAATTTGCCTCTGCCTGTGCAACCACTGACGCTTTTCATCGATGTGCGCGGTGATACGGCGCACATGGCGAAAACGTGGCAGCCGATCCTGCCATATCAATGGTTCCTGTACGAGGTCCGGCAATAGCTTTGACCTGTTACTAACCTGCCATGTGGCTTGTGTTTGGCGACGCGAGCGCTCGTATATAAGCGAGCCGTTTCAGGTAGATGCCACATCCTCCTACGGAATGAATGTGGCCTCTACGATCCTGCAAGAACTGCCGACGCCGGTTGTGTTTATGCCTATCACATCAAGGTCAGGGGGATGCTTTTCAGTGCAGTGTCCCTGAACTTAATCTTGTTCGCTCCCAGGGGGGCGTCGCTTCGCATGATTACGGCGGTTTCAATACAGTTGATTGGCTTCTTTCGGACACTCCCGTCGAGATCTCCCGCTTTTATCTCTGCGGTCCCAAACCGTTCGTGCGGGCACTCGTTCCGGCCTTGGCTCAAGCAGCGGGCTCGCCGCGGAATCCAAGCTTTTTTTGGACCGGCGGACGAACTCGATGTCGCGTGACCTTTCAGTGCAACCCGGTTGGGCGGGGGACGTGATTTGGTGTCACCACATGAACCGAAAAGGTCTCAGCCCAGTCCGCCACAGTCGCTGCCCAGACCGGGCGTCAGGTGAGGGTTAGCCAATCATGTGCGGGCTCTACCTCAAGCGCTTCATTTTCGGCGAGATCTCATGCGAACAAACGGCGAGGACTAGCCGTCTTAGCATAGCCAACCCGAATGTGTGATTGTCGATCAGGAAGTTTCGGACCTTGTAGTGAAGCGGAGCCTTGCCTAGTTGAGGAGAACGCGCCGATCAATGCCACCCCCAGAGTTCATAATGATCCTAACGCTGTCCGGCGTCAAAAAGTCCTATGCGACCGCCGAAGGACCAATCGAGATACTGAAGGGCATAGATCTAGACGTCGCAGCTGGCGAAAGTGTTGCCCTGACAGGAGAGTCCGGCAGTGGCAAGAGTACGCTGTTGCATCTGGCTGGAGGACTAGACCACGCGGACAGTGGCGCCGTCTTGATGAACGGACGCGATCTGAGGCAATTCGGTGAAAACGAACGCGCACGCTACCGCAGAACCCAGGTCGGCCTGGTATTTCAGCAGTTCAATCTTATTCCGTCGCTGACGGTCGCGGCCAATATCTCATTCCACGCCAAGCTCGCGAACCGGTACGACCGCGCTTGGGAAACGGAGTTGATCGATAAATTGGGGCTGCGCGATTGTACCGCCCGCTATCCAGAGCAGTTATCCGGCGGACAACAACAGCGCGTTGCAATTGGACGAACCTTGGCAGCTAGGCCGCCACTCATTCTTGCGGATGAGCCAACGGGAAACCTGGATGAGCAGACCGGTGATGTCGTCCTTGACCTAATGGTCAGCCTGGCGCGGACCGCGGGATCGGCTCTGCTTCTTGTCACTCACTCCGCGAGGCTTGCAGAGCGTCTGGACCGAACCGTGGTCCTCCGTGGCGGAAAGATCGCCGAATGAAGTTCGTTGCGCTCGCCGCCCTGCTGTCACACTGGCGCCGGAGACCCCTTCAACTGCTCACCCTGGTTATGGGAATTGCGCTCGCGACTGCTCTTTGGTCCGGCGTCCAGGCCATAAACGCCGAGGCCAGGGCAAGCTACGCACGGGCGTCATCCGTTCTGGAGCAAGGCAGCCTTCGACAGATCGTCGCCAAGAACGGTGGCGGTATCGCCACCGACATGTATGGAAGCCTGCGTCGGGCAGGGTTGAATGTCTCGCCGGTCATTGAGGGGAACTATCGTCTTGGATCCACACGGATCAGGTTGGTTGGCATCGAACCTTTGACGATGCCAAGGGACGCCCCGGGCGTCACAATCGCCAGCGGTACGGATCTGTCTGGCTTCTTTTCCTCCAACGGACTGCTTTTGGTATCGAGCGCGACTGCCGAACGGCTGCGCGGCAGCACGGACATGCGTGTCAAAGTCGACAACAATGTCCCCGACGGCGCTGCCTTCGTGGATATATCCATCGCCGACAGGTTGCTCGAAAAGCATGGGAGGATCGACCGCCTGGTGATTGCTTCCGATCAAGAGGTAGAAACGCAAGCTCTCGACCGGATTGTGCCTGGACTGACCATTCGCGAACCAGCGGACCAACCAGACGTCGCTCGCCTTACGGATAGCTTCCATCTCAACCTGACTGCTTTCGGTTTTCTCTCGTTCGTCGTCGGGCTTTTCATCGTTTACTCGGCCACAGGCCTGACCTTCGAACAGCGTCGTGGCACCTTTCGAACGATGCGGTCCCTTGGTGTCTCTCTTCGGGCGCTGTCCATCATGCTAATGGTCGAACTCTCGGTGCTGGCGCTGGTATCGGCCTTGATCGGCGTCATCCTTGGGTACGTGATCGCTTCGCTGCTAATGCCGGGTGTGGCTGCCACACTCAGGGGCTTGTATGGGGCAAATGTATCGGGTTCGCTTTCCATTCGGACGGAGTGGTGGCTGGCGGGGCTGGCGATTGCTCTTGGCGGAACCGCTGTCTCCTCAGCGCAGAGCCTTTGGCGGGTTTGGAAGCTGCCGATATTGGCTGCCGCTCAACCACGGGCGTGGGCAAGAGAGTCCGCCAGATCACTCGCCTATCAGGCTGGAGCTGGCGGGTTTTTGCTCGTCCTGGCCGTCGTCCTTACGATAACCGCATACGGCCTCGTGGCGGGCTTTGCGGTGCTCGGCTGCCTGCTTCTCGGAACAGCTCTTATGCTACCTGGACTTCTTGCCGTCATCCTGGCCGCAGCTCATCAATTGGCAAGGAGCGCCCTAATGGAATGGTTCTGGGCAGACACCCGCATACAGCTCCCTGGCCTGTCGCTGGCTTTGATGGCTCTGCTACTCGCACTGTCGGCGAACATTGGCGTCGGCACGATGGTTTCCAGTTTCCGATTGACGTTCATTGGATGGCTGGATCAACGCCTGGCCGCAGAGCTTTACGTGACCGCCAAGGATGAGGATGAAGCTACGCGGCTGCGGGGCTGGCTTCCGCAGCACGCGACAGCAGTCCTTCCGATCTGGAGCGTCGACGGTGAGGTCCTTGGTGAACAGATCCAGATTTTCGGCGTTGCGGATGATCCAACCTATCGTGAGCATTGGCCCTTGATCGCTTCCGACAACGAGGTCTGGGAAAAGATCGCCGCGGGGCAGGGCGCTCTCATCAACGAGCAGATGTGGCGTCGCGGTGAAGCTAAGATCGGCCAGCCATTGGTGATGCCTGGAGGCTGGAGCGCGGCCGTGGTCGGCGTGTACTCGGACTATGGCAACCCGAATGGGCAAGTGATCGTCGGGATCAATACCCTGGTCGATCATTATCCCGATGTACCGAAACTTCGTTACGGTGTCCGAGTGCCTCCCGAGCGTGCCCAGGAGCTCAAGCGTCAACTGGTAGACGAGTTGGGTCTGCCGGATACGGCGATCGTTGACCAGGCTTCGCTCAAGCGACAATCGAGAGCCATCTTCGACCAGACATTCAAAGTGACGGGTGCGTTGAACGTCCTCACCCTTGCTGTGGCAGGATTTGCCATGTTCTCAAGTCTCCTGACGCTGTCTGGTATTCGGCTTCCTCAGCTCGCGCCGGTGTGGGCAATGGGTGTGCGGCGGCGAGATTTGGCGCTCTATGAAGTTGCGCGAACACTTGCGCTCTGGCTCGCAACATTTGTGGCGGCGATCCCGGTTGGTCTTGCCTTGGCGTGGGTCCTGCTGGCGATCGTGAACGTGGAGGCCTTCGGCTGGCGGTTGCCAATGATGGTGTTTCCCATGGATTGGCTTTGGCTGGGAGCAATCGCTCTTCTGGCGGCATTGCTGTCGGTACTGGTGCCGGTTCGGCGTCTGGCCTCGATCAATCCCGCGGACCTGCTTAGGATCTTCGCCAATGAACGTTAGAAACCTTGCATCTGTCTTGGTAGCGGCGGCTATGATCTTTGTTAGCGGACAGGCGTCCGGGCAGGGATTTGCTGGATTGGGGTCGGATGCGCAGGGTTTTGCAATCCCGGAGCGTGGTCGCGCTATCGCATTTCCCGCCGATCATGGCGCTCATCCTAGTTATCGGATTGAGTGGTGGTATGTCACCGCCAACCTGATGGGTGAGGATGGCAAACACTATGGGGCGCAGTGGACGCTATTTCGATCCGCACTGGCTCCGGGAGAGAAGGCAGGCTTCGCAGATCCCCAGGTTTGGATCGGGCATGCAGCCATTACCACCCAGTCCCACCAGTTTGTCGCGGAGCGCTTGGGCCGGGGAGGCGTCGGACAGGCAGGCGTTGAGGTCACGCCATTTCGGAGTTGGATAGACGACTGGCAGATGGTCGGTTCCGCTCAAGGCGCCTTGGACCTTGGCAACCTTTTGGTATCTGCAGGGGGAACGGATTTCAGCTTTGGCTTGAACCTTAAGGCCGACGGCCCGCTCGTTCTGCAGGGTGACAACGGCTTTTCAGTGAAGTCGGCGCACGGGCAGGCGAGCTACTATTACTCCCAGCCCTTCTATCAGGTCTCAGGCGATATCACGGTTTCCGGGTTGTCGGTGAAGGTCACCGGAAAAGCATGGTTGGATCGAGAGTGGTCGTCGCAGCCACTTGCTGCCGAACAGACCGGCTGGGACTGGTTCTCATTGCATTTGGATTCCGGCGAGAAACTGATGGCTTTTCGGCTTCGTGATGACAAAGACGGGTTCATCTCGGCGAACTGGATATCTGCGGACGGGCGAACGACACCCCTGTCGAAAGACGACGTTCAACTGGAGCCAACCCGTAAGGCAGTGGTCGATGGGCGTCAAATGCCGGTAGAGTGGCGTATACGGGTTCCGGGAAAGTCGCTCGATATCACGACCAAACCGTTGAACGACCAGTCCTGGATGGCGACTTCAACGCCTTATTGGGAGGGACCAATAACGTTCAAGGGTACCATGTCGGGCGTTGGGTACCTTGAGATGACGGGGTATTAGGCTCCGCTTTCTTAGGGAGGTAGCATCTCCGTCCTGTAGGAAGGTGCGAGTTCGCCAGCCTTTTTCCCGCGCTGTCTTTTGTCGTCGCCGCTAAATTCCGGCGCTGGAGCTGTTGCACTATTCACCCTGTCGCCAATTTTCAGGGAGAATTCTTCCTGACCAGGAGGGTACACATGCAAAGGAGTCTCGCAGGTTTCCCTGATTTGTTCTTGAATGAGTGTGGCGCGTTGGGGATATTTATCGTCGTCCCAGCGCCCGCGGTCTGGGCTACGCCTCGAAACGTGAATTCGAGTTCGCCGTCCAGGATTGTAAACATTTCCTCGAAATCGTGTCGATGCGGCGGTGGCCCGCCACCATGGGGCACGCGCATGTCGATCAGGCAATATCCGCCGCCAGTCTCCTCTCCGGACAGCAAGACGGTCTAAGTGCCACCCGCCACGGACACGTGGCGACCTTTGGCATGGTCCGGACTCACCACCGTTAGTTGCGAGTAAGATCATCTGCAGGAATCGTCTGGTGACTGCTTTCCATCGTAGCCCTCTCAGAAGCCATATCTGCGCTAAGATGGTCCAATGATGGCGCAGTGCGAGCGGTAATCAAGGTAACAGGGGTCGCTCTGCTTATCCGCCGGGGAGCCAGTTCTTATGGCGACCGGTTAGCGATCAAACCGACAAGCCTCCAGGATTGGGATCGTAGCCTACCGAGTGGCCTTCGTCGCTAAGCAAAGCGCCAGCTGCCTGTGAAGACGTGTCAACGCTTCGTGTTTTTTTTGAGCGCTTCGGTGATTTCCGCTCTCGCGACGCCGATCAAAGTTTCCATTGCCTTTCTTGCCGCGACAGGATCGCGAACGCGTATGGCTTCCAGAACGTCCTGATGCTTTCGAATAGCTTGTTCATGTGACTGACTGGCGCGATTGGTAAGACGGAAACTTGCAAGCAGAGCGGCTCGAATAGCGCTCGCGAACTGCCTGTAGACCCAGTTGCCACTCGCATTGATAATAGCTGTATGGAATTCGAGATCGGCCCGGCTCCACTCTTCGTTGTCGCGAGCGTTCGCGTCGACCATATCTTCGAATGCCTGAGCAATACGCGCCAGCTGTTTGGCGGTCGCGTTCTTCGCGGCGTGCTCGGCCGCGGCCGGTTCCAGCAACTGACGCGCATCAATGAGCGATGCGTAGAAAGACTCGTCCCCACCGAGTGAGAGCATCACGTCAAGCAGGAGGGGATCGAGATAGCTCCAATTCTCTCGCGGAAGAACCGTCGTCCCGGCCCTGGTCCGCGACCGGATCATTCCAATTGCCGACAGATACTGCATGGCCTCTCGCAGACTGGTTCTGCTGACACCGAACTGATCGGTAAGGTCCGCCTCGTTGGGCAAGGTCGAGCCCTCCGGCAGCTCACCCGAAACAATCTTCTCGACCATTGTTGACAGAAGAGCTTCACGCACCGACCGCTTACCGCGCGATGCAATTTCATTTCCGCCGTCGGTAAGCTTCCACTCGCTACGTGCGATTGCCACTAGCTGCCTCCCATGCCGCTTTTGCCGCGGGTTATCCAAAATTCGCGCCGAGCAGAAGCCCCGCCAAGGCATCATATCCACAATTCCGCTCTCAACTTGTAGCAAGGATTTCAGTTGCCTGCCACATCTTTAAAAAAATAAATCGTATTTATATTGACAATAATACGACCGATATTAATGTTTGCTCGTCGGTTGGCTCCGTCTTGGAGCCCGTCGTTGGAGATAACGGGAGGGAGCAATGAAGCTCATCGTACGCGCCGCAATCCTGGCGCTCACCACAATTGCTGGGTCACATGCCACAACGGTTTTTGCGCAGGACAAGGACCTGAAGGTCGGCGCCATCTACATGGACGCTCAGGGCTTCTACGCCGGCGTTCGCAAAGGCATTCAGACTGGCGCAAGCGATGCTGGCCGCAAACTGGATGTCGTTGAAACAAACGCGCAAGGCGATGCGAGCAAGGAATCCTCGTTCATCGATACCCTGATTTCGTCAGGTGTCCAGGCGATCATCGTTTCGCCGGTGTCGGCCGACGGCTCCTCGCGAGCAATCCGCCGAGCCCATGACGCTGGAATTCCGGTAGTATGCTACAACACATGCCTCAACGATGCTGACATGAAAGAGTACATCTCGGCTTATGCAGTCGGCGACCCATATGATTTTGGCCACAAGTTGGGCGATGCAGCCGCAGAGTACTTCATAGCTGAAAAGATAGACGCCCCGAAAATCGGCGTCTTGAACTGCGAATTTGTCGAAGTCTGTGTCACACGCCGCAAAGGCTTCGAAGAAGCGCTTAAAGCTAAGGTAGCAGGCGCCCAAATTGTTGCTAACCAGGAAGGTGCAACCCTCGACAAGGCCGTTTCGGTCGCAGCAACCATGTTGACTTCCAACCCTGAGATTAACGCATTTTTTGGCGAAGCCGGAGGTGCAACGCTTGGTGCCGCCCGTGCCGTGAAGAGCCAGGATAAGACCGGCAAAGTCGTCGTCTTCGGCGGCGACATGACCACCGAAATCGCTCAGGAGCTGGCCGACTTTACGGTTATCAAGGCTGTGGTCGATATTTCGGGGCAAGGTCTTGGAAAGCTCGCGTTAGCCCAGGCCATCAAGTCGATCGACGGCCAGCCGCCGGAAGGTATCAAGGTGGCCTATGACATCGATCTCTACAAGTCGTCCGAAGACGGTAAGGCCTGGTTGAAGGCTCACGCTGACGGCGTTCCGTGAGATCACCTCCCAAGTGACGAAAGCCGAGGCCGCCGGGAGACCGGCGGCATCTTTTCGAAGGTGGAAATTAAATGACACAGACATCGCGGACGGCAGAACTTGCTTCGCGCCCGATCGCTTCGATCGAGGGTTGCACACGTCAATATCCCGGCGTCCTTGCTCTCGACAACGCGACATTCGCAGTGGCGGCAGGAGAGGTCAGGGCACTGCTTGGAAAGAACGGCGCGGGCAAATCCACGCTTATCAGGCTTCTGACGGGCGCTGAGATCCCCGATAGCGGTACCGTGAGAGTCGACGGCGAAGAGTTGCGGCACTCGGGATCCAGCCGCGCACAAGATGCCTTCGTAAAGGGAGTGCGTGTGGTGTACCAGGAACTCAGCCTGGTTCCGGGTATGACGCTCGCTGAAAACCTATTTTTGGGGCGATGGCCGCGAAAAGGCGGCGTCATCCAGTCCGCGGACATGGAAGCGGAAGCATCGGAGGCCATAGGACGGCTTGACCTTGACCGGCCGCCGAACACGCTCGTCGCCAGCCTTAGCCCGGCCGAGCGCCAGCTTCTGGAGATCGCCCGCGTCCTGCTCGGAAAGCCGAAATTGGTTATCCTCGACGAGCCGACAAGTTCGCTCGCCGCCGCCGAAGCCGAGAAGGTTATGGCGGCCGTCACCCGCATTGCCGCTGAAGATATCGCAGTTATTTATGTGAGCCATCGCATGAACGAGATCCGCCAGATAGCGCATTCAGCGACGATCATGCGGGATGGACGCATCATCGACACCGTCGACGTCAAGGGTGCCGACACCCGCGAGATTGTTCGCCTGATGCTCGGCGCCGAGGCAGCAAAGGCGGCAGCCCTCGACAATCGAAGCCAGGAAAAGACTGTCCTGGAAGTTCGCGACATTGCGCTCGCGCCCAAACTCAATTCCGTTTCCTTTCAGCTCAAAGCGGGGGAAGTGCTTGGCATTGCAGGCTTGCTCGGGTCGGGGCGCACAGAGCTTCTGCAGGCCATCATGGGCGTTCGCGCTCAGGATCGGGGCGACGTGCTCGTTGACGGCGTTACAGTCGACCCTGGCCGATACACACAAATGATCTCGAAGGGTTTTGGCTACACCCCGGAAAGCCGCAAGGAGGAGGGGATCGTTCCACTTCTGGGGGTCGACGAGAATACCTTGTCGACCAACTTTGCGGGCGTCAGTAAGCATGGGATCCTATCTGCCAAGATGATGGCAGACGCAACGCGCCGGGTTATCCAGCGCCTGCATATCAAAACCGCTCAGACCGACACCCCAATTGGCACCCTCTCAGGGGGCAATCAGCAAAAGGTTGTCATTGGCCGCTGGGTCTACGCCAACAGCCGCGTGTTGCTCCTAGATGAGCCCACGAGAGGCGTTGACGTTGAAGCCAAGGCTCAGATCTACGCGATCATTCGCCAGTTGGCCGCAGAAGGCCGTAGCGTGATCTTTGTCTCCAGCGAGATTGAAGAGCTGCCGCTCGTTTGCGATCGGGTGCTCGTCCTGAGGGATGGTACCCTTCAAGAAGAATTCAAATCACCAAATATCGATCAGGACGCCTTGATGGCAGCCTGCATCGCTGGACATTGAGGGAGACACGAGATGTCACTCGACCTGACTGCCAAATCAGCATCGACACCAAGAGCCAAATCTCGGTTCACGTTCTCGCAGCACATGAACGAACTGAGTTTGTTTGTTGCAATCGCTGTGCTTTATGTCGTCTTCACATCGACGGCGAACGGGTTTCTCTCGTTCAACAATCAGATTAACATTCTCAGAGATGCAGCCACGATCGGTATAGCCGCTTGGGCCGCGACCCTCATCATCATCGCTGGCGAAATCGATGTCAGCGTCGGCCCGATGGTCGCCTTCATTTCAGTCGTGCTCGCATTCCTGCTGCAGTGGGGTGTTCCGACGCCGATCGCATTCGCATTAGCGATCGTGGTCGGCGCCTTGCTCGGGTCCATTGCCGGAGCGTTGCGGGCATACTTCGATGTTCCGTCTTTTGTCGGCACACTCGGTCTCTGGAGCGCTCTTCGCGGTACCGCCCTGTTCGTAACGGATGCACTGCCCGTCTCGATTGGTCGCAACGACACCCTGGACGCTCTGGATCGCTCTTTCCTGGGTATCCCTCCCGCTGCAATCATCATGTTGGTTCTGTTTGCGGTCTTCACGTTCATCAGTCGGAAAACCGCTTTCGGCCGTTCGGTCTTTGCGATCGGTGGCAACGCCCATGCAGCATTCCTCAGCGGCATCAGCGTCTCGAAAATCCGTGTTGCGCTGTTTGCAATCGCAGGCGCCATGGCAGCGATCTCCGGCATCCTCCTTGTGGCGCGTCTCGGCTCCGGTAACGCGACCGCGGCCACGGGCCTCGAATTCGATGTGATCGCGGCGGTCGTCGTCGGCGGAACATCGCTGTCCGGCGGTCGCGGATCGATGCTTGGAACGCTTCTTGGCGTTCTCGTCATTACGTTGATTGGCAACGGCCTTGTTTTGCTTGGGATCAATCCCTTCTTCCAGCAGGTCGTGCGTGGTCTGATCATCGTGATTGCGGTGCTTGCCAACATCCAGGCAATCAAGCGCAGCATCTCCCGTAGCAAGGGCTGATACGATGACGATCGTCGATCTTGAAGCTGGTCCATTGTCTGTTCGCGTGGCAACCAAAGGTGGGCTCTTGCTTGGCTTTTGGCGCGATGTCGGAGCGGGGAAGTTGGCGCTGCTGCGCCCCAGCATATCTGACGACGCCGATGCCCTTGGCTCGGCGTGCTATCCATTGGTGCCGTTTGGCAATCGGGTCAGGGACAACCGGTTTTCGTTTGAAGGAAACGATTACCGATTCAGCCCAAATACCGAGTGGGACGAGCACTACCTGCACGGCGAGGGCTGGCAAGCCGACTGGGCGATCGCTCGACAAGCTCCGACGTCAGTGGAAATGAGTTTCGCCCATAGTCGTGGCAATACGCCGTACACGTATCAGGCGTGCCAGCGCTTCGCGGTCGACGAAGCCGGACTGACCATGACACTGACGGTCGAGAACCGAGGCGAACGCGCAATGCCGTTCGGGCTTGGATGGCACCCCTATTTTCCGATGACGCCTAAGACGACGCTGCTGGCGCCAGCCCGCACGTTCTGGACGGAAGTCGAGGGTTGGCTGCCGGGTGAACCGACCGCGAAACCGGAAGACCTGGATTTCAGTTCACCAGCGCCACTACCGCACCGATGGGTCAACAATGGCTTCGAGGACTGGAGCGGAGAAGCATTCATCACCTGGCCTGAACGGGATACCTCGCTTCATCTCACGGCCGAAGCCATCTTCAAGCATGCCTTCGTATTCGTTTCCGATACGACGTTCGACCCGAGCTTTAAGCGCGACTACTTCTGCTTCGAGCCAATGAGCCACCTGGCGAACGGGCACAATATGCCTGAGCTGGGCGGCCTAAAAGTACTTGGACCTGGCGAGAGCATTTCTGGAAGCATCCACCTGCGCCCCTCTAGCATTTGACATTGAATTCCGGAGTTCCTGATGCCTGTGAATGACCGTTACGACTACATCATCGTCGGTGGGGGAAGCTCCGCCTGTGTGGTCGCGGAGAAACTGGTAGGTGACGGCAAGGCGCGAGTGCTGCTGCTCGAGCGTGGACCTGCAAAGGCCAACCCAATTATGAGCTTCCCAGCCGGGTACATGAAGTTCCTAGCAAAGGACACCTACCTGGCCATGCATCAGACCAAGCCGCAGCCGCAGCTGAACGGCCGTGGCCCCATTGTTCCGCAAGGCAAGGTGCTGGGCGGCGGGAGCACCGTCAATGCGATGGTCTACATGCGTGGACAGGCAGCAGATTTTGACCAGTGGAATGAACTTGTCACGCCCGATGGATCCAATGACAGCGCTTGGTCCTACGGCGATCTGCTTCCGTATTTCAAGCAGCAGGAAGACAACGACCATCTTGCGGGCGAATTCCACGGCGTCGGCGGGCCGCTGAAGATTTCGCACCTTGGCCATACCAGCCCGATGACTCGCACTTATGTGAAAACTTTGCAGGGCATGGGCATACCTTACAATCCCGATTTCAACGGCGCAGGCCAGTTCGGCGTCGGCTTCATGCAGCACACAATAGACTGGAAGACGAAACGGCGGTCGAGTGCCGTCGATGCGTTTCTTGCTCCGGTCATGAAGGATCCGCTGCTCACCATTCAAACGGAGGCGACCGTCACCTCGATAAAGATGGATGGTAATCGTGCCAGGGGTGTCGATTATGTCCAGAATGGTAGCCGGAAGTCCGCGAGCGCGGGAGAAGTCATTCTCGCCGCCGGAGCCTATCAGACACCAAAGTTGCTGATGATCTCCGGTATTGGACCCGATGACGAGCTTTCCAAACACAACATCCAGAAAAAGGTCGTACTATCCGGCGTCGGCAAGAACCTGCAAGACCATTACGAGTGCCCGGTCGTCGCGACCACCAAGGGCTCCTTCGGCTACTATGGCGCCGATCGCGGCTGGCCAATGATCAAGGCGGGCCTTCAGTACCTCATGTTCAAATCTGGCCCGGTGTCGACGACGGGCGTAGAGACCTGCGCCTTCTACGACCCGGATGGCAATAACGATCGTCCCACCATTCAGATGTTCTGCGTGCCGACGGTCTATTTGGACCGTGACGTCATGGGAACGGAACCTGGTGACGGCGTGACGATCAACTCGCTCTTGCTGCGTCCGAAGGCGAGGGGATCTGTCACCTTGGCCTCGTCCGATCCATACGAGAATCCGATCGTCGACACGCAAATCTTCGGGCATCCAGACGACTTGCGGCTGACAATGGCTGGCTTCCGATTTGCACGCACGGTATTAGACGCATCGCCGATGCGCGAGCTGATCGACAAGGAGATCTTTCCGGGAGCGGACGTCACCAGTGACGAGGCCGTCGCCGCGCACTGCAAACGAACCGTGAAAACGGGCTACCATCCTGTCGGGACCTGCAAGATGGGCCAGGACAACGATCCGGAAGCGGTGTTGGATACGAACCTCAGGGTCCGGGGCACACGCGGTTTGCGTGTCGTGGACGCGTCTCTGATGCCCACGATCGTCAGCGGCAACACGAACGCCGCCGTCATGGCCGCCGCAGGCAAAGCTGCCAACCTTATTCTGGCATAGATTGGGCACATTTCATGAAGATCACGAAACTCACGACCTACATCGTACCCCCGCGCTGGTTACTCCTGAAGATAGAGACGGACGAGGGTATAGTAGGCTGGGGCGAGCCGGTCGTTGAAGGGAGGGCGCTGGCGGTGGAGGCTGCCGTCCATGAGCTGTCCGACTATCTGGTCGGCAAAGATCCTTTCCTGATCGAGGATCATTGGCAGGTGATGTATCGTGGCGGCTTCTATCGCGGCGGGGCCATCCACATGAGCGCGATTTCAGGCATCGACCAGGCCCTCTGGGATATCAAGGGTAAGGCGCTCGGACAGCCGATTCATTCGCTGCTCGGCGGCCAGGTGCGCGATAGGATCAAGGTTTATTCCTGGATCGGCGGTGATAGGCCGTCCGACGTCGCCAAGAACGCCCAAGAAGTCGTTGCCCGTGGCTTCAAAGCCATCAAGATGAATGGCGCCGAAGAGCTTCAGATCGTCGATACGCACGACAAGATTGATGCGATCATAGCGAATATCGCGGCAGTCAGAAATGCGGTCGGCCCCCAAATCGGGATCGGTGCCGACTTTCACGGGCGTGTTCATCGGCCCATGGCCAAGGTTCTGGCGAAGGAACTCGAGCCCTACAAGCTGCTGTTCATCGAGGAACCCGTTTTGTCGGAAAACTATGAAGCGTTGAAGGAAATCGCCAACCACACGTCAACACCCATCGCTTTAGGAGAGCGGTTGTTTTCCCGGTGGGATTTTAAACGTGTCCTGTCAGAGGGTTATGTCGATATACTGCAACCGGACTTGAGCCACGCAGGGGGCATTACTGAGTGTCGCAAGATCGCCACCATGGCGGAGGCCTATGACGTTGCGCTGGCCCCGCATTGCCCGCTCGGGCCGATCGCCCTTGCCGCCTGCCTGCAGGTCGACGCCGTGAGCTACAATGCTTTCATTCAAGAGCAGAGCCTSGGCATCCAYTACAACAAGGGCAACGACATCYTGGACTAYATCTCCAACAAGGAWGTYTTCCASTAYGCCGAYGGTTTCGTATCCATTCCTCAGGGCCCWGGSCTCGGCATCGAGGTGAACGAAGCCTATGTGATTGAGCGGGCGAAGGAGGGCCATCGGTGGMGCAACCCGCTTTGGCGTCATGAAGATGGCAGCGTCGCTGAGTGGTAGAGGAGATCGGAATGGCCAAGCGTCTCAAAGGCAAGCGGATGCTGATCACGGGCGCTGCTCAGGGTATCGGCCTCGCCATAGCAAAAGCCGTCCTACGGGCGAATGCCACCGCCTACCTGATAGACCGCGATGAAGACCTTCTTCGACAGGAGGCTGAAAAGCTTAAAGGCGAAGGGTACCCCCTTGGCTTCAAGGCCGCCGATATCACCGATGCCAAGTCCATCGCAACGGTCGTCGACGAAGCCAATGCTGAAATCGGCCAGATCAATGCCCTCATAAACAATGCGGGTGTCAACGTCTTCGCCGAGCCGCTCGAGACGACGGACGAGGAGTGGAACCGGTGTTTCGACATCAATCTCAAGGGCGCATGGAACTGCTGCAAGGCGGTGCTGCCGGGCCTGATCGAACAGGGCGGCGGCGTCATTCTCAATATCGCCTCCACTCATGCCTTTACCATCATCCCGCATACCTTTCCCTATCCGCTCGCCAAACACGCGTTGCTCGGCATGACCAAGTCTCTGGGGTTGGAATATGCGTCCAAGAATGTCCGGGTGAATGCACTTGCACCTGGCTATGTCGCGACACAGAAGGTCATCGACTACTGGAACGGTTTTCCCGATCCGGAAGCCGCCAAGGCCGAAACCATGAAGCTGCATCCCGGCGGGCGGATCGCCACGCCGGAGGAAATCGCCATGGCTGCGGTCTTCATGATCTCGGACGAGTGCCCGTTCATGAACGCCACCTGCCTGACCGTCGATGGCGGGTTGAGCGTGCAACAGCATCCGGCCTGATCAGTCTGGGCGGAAGGACGTTTCCGGAACTGCAGAATAGCTCCCGCGAAAGGCACCTCCCGCAGCCAAGCACCTTGCTAAACCAAAGATCCGCTCCATAAAGCGGTCGCCACAGCAAAATGACTTGAAAAAGCTCGCCAATTGCCAATCGAGCAATGCGTCTCATTCGACGATTGGGCTTTCCCAAATCCTTTCGATCACTAGCGCAATTGGTGGTCGCCGAGAAACCAGCAAGTTGGAGCAACTCCTGAGAACCGACATCGCCTCTCGCCTCCGCAAGCCAGCTTCGCGGCCGAAATCAATACGTGCTGGCATCGAAGAGCTTCGATCGCGGATCCAGGGTGACCTTCGAGCTAAACCTGAGCGCTCGGGCGAGTAGGGGTCAGAACAAGAGCAGTTCGAAATCGTACGCTAAGGCCGAACGAAACAGAAACCATGCCGTAGATCGGATGCGCAACATCCGATCTCTGTGGATTGCTATCGACATGCGCCAATTTTGATTTCTCTGTCCGGCCCGACTCGACAACGCTCGACGCAGATTGGTCATGAATGGAGTCGGGCGATGGCAAAGCGCAAGCTTCTCAAAGATCAAGATCGACGGAAGCTTGTCGACATACCAGTCGACGAGGACAGCCTAATCCGACACTATTCATTGTCATTGGCGGATCGCCTGGAGATCGAACTGCGAAGACGTGCGCATAACCGGCTCGGCTTTGCCATCCAGCTATGTCTGATGCGGTACCCAGGTCGAGTATTGGGGGCAGAAGAAACTCCGCCTCGCGCCATGCTGAAGTTTGTTGCTGATCAGATCGGCATCGCCCCAGAAGCATTTGTCCTCTATGCACGCCGTGAAGAGACCCGTCGCGATCACACAGGGCGCCTAATGGCATATCTGGATACAAGAAGCGCCGCGGTGCAAGATCGCCGAGCCGCGCTGTTGGCCGCAATCCAGACGGCGACGACATCCGACGACGGTGCTGCGATAGCCGGTTCGATTGTCGCAACGTTTCGCGAACGTGGAGCTCTTCTGCCGGCGATCGACACAATCGAACGGATCGGCCTTGCCGGCCGTGCCATAGCCCGGCGCCGGGCAGAAAGAATTCTGATTGAAGACATCCCACTCGAAAGGCTTCAATCACTGGATCGGCTGTTAGAGGTTGACCTGTCGATCGGCCAGACGCGCTTGCATTGGCTGCGCTCGGCGCCAGAAGCGCCGGCTGCGTCGAACCTCGTCGGGCTGACCGAGCGGATAGCTTTTCTGCGGCGGCTGGAGATCGATCCGGAACTGCAGGCGCGCGTATCATCCGGACGGTGGGACCAGATGATCCGGGAGGGCAACGCAACGCCGGCCTGGCTTGCCAACGACTTCAACGCCAGCCGCCGCCACGCTCTGATTGTGGCTCAAGTCATCAAGCTTTGCCAGAAGCTCACGGACGACGCGGTGACGATGTTCATCAAGCTGATGGGCAAGTTGTTCTCGCAAGCCAACAATCGAAAGAAGCAGCGACAGATGGACTGCAGAGCGAATACCGCCAAAGCGCTGCGCATGTTTCTAGATACGATCACCGCACTGCAATCCGCCAACGACTATGGTCGGAACGCATTGGATGTTCTCGACCAAAGGGTCGGCTGGAACCGGCTGCTTCGGATGAAGCCTGAGCTTGAGTCGATGGTCGACGACAACGAGGCGCCGCCGTTGACCGTGGCAGCCGAACAATACGCAACCGTCCACAAATACATTGGTGCATTCCTTCAGGCCTTCACGTTTCGCTCGGCGCATCGCCACGACCCGCTTCTGGCGGCAATTGCGCTGCTGAAACGGCTTTATGCCGAGAAGCGGCGGACACTCCCGGATCGCGTGCCGCTCACCCACCTCAGCCAAGCTGATCGGCGGCTCATCTTCGAACAGGGGAAACCTGATCGCCGTCTCTACGAGATCGCCACGCTCGCGGCTTTGCGAGACCGGCTTAGATCTGCGGACATTTGGGTCGAGGGCAGCCGATCTTTCCGGCCGATTGACGAGCATCTGATGCCGCGGTCGACATTCATCACGATGAAGGAAGACGATCGTCTCGGTTTGGGGGTCCAGTGCGACGGCGCGCAGTGGCTTGCCGAAGCGCGTCAGATGCTCGAGTTCAACCTGCAGCGTCTGGCGCACAGAGCACGATCCGGAAAGCTCGAAGGAGTTCGTCTTGAGGCCGGAACATTGATCGTCACACCAACCGTCGGCGAAGTCCCCGTGGCAGCAGAGGAACTGAATGCCGAGATCAGCGACATGTATCCGTTGGTCGAGGTTCCCGACTTGTTAAGGGAAGTGCATGAATGGACCGGCTTTGCGGATCACTTCACGCATGTTCGCACCGGCGACGTCCCGAAAAATGTCTCTGCCATGCTCGCTGGCGTACTGGCCGATGCGACGAACCTCGGCCCGAAGAGAATGGCGAGCGCATCCAAGGGGATCAGCGCTCACCAGATTGGGTGGATGCGCACATTTCACGCTCGATCGGAGACTTACCGAGCGGCGCAAGCGTGCATCACCGATGCCCACACCGAGCATCCCCACTCCCGCCTTTGGGGCAATGGCACAACGTCATCGTCCGATGGCCAATTCTTCCGTGCGAGCGACCGAGCTGCAAAGCGTGGCGAAATCAACTTGCATTACGGCAGCGAGCCCGGATCGAAATTCTATAGCCATCTGTCAGATCAATACGGCTACTTCAGCATTTTGCCCATCAGTCCGACCGAGAGCGAGGCGGCCTATGTGCTCGATGGGCTCTTTGATCAGGACACGGTCCTCGACATCCATGAACACTTTACCGACACAGGGGGTGCCAGTGATCATATCTTCGGGCTGTTCGCCTTGATCGGAAAGCGGTTCTCACCGCGACTGCGCAATCTTAAAGACCGGAAGTTCCACACGTTCGAAAAGAGCGATGCATATCCGGCGCTGTCGAACCACATCGGGGCGCCGATCAATGCCAGTCTAATCCTCGATCATTGGGACGATCTGCTCCATCTCGCCGCGTCGATCACGACGCGGTCCGTGGTGCCGTCTACGATCCTCAAGAAACTATCCGCATCCTCGAAGCAAAGCCATCTCGCGAGGGCGCTCCGCGAACTCGGTCGTATCGAAAGGTCGCTGTTCATGATCGAATGGTACTCAAGTCCGGCACTACGGCGGAGATGCCAAGCCGGTCTCAACAAGGGCGAGGCCGCCCATAAGCTGAAGCGCGCTGTGTTCTTCCACGAGCGGGGCGAGATCCGCGACCGGTCGTTCGAGAGCCAAGCGTTCCGCGCCTCTGGTCTCAACCTCGTCGTCAGTGCGATCGTCTACTGGAATACGGTCTATCTTGATCGCGCGGTCACACAGCTGAGACGAGTAGGACGAGACATTCCCGATACTCTGTTGAAGCACATCTCGCCGCTCAGTTGGGAGCATATCAACCTTACCGGCATCTACACTTGGGATGCCGAACATCAGATGCCGAACGGATTTCGATCGCTTCGTCTGCCAGCCGGGCCGAGGCGGGCCGCATAAGTTCTCATTCCGTTCGCCCTTAACGTACGATTTCGCACTCCTCTTGTTCCGACCCCACTATGGCTGCGATCTCACGGCGGAACGCTACCTTCTCGACGTTTGAGCGTTGATTGATTGTACGCCGACGGTCGCGTTCTGCCTCATGTTCCCACAGCGTCAAGGGCATCAGCTGGCCGTCGCGTCGCTGGACCGGCCGAAACTGACGGGTTTCCGGGTCGCGGACGTAGACATGACTGATGTCGCGGGGATCGTATCGCACCTCGAGCTTTTCGAGCCGGTCACGCTCGGGAACGAGGATGCCCAGCCACGGCGAATAATAGTGCATGGCGAACATGCTGATCCCTTGCGGCGACAGTCGTCTTTCCGTCCCCGGCAGAAACGACAGCAGCACGCGCTGCGCATCGTCGCCAAAGTCGCGCAGTTCACTGCTGCTGCGTTGCCATTCGGTCAGCGGCACCTTCAGGGTCTTGGAATTTTCCTGAAGATTGTGATCGATGACCGCGAGCGCGATGCAGCGCTCCAGATTGGCAAAGCTCAGGCAAGCACGCCGCTCGGACGGATATTCGTCGCGGTGGGCGACCGAACGCCCCGACGAACCAGGATAGGTAACGAGAACCGCGTTGAGTTTACCCAGCAGCCGCTCAACGACCCCGCCTTGATGAACGCGGCCGCGATCACGATAGCGGATCCGGATCCCGTAGTCGTCACAGCCGCGCTGGAAGGCGTTTCCCTTGAACTCCATCGCCGAGTCCGTGACCAGCAGCCGCGGCCGACCGAACATCGGCCAGGCATGATTGAGATTGCGGGCGGCAAGCCAGGCATCTTTCGGGCAGATGGCGTGGGCGAGACAAAGCGCGACGGATAGAACCGACGGCTTTTCCAAGGTGAGGCAGAAGCCGAGAATGGATCGTGTCGCCACGTCGGTGATAATCGTCAAATACGGGCGGCCGACGAACACACCGGCGCCATCGACCACCTCCACGAAATTGATATCGGTCGGCGTATGGTCGATCTGGCAAACGGCGAGCGGATACGGCGCGTGGATATAGCCGGGCCGCGGCTTCAGCCGCAGCAAGTGCTTTGGATTGGCCGATCGCTTCTTCGCGATCTCTTCAGGCGAAAACAACACCGGGATGCGTCGAGCGACCGTCACATAAGACGGCACGGCAACACCAGCTTCCTCGCACCGTGCGCGGATCTCGTCGACCACCGGAGCAAGTGCGGTCGGCTCGAGCGTCAGCCACTTCTCGCGAAGCGTGGCCGCGATGATCTCCTCCACCTGTTCCGGCAGCCGCTTGCGCCGACTGACGGCCGCGCGAGGAAGCAAGGCGGTCACCGTCCGATCGGTGCGATAACGCGCAAGGAGATTGTAGATTTGTCGTGTGGTCAGCCGCAGTTCAGCCGCCGCGCGTTTGATGGCAGCCTGTCTCGGATCGCCGCTATCGAGGATCTTGTCCAATTCGCGGGCGACGCGACGCGCCATCGACCACTGCTCGTCTGAAATTGGGCGCGTCGTGGGCGCGATTTGATCCTGAGATCGCTTCTGCAAGGTGGTTCAATTGAAATCGTTAGCGGAAAATTGACCTGGATTTACCGTCTAAACCTAACGTTCGTATGACAATTTCCGATTTGAAATGAGAAGGTAAAAGCCACAGAAGCTTTGGCGCGTCTGGATGAGCGCATTGCCCGCTCGCCGATCCGCGAAGGCTTTCTCGAGCGACAGAATTTTGCCGATGCCATCGCGTCGCTGTGGGTCGATGGAGAACTCGTCCATCTTGAGGATATCGTCCTGCACGACGCCCGCCTCGATATTCGCACGCCGACCCACGAACTGACCATCGCCCATTCGATCCTGCGGGCCCGGCGACAGATTTTTGCACATTCACCGGAGTGGGCACTCAGCGCCGCAGGGATTGCCCGGCTACGGGGGAGGGGGGTAGGCGACGACCCGAATTCGGTGCGGCATGGCGTGACGCGCCCAGTCGGGGCAGATGACGGTGGTCTGGCGCTGGACGATGACTCGCACGGCGACGACTTCGCCGAGATTGACGCGGTGCTGGCGCGCAGCACCGCAGTTCTCAACGGATCGGCCATCCCCCGGTCGGCCGATGCCCGCGATCCGTTGGTCTATGACGCTGACTGGGACGAAGACGAGCGATTGGAACAGTGGCGTGTAGGGCTTAACGAAACCGACGGCCTCTCACCGGTGTTGCGCGGTGCAATTCTGCTCGATGCCTGGAGCGCGATCGAAGTGCTACAGCACCGCACCGAGCTTGGCCGCCAGATGGTCGCCTCACTCCTGCGCCGCGACGGCACGACGCCGTCCCACCTGCCGGCGCTCAATGTCGGGCTGCGCAGCGTCCGACGTGAACAGCGGCATTCCAGAAGTCGAATGACGCGGCTGCTGGCGCTCCTCGAAGCATTCGCGGCGGCGGCGGAACTGGGGATGAAGGAGCATGACCGCATCCTGCTCGCCCGCCAGCAGCTGGAGCGTCAGGCATCCGCCAAACGGACCAATTCGAACCTGCCACGGCTCGTCGACCTTGTCGTGGCGCGGCCCGTTGTGTCTGCCAACCTGATCGCCAAGGAGCTTGGCGTCACGCCGCAAGGTGCGCGTCACCTGGCGGCGCAACTTCCGCTGCGGGAGATGACGGGCAGGGGGCGGTTCCGGGCATGGGGAATCATTTAACCTCGTGTTTTCGCGATTCTTGAGCGTGCCGAACCAGAGCTAGAAAAACCTCCCCCAGTTGAGCCTGCATCGTTGCGCGGGCGTCTATCTGCTTTTGCCCTTCGCTTTCTCAGTAAACTCGCACTTTGCGCTACCACCTTTGACTTCATGGATTTCCATTGGAAGTAGCGATTTTGGCAAAACGCAGTGAACACCCTTATAGACATTGACCGTCTGGGTGATCCTCAAGTCAGCACCGATCGAGCAAAGTGTGTAAGCGTCTTCCCGGGAAAGCGATGAACGCTCTACAATTATGGTAATCATGTCCCGCAAAGCTTGCTCTACGGCACGGTCCAGATCAGGATCGAAGCCCATGGTGATCCAGCAATGTAGATTTTCGGCACGCGGCGCCGATAGCTTCATATCCTTTCTGAGATAGAATTCGAAGCGTCCGGTTAGAGCCATCTCAATAGCCGTCAAGCAGACTTCTCCATCTCCTTGAGCCCCGTGCCCGTCGCCCACCGAAAAGAGTGCGCCCGGCACTTGAATGGGGAAATATGTGGTGGTTCCAGCTCCAAGCTCCTTGTTGTCCATGTTGCCGCCGAAGGCACGGGGCTCGATGGATGACAGCGGCCCACAGGCGGGCGCCGGGGCAACGCCGAAATTTCCGAAAAACGGTCGCAACGGAATTTCCTGCCCCCATGGCATGATAGCAACGCGCCGCTCCTTCATGATTGGAATGTGGATTCGGCGTAGTTGGCCGAAGTCTTCAGGAAGTGTGCCTAAACCGGGTCGCTGGAGGTTCCAGCCCCAGTCGCTTCGCAAGTCAATATCGACAAGACGGACTTCGAGCACATCACCAGGCGCAGCGTCCTCGATGTAGATCGGCCCCGTGAGTAGGTGTGGTCCGGGGCCTCGGGGTGCATTCGCCAAGACGGCATCATGGAACGGTATCGGACTATAGCGCCCGAAGGGCGGCAGATCCTCAGGCTCTCCCGAAAGTGTTTCGATAACGACGCTGTCACCAGAGCGAATGTGCAGCACGGGTTCAAAACTCGCATCCCATTGACCCCAGCGTACATTGCCCGGTATTGCCGCCAGATAATGTTTCATAGATATCCCGATCTCGTTATCTGGAATGATTCCATCCTGCGCAATGGTCTCCAGCCGGACGGATATCGCCCGTGTCCAATTTCTTCCCGTGCGCTTTTTGTGCCTCTTTTGAAGCCGAGCCAGCGTTAAGCAAAGAGGTGGATTCATGCTCGGGCGGTCACCAGTCTGCCGTTTGAGTGAAGGATTTCGACAAAACGTTTTTCCAGTGATCCGAGAGAACTGAAGAACTCCATATCAACATCAGCAAGGATTTCTGGCGGCACGGACGTCATCGTGTTGGCAAGAGCAAGAATCTTCGGACCCTTGACCCATTTGGTCCAGGCGATCTCGGCGATGGTTCCGCATGAGAGGCCAACGCACACAAGAAGATCAGACAATTCGCAGATTAGCGCGTGTTGATGGTGCCAGGTGAAATCACTGAGAACTTCGTCGCATACCAGTGCGTTGTCGAAGCAGTTTGGGGTCGCAACCGCGTCGGATGGGCCACCGTTTGGTACAAGCCCGATGATCCATTTGCCGCCAGCGTCGCGATAGCCGTTCAGTCCCGCTAACGCAACACCTCTGTCGGGAACCAAAGCAATGGTTGCTCCATGGTCTGCGACAAGCTTTCCGGTCCGATAGGCATGATCTTCGTAGATTTGTTCTGGGATACCACTAAAATTTGACATCTTTGCTAAATTTGTGGGGCCGATAAGACCAACGACCGGTGCGGTCGGACGACCTGCTTTTTGACTCATGAAAAAATATCCTGAACGAGCGATAGAGTTTATCGACGGTTGATCGATCCATGAGGTGAGATCGCTTGATCATTTACAAGCGCAAAAAAAGTCGCGGGTTGTTCGCTTTTTTTCAACGCCTCGACAGGGAGCTCTTTTCCGTTATTTGGGCGCGAAGCGTTATACCCGCGAAAAGGCTTCCGAGAGTTCGTGCTCTGCGTCTGGAGGATGGATAGCTTCTCCAGCGGGCCGCACCTACGCCAGGATTCAGTCTCCTGCGTCCTTGAAGGAGTTTTCCAGGTAACCGCGCGCCAGAATTGACGTCATCGACAGGCTTCTTCTAGGATCCGCGATTAAAGAAAGCGTGAGCGGCGGCAACCCCCGATCATCAAACTTAGGATACCAAAGTCCGTCGCCACGAGAAACGGGCATGCTGCGGGCACAAGCGGTGACACCGAGGCCGCAATTCTCCCGAGCCATCGCCGTCATGAGTTGAAGATTGTTGCTGATCAGGACGGGTTGATGCTGCACCCGGACCCGTGCGGCGGCAATATCGACTGCATCTCGCAAGTGGATACTGGCGTCCGGTATGATGATCGGATGGCGAAAGAAATCTTCAACAGAGATCGTTTCCGGCGCACTTTCACCAAGTATGGAAGGCATGACCGCGCGCAAATCAAAGTGCGCCGAACAGTTTACGATGACACCTGGGAGGGGAGGCGGACTAAATGTCAGCCCAAAATCGGCTACGCCATCTATGACAAGCTGCCGTACACGCTCGGAATCAGCGACCGTTACGGCAATGCGAATTCGGGGATGATCCTTCATAAAGCGCGCGAGCGCGCCCGGCAGGAAATCGGCAACAGCTTCCGGACATGTGGCGATCTTGACCTCACCACGCCTCAGCCCTTTTAGCTCCTCGATTTGAAATTTTACGCGGGAGAAATCCTTCTGCCATTCCCTGAACGTCTGAATTAGTATTTCGCCCGCCGACGTCAGCCGCATTCCACGAGGTAGACGTTCGAACAGGGGAACACCGAGCTCCTCTTCCGCATGTATCAATTGCTTGTCTATCGCAGATGCGGAGACATTTAGCTTTTCAGCAGCCTTCCTGACGGAACCGAGTTTGGCGATTTCGTCGGCGTAAAGCGCAAAACGGGAAAAGAGAAGCCGGCTCATTGAACCAACGCGCGTTGAAAAAAAGAGGACACAATGTGATAATCTTGATGTTGTACAATGAGGCTAAGGCGGTGTCTACTCTCAGTTGAGACATGAAATGATCGCAAGTGTCGGTCCCACCATATTGGAATGCTTCGGATGTACCTAGAAACGTCGGAAACCTTCGAGACGGAAATTGCCGGCGAAGTCTTCGGCTTGCCAGTCGTACAGTTAAACGACAGGCGCGCAATTGCGCTGTTGATGGTCATTGATATGGGAGTAAGGTTCGGCGACTTAGTTGGTCAAGCGATAGCAGAGCGTAGCGCGCCGCTAAGGCCGGATATTGTCGTCGGAAACGCAACACTGGGAATTCCTTTGGCAATAGAGGTTTCACGGCGGCTCGACATCGATCAATACGTCGTCCTGCAGAAGTCGCCGAAATTTCACCTCTCTGACGCGATGATCGAGAGCGTGCGCTCGATCACCAGCGTGGGCTCACAACATCTGTTGCTGGACCGCCGTTCTATAACACTGCTCCAAGGCCGGCGCGTATTGGTTGTCGATGACGTCGTTGCGACAGGATCCAGCATGGCGGCCGCCATCCGCCTCGTGCGGCGCGCGGGTGCCGAAGTCGTTGGTTTAGGCGCTATCTTGACCGAGGGCCATGCCTGGAGGGAAACGCTGGGAGCCGACGCCGACCTGCTCGTCAGCCTTGGCCATATTCCGCAATTTGACATCATTGACGGGGTGGCAATTCCCGACCCATCCACAGAAAGGGATGCCAGAACCGACCATCAGTTCAATTCGGATCGCACCGGTAAGAGCGGACGCAAACCGTCTGCGGCCTGATATCCAGCGCGATGACGATCGCCGCGCCTTTCTCAAAAAACATACCCAGGGAGACTACCGAGGAGTTTCACTCGTCAACGGTTCACGGGAGCGCGCAATCGCGTTTTGCGTCATTTCCGGGCATTTTAAGGGGAACGACTACAATGCAGCCGACGAAAATTTTGCAAACCGATAGAGATACGCTTTTTCCTCTCGTCCTTTCGATAGCCGCAGCAGCGGCGACAGGAGTCCTTTGGGCTTACGCAAATCCCATCCAGCTCGTCCCCGGCGTTATCCAGTGGCGGATATTTGCGTTCCTTCCGCCTTTGGTCGGTATCCTGCTTGGATGGCGAAGTGGTTTGATTTGTGGCTATCTCGGCACGGTCATCTGGTCGTTGCTGGCGGGGACCTTTATCCCGGCCCATTCGCTTTTCGTCGATGGGATCATGGTCGGTTTGACGGGTATGATACCAGGCCTCCTGTTCGATCCAGCAAGGACGATCTTTGATCGGACGGGCCTCTTCAAGATTGCAGTTGTCTGCCTATTAACTGGAGCCGTGATGGTAGCCGCGGTTTCAGCAAGTCTGTCCTATCTCGGCATCTTCCCTTTCTGGTGGGGCTTTGGCTACATCGGCCTGTCGGACATCGTACCGATGGTTATAGGCACTCCTCTGCTGATTGTTCCAGCGACTAAAATTCTTAAGAGCGCGCACTCGGCCGGCTTCACGCGTTTCTGATCCACTGAGGGACGATGGCGTGCTTGAGATCACTGATCTGACCCTTGGATTCGGCGGAGCGCAGCCGGTCATTGACAAGGCTTGCCTCACTTTGTGTGAAGGGCAAAGACTTCTAATCTGCGGCGAGGCTGGCAGCGGCAAGACCTCACTGCTGGCCGCAGCTGCAGGATTGATTCCACGGTTGTTATCGGTTCCGTCACTCGCAGGCGACATCGTCCTCAATGGCCGCGCCATATCGTCCCTGAGCAAAGCGGAACTGTTTTCCACCGTCAGTTTCGTGTCTCAGAACACGGAGGATCAGCTCTGGGATGTCAGCGTCGAAGACGCAATTGTTTTTGCGTTGGAGAATCGCGCGATCGAAAAGCAAATCATACGTCGCCGTCTTGGCGACTTGATCGACGAGTTCGAGCTTCGGTCTTTGCGCGGACGCCAGGTCCTGACACTTTCAGGCGGTGAGAGGCGCAGGGTCGCGATGGCGGCAGCGATTGCTTCCTATCCCGACTTCCTCGTCCTCGATGAGCCGACGACTGGCCTTGATCCGGCCAGTCGTTTGCGCCTGCGGTCTGTCCTGCAAAACCGGTCCAGTGACGTTCCAACGCAACTTATCTCAGAGCAGGATCCGGTCGCGCTCGCCCCCTTGGTAACAGGAATTGCGCTGTTGGGAAATGGAAAGCTCTCCCCACCAGTTGCACCCGAACTCCTGATGAGCAACGATCAGGCGTGGGTTCACGCCGGCATTCTGCCTCCCTTACGCCGACGCAAGGTGTGTGCGGTGGAAAATCCCGGCAGGGAGTTGTTGTCGCTTTCGGGATTAACGTCCCGCCTGAGCCGCGAGCATGGCGAACCCGTTCTCAACAGGGTCAACTTCCAAGTGCGTGCCGGAGAGGCGCTGGCTTTGGTTGGTCGTAACGGCGCCGGCAAGACGACACTCTTTAAAACGATCCTCGGACTTTCAACGAGGCAAAGCGGATCCGTCTTTATCGGAGGAGAGAACGCGGATGCCTGGACAGTCGCCGAGCGCGCCAGAAGGGTCAGTTATGTTCCCCAAAGCGTGCGTCACATCCTGTTCAAGATGAGCGTGTTGGACGAAGTGCTGTTTTCAATGACTGCGGGACACAAGGCGTCTGAAACGTCGACCCTTACCCAGCGAGCCAGAGAGGTTCTCGAACGTTACGAACTGAACCATCTGGCGGAGGTTAATCCCTTTGCGCTCTCGGCACGTCAGCAGACACTGCTGGGGCTGGCGTGCGCCGACGCGGCTGGCGGGCTCGTCACCATCATCGATGAACCTTTGCTTGCCAGAGATGTGAAGGGAAGGCGGATGCTCGAGCGGTTCTTGTCGTCGATGTGTTCTTCTGGCCGTGCGGTGATGCTGATCTCTCACGATCTCGAGATGGTCGATGACCTAGCCACGCGCCTGTTGATCCTTGATGACGGCTCGATCGCATTCGATGGCAAGCCGGAAGACGGATGGGTTAGCAAAGCCTTCACCTCGCTCGGCTGGGAGCCTCCCCGTCACAGACAAGAATGGACGGCAATATGACGCGGCTTTATGAACTGAATTTCTTCATAAAACTGGGCCTGGCGTTTTTGGTAATGACCGCCGCATGGGCGGCGCCCAATTGGAAATTTGGCGTGCCGCTGGCGCTCTTATGCCTATCGCTTCTCTGGGTTATGCGTATCCCCGAAGTTGGGGGTTTCAGCAAGGGCGCAGTGCTTCTCAGCTGCATGGTGATGGTCAGCTGGATTGTGAACCTTGCCATCCAAGGTGTTTCGGGCGGTCCCGCTCTTTCGATTGCCGCTGCCATGGCAGCCAAACTCGTCACGACGACGTCGGCGTTCTTCTTTGTCATGGAGACAACTTCACCGGGAGCGATCCTTGCTGCCGCGAGTGCTATCAGACTTCCGCCCATCGCAACGCTCGTCCTGTCATTGACCTTCGGTATCATACCAATGTTGCGCGACGACTTTAAAAGGATCGCCGACGCTCAGCGATGCCGGGGTATGGAAATRGATGACGTGAGTCTGCCCACCAAAATCAGATTTGCACTCGCAAGAGGCATTCCACTGCTTGTCCAGGCAGTTCGCCTTGCCCACACTATATCCTTTTCTCTGACCCTCTATTCGTTCGACCTTAAGCGCAAAAGGACCACCTGGCGCGAAGTAGGTGTCATGGTTGAATCCCGTCTAAGCTTTAAGGAAACGGATTAATGACCGCTGACAACAAGAGCCCACGAACCGACCAGGACTGGTCCGTGGATGTATCAGGGTACCATGTCGATCTGCCTATCGTTGCGGTTGGCCCGGATTTTGCAATTGCGCTGATGATGATAATCGACATGGGCGTCAAGTTCGGCGAACATGTGGGGCGAAAGCTGGCTGCCAAGCTCGCGCCCACACGGCCGGATATCGTCGTGGGAGCGGCTACACTCGGCATTCCGATCGCCATGGAGGTTACGCGTGCTCTCGATCTTGACCAGTACGTTATCCTGCAAAAATCTCCAAAAATTCACTTGGTCGACGCCATGAGGCAACGCGTGTCGTCCATCACGTCCAAAGGCGAGCAGCAATTGCTGCTCGACAGAGCGGCGGTCCCATTGTTGCAAGGCAAGCGTGTCGTCGTTGTCGACGACGTCGTGGCCTCTGGATCCAGTCTAAGAGGAAGCATTGAGCTCGTACGCAGCGCTGGCGGCCAGGTTGTGGGAGTTGGCGTAGCCCTGACGGAAGCTCGGGAATGGCAGGAGAAGCTTGCAGAGGACTGCTCCCTCATCCAAAGCTTGGCGCATATCCCCCAGTTTTCGAAAAACGCCGATTGCCGCTGGGAGCCCATACCCGGCACCTGACCCCAGTCCTGTCAACGATCCTGGAGGCGAGCGAAAGGCTGACGCGGCAATCGCAGTCCTCAGGCCGTGTGGGTTTGTCGTTAAAGTTCGGTTGCGGACGAGTTAGGTGATGGTCAACGCGCATCTCGTCAAGGGATGCATCGGATCGGACAGACCTTCCATTATGTCGAAGTGATGTCGGTCTGGCTCAATCACGCAGGAGGTCTCGGCGCCGAGACCCCTCCATATGTTTGCGAGCAAAGCGCTTTGCCGTTGAAACTCCGATCGCTCCGACGACCCTACCCAACACGTCACTCGAGCGCCGGGTTTGGGCAATTGTAAGGCGGGACTGAGGCGGTTGGCTTCCTCTGGGTCGAGCCGCAATTTCGTGTTCATGGTTGTTCGCATCAACGGCCGAAGATCGTGCAGGCCAGACAGCGAAACCACGTTCAAAATCCTGCTGAGAGTCGCCGCAGACAGGGGTGACGCTCCCCCAACCATACTTGTCGCCAAATGACCTCCGGCAGAATGTCCGACCAGAACGATGGGACCATCGACGCGCGCGGCAACGGCTTCGATCATGGCGGCAATCTCATCGACAATACCCGTAAGTCGAATTGCCGGGCAGAGCGTGTAAGATGGTATTGCGACGGCAAAACGATGGCCAAGTGGCCCCTGGGCGAGATGGGACCAAAATCCCTTCTCCAAGCGGAGCCAATAGCCACCGTGAATGTAAATCACCAGACCCGCTGGACTGCGTGGCAAAAAGAGATCAAATCGATTTCGTTCTGCCGGTCCGTAGGGGCGATCAATCTCGCTTGTGACTTCGTCGGAAGATCGTCTTCGGAACTCAGTCGCACGTTCATGCCAAGCATTTGGCCAGCGACTGCTCTGCGGTATGTGGGCGCCATTTTCATAGGCGTCGTCCCAATCCGAGATGCGGAAGAAAGCCATTGTCGTGCTCACCTTTCATGAGAGAAAACCGTTCTAAAAAGGCGTTACTGGTGAGAATTCTTCCTCAAGGCGGCTTCACCTTCTCGAGTTACTGAATTCTCATCAGCCGATAAGGCCATTGGCGCACCATGGCCTCACTTTTACAATCATGAAAATCCGTCCGGTGTGGCCGCTTTTTTTCAACATTCGTCCCCAACGTCGGTGCTGCGTCACGGAAGTCGCCACATCAACCGCTTAGCTCGCGATCGCGTTCCCCGCATCGAGAGTCGCGACATCGATGGTTGTGCCCGACGCAACCCAGGACGTCGCGCAAATCGGCCTGTCAAAACCTCCGAAAACTGATCCGGAGATCATGTGCTCGCACGTTTCCTGCGCGTCGTCTGCACGGAACAGAGAATCGATCTGCCCTATTTCCGGCATCGGAAACTCATAGGTCGTGACATAGGCAATATGTCCATTTGCGATATGGAGGGGCATGACTGCCAATCCAGTTGCGGTTATGCTGCCAAGCCACATCCTGTCTCCACCAACATCAACAACTCCGCAAATTCGGGGTGTGTCGTGTTGGTCGAATTCCCGGTCAAGACCGGCAAGCACGGCAACCAGCGCATCTCGCGCCGTATTTCCGGCTTTGAGTCTCTCAAAAATTGGCCTTGTATGGGTGCCATTGCTGACGACTGCGAAGCGCTCGTTCCAGAGGAGGCACTCATAGGCAATATAGGGACTATCCGAGGCCGCATCCGCACTGCCGGCCCGGGGAACAATCCGGACCGAATTGCCGGCTTGTTCAGCGCTTCTATTGGGAAACGATCTGCTCGACACTCGATAAGCCGCTGTTAATCTCCCTTCCGGCGTTCGTCCCACACCAACGATCCTTCCGACATACATCTGGCTGTTCTCCATTGTTCGCGCGGGAAAATACCGCTTGTGACACGGGAATTATTAACCGCAAAGCGGTTGCCCGGTCTAGTCACCAGACCCAATGCCGGCTGTGACACAATCAGATCACAACGGCAGACGTTACCGCGGCGACAAATCCTCAGACCACACGCAAGCGCGATATATATCCCATCTTTCAGATAGCTAGGATCTTATCTCGCGCCTGTTTTGGTCGTCTAGCGCTAAGCGTTGAAAAAAATGATACGGCCCGAGCGAATCTTGATGTTTGTGCAAGTCGCGCGAGACGTTCTCTATAGACACACGCGGCGTCAAGAAAACGATTTAATTGATGTTTCTCGACCTCAGTGCGGCGATGTCTTGGCTCCTGCCCAAGCTCATCACCGTGCGCAGTCAATTCGACCGACAACCAAGCGCATCATAAAACATACGGGGATACCGTGAGCACAATCGTTATTTTACATCGCATTCCCTCTGATCGAATCCGATATGAGAATGCGATTGACCATGGGTCGAACCGGGTTGTGTATGTCGGCCATTTTCAGAATGAGGCGAAGCATCCACACCAGGCACATAAAATCGCGGCCGACCTCTCCTCTTTAAACCCGCACAATCTTCCTGCCGAAGTCCACGAGGTTTTGCTGCAATGCGACCTTCTGATTGCCCGCGGAGAGCGCGATCTGCTGCTCGCGGCAAAGCTTCGGGAGATTTATAACATCCCTGGTGACACCGTTATTGATGTGCTTCCCATCAGAGACAAGCTCCTGATGCGTCAGTTCGCAAGGAACCATTCGATACTTCAACCTGAGTTCTGGCCTCTGACAAAGTTTCGCGACGTATCGATGGAACATAGCCAGATGGGAACGGTCGTCTTGAAACCTCGCCTGGACGCGGCCAGCAATGGCGTCGTGGTTGGCAGCGCGATGGAAATAATGGAGATGTCACAAGATCTCGACGCGGAGGACTGGATCATTGAATCCTTCGTGGCCGGTGACATCTACCATCTGGATGGATTTCTGGAAGACGGAGAACTGCGCGCTTTTCAAGCCTCAAAATACATCAATACATGCTTGAGCTTCGCGTCCGGCACCCCGCTGGGATCCGTGCAAGTTGCCAATGCCGCATGGATGTTCGAGGCGGCCACAAAAATCGCTGCAGCGCTGCGATATCGCAATGGCAGCTTCCACCTCGAGATGATCCTTACGGAAAAGGAAGAGCCTCACTTCCTGGAGTTCGCAGGGCGTGTCGCCGGTGCCTTTATCGCCGAGGCGTTTGAACAGAAGACCGGTATCAACCTTTATCAACGTGATCTTATTATGCTGCTAGGCCATCATACCGACTGGACGCACTATCAGCCTAATGCAAGCATGTACGGATGGTTCTTGTATCCTTATGGCTCGCGTACCAATTCTAGGCGGGTAGAGGCTCTCTTCAAGAAAAGTCTCGTGCTGCTCAACGCTAACGCCAATCCAATCAAGCCTGAAGTTCCATCCTATCTCGATATACATTCCCCTCTGTGTGGAATTGTTGTTGGTGATCCCTCCTGCGAGGACATTCTCATGCAAATCATCAGCGTTGCAAACGAGCCGGAAGATCTGCGTAGCGCAGGCTAATACGTTTCCAATTTGAGATGAACTAACGCGTCGTAAAGCGCGCGGGAAGGGAGCTTTGGAGGACGCATGATCGATTGGAACGGCAAATATGCAACACGAGCGGCATTCATCAATGCATCCGAGATCCGCGACCTTTTCAAGCTTCTGGAAGAAGATGACATTCTATCCTTCGCAGGCGGGTTTCCCGATCCGAAGCTTCTGCCAGGGGACGATTTTCGCGAAGCGTATAATGCTATCCTGCAGGATGGGAACGCGGGCCTTCAATACTCGCTCAGTGAAGGTTTTCCGCCGCTGCGGAACTGGATTGCCGAGCATATGAAGTCGCTTGGCGTGCAGTGCACTATCGATAACATACTCATCACGTCGGGGTCACAGCAGGCACTGGATTTCTTGGCAAAGCTGTTTCTGAGTCCCGGCGACACGGTACTTGTCACACGCCCGACCTACCTCGGAGCTTTGCAGGTCTTCAACAGCTTTCAAGCCCGTTATGCAGAAATTTCCTTGGATCCAGACGACCCAGTCCAGTCGCGGCCGTCGCAAGCAAAACTGGCGTATGTGATCCCGGAATCCTCCAATCCGACAGGCCATAGCCTTACCGAACGAGAAAGGTTGAAGGCCCTCCAGGTCGCCAGTGCATTCGACGTGCCGATCATAGAGGATGCTGCCTATGAAGCACTTCGCTACGACGGCGATAAAATCCCCCCGATTCTAGCGACGGAAGCGGCGCTGAACGGAGGCATTGACCAATGCCGTACCATCTACTGCGGAACATTTTCGAAAACGCTTTCGCCAGGAATAAGAATAGGCTGGATAGCTGCGTCGCAGCCGCTGATAGAAAAGCTTGTGCTATTGAAGCAGGCAGCGGACCTAAACAGTTCGGCCCTAAATCAGATGGTTCTGCACCGTGTTTGCAGCAAGATCTATGATGGGCATCTCAATCGCATAAAGAGCGAATATAGGAAGCGTCGAGATAACGTCCTGGAGTCCCTGGCGCGGTACATGCCGGAGGAGGTCACGTGGACAACACCTCAAGGCGGCATGTTCATTTGGGTCACGCTTGCGCCCGGGTTCGATTGCAAGCGCCTTCTGGCCGAGGCAATCACTTCCGAGAGAGTAGCTTTTGTGCCTGGGCAGCCGTTTCATGTCGGTGGCGACGGTGCAAATACCCTGCGACTGAGTTTTACTTTGGCAACTGAAGAGCTCGCCGATGAAGGTATCAGGCGGCTCGCTGGTCTTGTGCGACAAACTCGTCCGTCGGGACTGCACTCTCCCTTCGGTTCCATGGCGAGGGACGCCGTATGAAAATGTCTGTCGATGTTTTCGAAGAGATTTTTCCAGTCGCAGGCAGCTTCACAATTTCCAGGGGGTCAAGGACGGCTGCACATGTCGTCACACTAGAGCTGTGCCGAGGTGGATTTGTTGGCAGAGCAGAGTGCGTACCTTACGCTCGTTACGACGAGACAGCCGTCAGTGTGATCGATACGGTCAAACGAACGGTTGAACGGTTCGATGGCTCAATTACCAGGGAAAAGCTGCTGCTTTCCCTGCCCGCCGGTGCGGCTCGCAATGCTCTCGACTGCGCTCTGTGGGAGCTGGAAGCCAAAGAATGCGGGCTTTCGGTGTGGCAATTGGCAGGCCTCGATGCCCCGAAACCGGTCACAACTGCGTTTACGATTTCCTTGGGCACCCCTCGTGAAATGGAAGGAGCCGCGCGCGCGAATGCCAGCCGGCCGCTCCTCAAGATAAAGCTCGGTAAACCAGACGATCTGGAGCGCGTGCGAGCAGTCAGGAGCGGTGCTCCCGAGGCCAAGTTAATCGTAGATGCCAACGAGGGCTGGAGTGTCGAGGATTACCTTTCGATATCTCCCGCATTATTCGATCTCAACGTCGTCATGGTCGAGCAACCTCTTCCCGCCAGCAACGATGACGCGCTTTTGGGTATTCCCCGCCTTGTCCCGGTATGCGCCGACGAAAGCTGTCGTGATCTGGCTTCCTTACGGGCTCTCGATGGTAAATATGACGCTGTCAATATTAAGCTCGATAAAGCCGGTGGCCTTACCGAGGCGCTCGCTCTGGCCGACGCGGCATCCGCATCCGGCTATACGATCATGGTCGGTTGCATGCTTGGCACCTCGCTCGGCATGGCCCCTGCCCAGTTATTGGCGCAAAAGGCCGGATTCACAGATCTGGATGCCCCCCTTTTGCTGGCTCGCGATCGCCTCAACGGCATTCGATATGAAGGTTCTGTCATGTATCAAGCATCACGCGCCCTGTGGGGCGGGTAGGATATAAATAAACGTGTTTATCTCTAGGTATAAGTTTCCGCCAAACAATTTTGTTTCGGCGTGTTATTGTCATTTATACTATATTACACACGTAAGTAATTGGTCTTTCTATAATTTTTCGCTTTTTTATTTGACGTGACTTGCCGTTAAGTTGTAGAAACATCTCACGGCTGTCATGAAAGCTTCACACAACAAGGCGTGACGGATGCAATACCGACCCTTTCATCTCTACTTTGCGGCAGCAGCTGGCGCTTTTTCCCGAGGCGTTTTCACCGTGACAACGGCCTGGACGGCCCTGACCCTGACCAACGATATCGCCTCCGTTGGACGGGTTTTGATGATCTGGAGCGTTTTAGCCCTATTCATTGGGCCCTTCGTTGGCGTCTTCGTTGATCGCCACGATCGCCGCCTTTGCGTGCTCATCGGGCAAGCTGTCTGTACACTCGCGCTTGCATTGCCGTTGCTGCCCGTCGGTCTGAGCTATTCTCTTATCGTGGCTGTCTCGCTAATTTGGGCAATAGGACAATTGCTTATTGTTGGTCCCTTCGACGCGCTCCTCCAGGGGTCCGTCGCGCCTGAGCTGCGGCGGCAGATAGGGGCGCGTATGGGAAGCGCTCGTCAAATCGCGATGGTTGCGGGTGGCGGCCTGGCCGGTTTTATCGTTCACTATTTCGGGGCGATCGGTGGCTATTTTATCGCAGCGTCGAGCGCCGCACTGATGTGGGCCGCGGTGTTTGCCCTGCGGAGCGTTACGGTTGAAAAGCGCGGTGCGACCGTGTCGGGTTACGTTGCCCATCTCAAAGAAGGTCTGGATTATCTCGCCAACTATCCTGCTCTGCTTGGCACCGCAGCAATTGGCGCTCTGGCTTTCTCGGCGGGGCAAATGACAAACGCGTTGCTGCCCGCCTTCATACGAAATGACATCGGAGCCGGCAGCGACCTTTACGGGGTCGCCGATGCCGCATGGTCAGCAGGCGCAGTCGCCGGCAGTGCGCTGGTAATCTACCTCCTGAAGACCAGAAAACTGGCGCTTCTGGACGGACAAAGCCTTCTTGCCCTTGGCATCCTCATGGGCTCACTGTTTTTCATCAAGCTTCCAACGCCGGTAATCGCCATACAAGTTCTCGCTGGCGGGGCCGCTAATATAGCGAAAGCGATTTCGGACGGGAATATTTTACATCGATGCGCAGAAGACAAGATCGGACGCGTTCGTAGTCTGGTCCAAGCCTTAACAGGTCTCATGGGCATTGTGATTTATCTCTCTCCCAGCGTCCTTCGCAACTACTCCGCCGGGCAAATTTATTTGGTCTGGGGAATTGTCCTGGCAATTGTCGGCGCGGTTTTGTCGCTTGCCATCATCCGATCGAAACAATCGCATGCACAACCGGAGGAAAGATAGTGGATACGCTCACCAACGACGCAAAGCAGAAGATCATCGATTGGGAAAGCTTCATCGATTTTCTCGACAAGCAGGTTGACTGGGAAGACCCCTCGATGGCGCCTTATCGCGCAGTGGAACAAGCCTTGCTGGCGATCGCTTCTCACCCCGAGGCCCTGGAGAAGCGTACGCGCCAAATCGTTGAGGACAAGACCTTGTTCGATGCCTACGCGCCGCACATGAATTATCCCCGGATCCTCATGGACAAGTTCATGCTTTACATGGATCCCGCCGACCGTTTTCGGGTACGCCTGCACCGCTTCAAGACAAAGCGCCAAAACGGAACTGCAATCGAGAAGGTGCACAGTCACAAGTGGCCGATGTCGACGATCATTTTACGCGGCACCTATGAGGAACGCGTCTTTAACGTGGACGCTGTCGATGAAGAAGCCAAAACGGCGAAACTCACAGTGAAGATGTCACACAATCTGAGCACCGGGGCGGTGAATTCCCTTCCGGCCTACGTCCCACATCAGGTTTTCAACCACAGCGATGACGAGCCAGTCTTCACGCTTTTCGTTCGTGGTCCCTCGCTTGGCCCCGCGGCCTCCATCTTCGATGTTGAGAAGGGCACGTACTACCAGACGTTTGACCCCAATCAGCAGCTCAAGGAAGGGCTGCTGGCGATTGGGCGCCTGGACGCAGATTTCCATTGAGGTCCACCGATATGAGCACATCAGGATTTCTCGATTTTCGCCTAGAGAACCGTGCTGACAAGGGAATGCTTGTCGCCTTTTGCGGTCTCGATGGCAGCGGCAAGACGACCATGATTGATCGGTTGGCAAGAACGAGAGGAGCCAATGCGCTGGTCATACAGCAGCCAACTGAGCTTGTCCGGTCGCYGCAATTGTTCAGGCGATTTCACGACAATCCTGACAAACCGAGGGTCGATTATCGCAGCCTCGTCTTATTTACCGTTGGCGATCGAATGCTTCAGACTGATGAAGTGATCCGCCCTGCACTAGGTGCGGGCCGGTCCGTGATTTCCGATCGATATATCTTCTGCACATTGGCGAACATGATCGCAAGGGGCTACAGCTCCGATCGCTGGATTCATGAGATCATTGCTCATATCCCGCAGCCCGATCTAACCGTCTTCATGGATGTGCCGGTTCCCATCGCGGAAGCTAGAATCCGGGCTCGCCCAGAGGAGCGTGATCTGCATCTTGATCTCGATCTGATGGAGAAAGTACGCAAGGCCTATACGGCAATCTGCTCTGCGGGGTTCATGCGCCGTATCGACAGCGCAGCGTGCTCGGCTGATGAATGCTTCGAGCAAATCGAAACGCTGATCGCACAGATTGAAGCGCCGCGGAGCGTCCACCATGGGTGATATTCCGGGCCTTACGACTGTCCAAGCTGGCATCCTTCATCAGGCAGCACGTTCTTCGATCGTGCCCGGTCCTGTTCAGGTGACGTCGGGAAGGGTCGTGAGCTCGTATGTGAGCGGGCACCTGCTGACAGCCGACGCCACTTCATTGGCGCTGATCGGCAAGGCCGTTGCTGCCCACGCGAGCGAACTCCAAGTCGAGGCTATTGCCGGGGAGGAGACGGGAGGCATTCCAATCGTTTATGCCGCCGCCTGGGTCTCTGCCGAGGGGTCTCGGACCACGCCATTTTTCTTTCGCAAGAATCCGAAACCGCCGTTCGGGCTGACCAATATTCCTATCGCGAAGGCGTTTCGGATCTTGCTTGTGGATGACGTTGCCGGTCTCGGATTTGCCTTCGAAAGAATGATCAGGGCAGCTCGGCAGATCGGGTGCCATCCTGTCGCAGCTCTCGCGCTGATCGACAGGGAGGATGGAGCGGCAGAGCGCCTCAAAGGGTATGGCGTGCCATTACTCAGTCTCTTCCGGTATCGCGAACTCACTGAACTCTCATGAAGGGGATACGAACAATGACAAAAGCGATTTCCAATTCAGACAACGATATCGACTTGCACGGAAGGCTAGGATCGATCCTTGGACGATCTTTCCAGATCAATGCGAACAATCTTCAGGAAAGCACGGAATTGGCATCGTTGGGGATCGACAGCCTTTCCCTGGTTGAGTTGGCAAATTCAGTGGAGACCGAGTTTGGAGTGCCCGTCGACGACAAAGCAATAGAAAACCTCAAGACGTTTGGCGACCTGGTTGCTCACATTTCTCTGTCACTGCCAGAAAATGTCGGTACCGGAACCCAGCGTTAGCAGCTGGATCCAATACGCTTACACATGACCGGACGTTGGCGTCGCCAAAGGATGTTTCGATGTTGTCGAAACGGATGGTCCTTTCATAGCCACTGTTAGAGAAACTCGTACCAAATAAAAATCGTGAGGGGATATGCGCGTCGTTGTTTCAGGTTTGGGTGCGTTCACCCCCCTTAGTCGAAATACCCTGGAATTCTGGGGCAGCATGCTTCAGATGACATCCCGGATCGCACCACTGACCCGTTTCAACACGGCGGGGCTTCGCTCGAGCCTCGTTCAGGAGATCGAAAAATCGGACTTGCAATCGCTGCGCGAGGATCTCGATCCAGACGGTGAGTTCGATGCCGTGGCGCATCTCGCCATAGGCACCGCCAGAGAGGCTGTACTCGAAAGCGGCTTGCCAGATGAGCTTTTGCGAAGATGTGGATTGTATCTGGCTTCAAGCAGCGTTGGCTGGGAATCGGGCGAGCCAGCCTATCGCAGTTGGGCCAACGGTACCAAGGGCGAGGCGGCTACCTGTCTGGCTAAGAAAGCAAACCCCGCCGGCACTTTCGCTCTCGGTCGTCGTATACTCGGAATAGCGGGTCCAAACCGACTTTTTTCCGCCGCCTGCGCGTCCGGTGGGCTGGCGCTCGGAAGTGCTTACGATCAGGTTCGTCTTGGCAGGGCCCCTGCAATGCTCGTGTGCGGCGCAGATCTTCTGGCAGAGGTACCTCTTGGCGGCTTCAACAGCCTGCGGATGGTCAGTCGGGATGTTTGCCGCCCGTTTAGCCGCGACCGCGCTGGAATCGTGTTGGCCGAAGGTGGCGCCGCCGTCCTGATCGAACCTCTCGATCAGGCGATTGCGAGAGGGGCGCGCATTATCTGTGAAATCAAAGGTTACGGCATTGGATGCGACGCCAACCATATGACCCGACCGCACGCGCCCGGTATCGCGCGAACGATCCGGGCTGCACTCAAAAATGCGGGAATATCACCATCGAATGTTGGATTTGTAAACGCTCACGGAACAGGCACTAAAATCAACGACGCAAATGAAGCCGCTGCAATTCAAGACGTTTTCGGCGACACGCGACCGGCAATCACAGCAATCAAATCGTCTCAAGGTCATATGCAGGGATGTGCCGGGGTCTTCTCGGCAGTCTCAACCGCGATCAGCTTGAGAGAGAAGCTATTACCTCCAATCGCGAATTTTTCGCAACCCGACGATGATGTGGACTTGGACTTCGTGGCAGGAACTCCACGACCTCTGGCAGGCGGAGATGGGATTTTCAACGCATTCGGATTCGGCGGAGTGAGTTCCACAATCGTTTTCTCGCCGGCGCAGGTTTCATGATGCGGAGACCCCATATGAGAGATGTTTTCATCACTTCAGTTGCCGGACGACACCATTGCGGTGTCTTTCGCGACGTTGAAACCGCAATCGAGGCTCGGATCCCCGTTGATCGACGGGTCAACAGATTGCCCGAGCCGGCGGGGCCATCGCGGAACTGGGAGGGGCTGGCATATGTCGATCGAATTTCGCGCATTGTTGTGGGAACTGCCACTGAGGTCCTGCAGGGGAAGGTTCATGATGGCGGCGCCGGCATCTCGCTTGGCACGTTCTACGGCTCCCAGAGAATAAATGAAGAAATGCTTGAGACGCTTGATGCGAGCGGACCGAGAGCGCTTTCGGCCAACGATTTTGCGATCGATACTTTCAATTCCCCGGGCTCACTTGCTGCGATCAAGCTGGGCCTTGTCGGCCCCAACTCGACCCTTCTGACGCTCACTAGCCCCTTGGACAGCATCGCCTGGGCCCATGAGCAGATAGCGGCTGGTCGAACTGATACTATGTTGGCCGGAGGCTACGACGAAATCACGCCTTTCCTGGAACACATTGTCTCCGGCACCCTGCCAGCGTTGGCAGAGGCCGCCTGTGTTCTCCTGCTCGAAGAGGGGGGCAAGGCGATAGCTGATGGCCGACCGGTGCTTGCCGCGGTCAAGGGCTATGGATCCGCATCGTCAAAGGGCTACGTCGGCTGCAAAGACGCGATCGCCGCTGCATTGGAAGATGCGCATCTAAGCTCGGCAGATATCGATATTATCCTGATGGCGTCGTCGGACATCGACGAAAGCGGCGGAGAGGCGATGGCGATCAGGGATCTTTTCACCCACTCGACGCCGAAGGTGTTGGATACGAAAGCATATATTGGCCACTCACTCGGGGCGGCCGGCGCGTTCGATGTGGCTTATGCTGCCTGTCTTTGCGAGAGAGGGGAAGCCGCCAACGTCCTCGTCAATGCTCACGGTCTGGGCAGTGGCTTCGCTAGTCTTATCGTAGGTGCCGCATGACCGGTTTGCTCGGATATCTCCAAGCCAATGTCAAAACCAATCCTGACAGGGCCGCATTGATCTACGGTGATCACGTATCGTCGTGGGAGGATCTTTGGCGCGAAAGCCGCCATACGGCCGCGGCACTTGCGAAAGTAGTAGGTCCCGGCGACAGAGTTCTCCTCGCTCTCAATGCGGGAAATTACGTCGTTGCGTTGCTGGCATGCATACACATTGGAGCAGTCGCGGTTCCGTTGACGCGCCGAGAAACGGCCAGGGAAGTTGGCGAAATTCGGGCGGAACTCTCCCCTAGTCTCTGTATCGTGGATGATGATACTGCGCAGATCATGAAACTGCCAGCCGACCGAAGGAGTTTAAACTGGGGCCAGCTTCTTGGTGACCTCGAAAGGCAAGATGTTTGCCTGAACCAAGACCTTGCGGCGATCATCCATTTCTCCTCCGGTTCGACGGGTAGACCGAAGCCGATTCCGAGATCCCATCGCAATCTCTCGCTTGAAGCAGATTCAGTGGCCGATGCGATTCCGCTGGGGAGCGAAGACGTCGTCTTGTGCACAACACCTCTACAACACAGTTATGCCGGCGGTCTGATGGCGGCCTGCATCAGAGCAAATGCGACCATCGCGATCATCGACGGGTTCAAACCGTCAGGTATCGTTGAATTTGCCGGCAAAATTGGCGTGACGATCTTGGCGGGAACGCCTTATTTGTTCTGCGCGCTGGGGGCACTCAAGCAGCGCGCGCAGATCGAACTCCCTCGGCTGCGATTTGGTATCGTAGGCGGAGCCTATCTCCCCACCAGTTTTGTGGAATCATTCAGCGATAAGTTCGGCAAGCCGCTGATCCAGGAATACGGCCTCAGTGAGGGTGGAATCGTTTCCTTCAATTCCATTAGCAACCTGTCTAAGCCAACTTCCGTCGGACGTCCCATAGCAGGCGTATCACTGTCCATAGTCACGCAAACCGGCGAGGTGGCCCCGGTCGGGGTCACAGGAGAACTGGTCGTTTCGCGCGAAGCCATGCCAACCTTTTACATAAATCATGAGGACGAAACGCGCCGCGTCTTTTCCGGCTGCTCGGTTCGCACAGGTGACCTCGCCTACGTCGACGGTGATGGTGATTTCTTCATCGTGGGCCGCATCAAGCAGATGATAAACGTGTCGGGAAATAAGGTTTCTCCTGCTGAGGTGATGGAAGTGATCATATCGTCGGGACTAGTCGAAGATGCCGCCATAACAGCGATCACAAATTCTGACCTCGGAGAGGTAGTAGGTGCATTGGTTGTTCCCAAGCAGGCCGTTCTCGAACCGCAACACTTCATTTCAGAGATATTGCAGTATTGCCGCAGTCAGCTTGCAGCTCACAAAGTGCCACGTAGGCTGACCCTTTGTGCCGAAATGCCACGCCTTCCGAACGGCAAAGTTGATTCTAAAACCGTTCGCATGCTTCTCGAAGCGCATTGACAGGAGACTAAAGTGGTAAATTCTCTTCTTAGAGAAGTGTACGAAAAAGCGACCGTCGTTAAATCGGGAACATACTACACATCCGTAAATGAGTTGTGTGACCAAATGCCGGCGCTACGTCCCGACGTGTTGTGGGCAGCGACGCGAGAGCTTCTGAGGCTGGGCACCTTCGAGGGAAATAAAATCTTAAGCGAGGAAGATAAAGGCGCGCCTTTGGCGACGGCCCTATCACTGACCACCGGCATGCCACTTTGCATGGCGCGCTGGTATCCGTACGCGATCCCAGGACAGCTCGAAATCTCGATGAAGAACGAGTATTTCTCGGGTAAGCTTTACCTAAACGGGGTCGCCCCCGGCGACAAGCTGATCCTGATCGAAGATACAATTAGCACCGGGGGAACGATGATTGCCCTCATCGAGGCAGCCCGTGCGTTAGGAGCAGAGGTTGTCGAAGCACTCGCACTCGTGGAAAAATTTGAAAACGACGGGTGTGAAAAGGTCCGGGCCGCAACTGGCGTGGCAGTCAAGACTGCCATGAAGATCAGCGTCAAAGAAACCGGTGTGGCCGTACTTTAAGGATTGTTGCGATGAGAATGTTTTCGTTTTTGGATGGTCTCCTGAAAATCGATGCCGACGAAATTATGAAACGGACATCGCCTCTACCGAGCGATACCGTCTTAATCTCTGGAACACTGGTAGAAGGTATCGGGAACAAGCACTCCGATATCGACGTCTATGTGATTACGGACGAATTGCCGGATGAGGCGAGGCTCGGCAAGCACCAATTCACAGGGTATCATCAGGGCCGCATACGCCAATATTACGATTATATTGGCATCGATGGTTTCGGTTTCGACGTCGAGTATTATACCTGGACCGAGGTCCAAGAAATGATCAGCCAGGTCGGTGACCTCTATCGGAAAGCCCGAAGCCATACGAAAATCCTCCGCCAAAAACTTAAGTATGGCGATGACGACGCGCTCCATAAGTTCCGCGTCGGCGAATGTTTGACCGGGAAAGATCGATACGAGGCGGCTTTCGACCCTCAGACCTGGAAGCAGCTCTGTTTCACACAATATCGGAACAAAACCGGCGGTTTCCCGGAGTTCAAGGATATGATGGGGGCATGGGGCTCAGGCGATTATGATACAAGCCTGTTTGTTTGCCGAGCCTATCTGGCCGATCAAGCAGCTGGCCTTTATCATCTCACGGGCATCTCAAACACCAAGCCGAAGTGGATCGCGCAAAACCTCAAACGACTTCCCATCGAACTCCACGAACTGGCCGAGGATATTCTTCAGTGGTTTTTCGAAGGCACCGATGATCACACCGCCCGCAAGGAGGCGGTTTTAAAAGCCTGCGACTTGTTGGACCGAATCTATGCCGCTGAACAGCGCCTCCTTGCCTCGGATCCGACCTTTTATTCTCCTGAGGAGGCACTGCAGTTAACCGAGGAAGAATTCGAGCGGGAACTCTATCACGATCCGCAGACCCTAGTTGAGTTTGAGCATCGCCGGCTGCTCTTTTCCGGGGCGGACAAGACACTGCGCCAGTTTATGAAACAATACTCTTAGCAGCTTCGCAGCCGTAAGATTGGTGTCGCGTGGTGTCATCGACGCGCAAGGTTGGCTTTGGCGCCTGTGGTGGCTCAAGATCAAACGCACATTTAGCAAGACACAGGCTCGCCACTAACTCTCTCTATTGCTTGTCGGGGCTTTAAGAGAATCTGCCACTGGCCTTGCCAAAGTAGAACAATTCTTTCCCAGCCTCTGGTGCTGAGTCCGGGAATATAATGTATCCGGCTCCGGGTGCTCTGATCTCCTCGCCAGCAGCCCTACAGGCTACGATCTCGCCAGCGCTGACCGGATCGCCGGTTTTCCAAGCCTTGGCTAGCCGATCGTGAGAATCCTTGGCAAATGTAACATCGACAAGCTCGATTGCCCGCGTGACGGTCCGTTTCGGCAATGGCGCGTCGATGAGGCGAAGGACAGCAAGAGCCCGACGTATGGCATTGGCCGCGACGATGGGGGCCTCAAAATCAGCGTGCGAACCGCATTCGAGAGTTACGCCATAGCCCCCGATAAACCGCATGTATTCTGTGGTCCCCACACCAGACGAAAACGAGGGAACAACCTCGCCATAATCTAACTTCACCCGCTCGGATTCTCGCGCGAGGCCATTGACGTTGGTGGAGAGCCAACCGTGTAAGATCAGATCCGGTCCCAACACGGAAGCAAATGCTTCCTCTTCGCTGGCTCGGGCGAATGGCTCGATAGGGTTATCATTGTCCTGCGGCCCGACAAATACAAAAGGTGATCCCTGTGACCGAAAAGAGTGCAGGTCCAACAACACATCGTGCTCGCGCATTATGGCGCAGATCTGGTTCGCGAGGTGATCTTCATATTGCCGCGGCACGATTACCTCGCGCAAGTCGCGGTTAAAGTTGCGATCCCCTTCGCGCGTACCCTTCAAAAATGCTTTAAGATTTACAACAGGAACAAAGGTAACCAGCCCGCGCTCGATCTTCAGCTTGCGGCTTGTGCATTCACCAATGATTTCTCGGATAGCCTGAGGACCACATGTTTCATTGCCATGTACCGCCCCCAATACGAGAAGTCGGGGCCCCGGTCGCAGTCCTCTGAATTGATGTATCTCGATCGGGCCTGGCTTGTACTGCTGCTTATCGGCGGGTTCATCGAAATCGATATCGATGACCATCCCCGGTAAAAGCCGAGAGGCAAGGATTTCCAGATCCCTTTGACGGACAGCGACGCAACCGGCCGTTCCCGACATTTCAGCTTTAGCGGCGTGAACGAAAAGCGCACTTCCCCGATAAGGCTCGACGCTGGAATCATTGTAACCAATCGGCACGACAATATCGAATAAGGGTTCCGCTCGCTCTCTATTCATACGCTCTGAGTCCGGAGCGCCACCGGGTGTAATCGTAAGGCGATTGTAAGTTGGACGGTCGGCGTCCTCTTCCCAAACCATATCGTCAGTCATGGGAACGAACGGAAATGACAATCCTGAAAGAGGAGGGGACCATCGGGCGGAGTTGAAGAAGCCGTATCGAAGCGGAAACACACCAATGGGAGTGCGGCCATCGCCCTCTCGCTTCATTGAGGCTGCAATCAATCCACTGCGCCCGACAACGCAAGGCACTGACCATTCTCCAATTGATAAAGTTCCACGATGCGGCTCTGATGAGTTGTGCGGAACGCGAACCTTTACAGTCGGAAGATGACGATTATGATGAGGAATGGCCGAGGTCATGAAAAGAAAGCCCGGGTTAGTGCCCGCGTTCGAGAGTTCATGAATTACCGCCGTAACCTGTTTGCAACCGAGACCAATTGGAAAATTGGGTCAAATGATGTGGAGTCGTATAGTACGAGACCTGCAACCGCCGAGCCAATCGCCTTTTTGTAGCAGACAATGTCAATCAGCAACATCCGTCTTCGCCAGAACAGCTACTCCCCGATGCAAATTGTTTTTGCGTAACCGCCTGGTCAAAAACGGAAATCCGACCCTTGGTGACCGCTGGGTCTCTCAAGGATGGCGTATTGCAATCGAACAAGGGTGCTTGCTCCAAAGGAACTGTTACGTACGGTTCAATTCCAATGAAGCTGTCCCGATAGGGTTGTCGAGAAAGCAGCTTGTAAGTTTTCTCACATACCGCCGTGCGTGTGCCGCGCCGGTAGTGATGTCCATCGTCATCCGCAACCTCGCTGAATGGTCCGCGATAAACCACAGCGTGGCCTTGGTCATAACAGGGTCCCTGTTTTCCCTTATAGGCCTCCAGCACCACTGCACGTATCTCGACCCCGTCGACCGTTCGGACAGGTCGGTCCTGTGCGAGGTTATAGGTGATTCCGTGGAAACCCGCTCGCGCAACGATTTCGGCCGCATACTCTTCAAGCGGGAAACTTGTTGCCTCCCAAGTTGGCCCAGTCGGCCCGAAGCTGCGAAATTGGCCAAGTCAAAGAACGTTGTGGGAACACGGCGCTGGTAATTGACGACCGGTTTGATGGGGAATGACATTCCGCTCCAATTTCAGGAGTGGTGATGAGTATGAGTATTTCGGGTGAGGATTTGATCGGGCGATGGAGCCTGAGCTTTGACGACATTGATTTCGTAAATTCTAAGCCGGTTCTGACGCGCCTTGGGCTGGCTGTTCAGATGAAGTTCTTCAGCTCTCGCGGCTTTTTCGCGACAGATCATGGCTCAATCCCCGCCGATGGCATCTCGTATTTGGCCGAGCAGCTTGGCGTCGAAGCTGACGAGGTAGACGGTTATGACTTCTCCAGTCGCACCGCCCGCCGGCATTGCGCTGAGATTTTGAAGCATCTCGGTTTCCGCGGCATGAAGCAGGCGGATCGCGAGCAACTGACGGCGTGGATCGCCAAGGATTTGTGTTTTGCAGGGCAGTCGGTCAACGCTTTGCTTGAGCGTGTCTACCTCTGGTACCGAGACCGGCGCATTCACGGGCCGTCGCACAAGGAACTCGAACGCCAGGTCCGCTCGCAACGGCAGCATTTTCTAGATACCTGGCTCAGCGGGGTCAACGATCGGCTTTCGCCGGACGCGATTGTGCTGCTGGAAGCGTCACTTGCCGACCCGGACGGCCCAACCGGTTTCAACACGATGAAAGGGGATGCCGGGCAGGCGACGCTCGACAACATTCTCGACGTGACGGCAAAACTCGCCTTCATCCAGAAGCTTGGTCTGCCCGGTGATCTCCAGTCGATTACCGGCAAGGCGTGGGTGGATCAGGTCGTTCGCCGCGTCGCCGGCGAAAAGGCCTCGGAGATGCGCCGGCACACGCCGGCGCGGCAGCTTGGGCTTTACGCGATCTATCTGCTGTCGCGTGAAGCGCAGCTCACGGACGCGATGGTCGATCTGCTGATCGAGACCGTCCACAAGATAGGCACGCGCTCAAAACGCAAGGTGGTCGGCGATATCGCCAAGGATATCGACCGGGTCTACGGCAAGGAGCGGCTTCTGGTCGAGATTGCCAGCGCCTCGATTGAGGAACCGTCGGGGCGGATCTGCGATGTCATTTTCCCGATCGTCGGCAAGGAAAAGCTGGCGGCGATCGTCAAGGAAAGTCATGCAAAAGGCGCTCTTGACCGGCGTATCTATAAGGTGATGCGCGGGTCCTGGGCCAATCATTACCGACGCATGCTGCCGAACCTACTTTCGGTCCTGGAATTCCGGTCGAATAACGCCGTGTGGCGGCCGGTTCTGGCCGCGCTGGACTGGATCCGCAGCAAGATCGATGACGGATGCCGGTTCGTGCCATCAAAGGATGTTCCGACCGACGACGTCATTCCGGCGCGATGGCGTAGTTCGGTCATCGACGACGATGGAAGGGTGAACCGGATCAGCTATGAGCTTTGCGTCTTGACTCAGTTGCGCGACCGCATCCGTTCCAAAGAGATCTGGGTCGTCGGCGCAGATCGATACCGGAATCCCGATGATGATCTTCCGAAGGATTTCGAGGTTCGGCGCGAGGCCTATTATTCCGGCCTGGACCTGACGCCCGACGCAGCAGCTTTCGTTGCCTCCGTCCGGAAGGAGCTTGAACATGAACTCTTGCTGTTGAACGCGGATATCCCAAAGAATGACAAGGTGCGTCTGCTGTGGCGCGGGGAAAACCGTATATCCATCACGCCGTTCAAGCCATTGTCCGAGCCGAAGGGTCTCGCCTCGATCAAAAGCGAGATCGGCCAGCGCTGGCCGATGACAGGGCTGCTCGATGTGTTGAAGGAGGCCGCGCTCGATACCGGTTTGCTGGAGGCCTTCGAGACATCAGCGTCGCGGGTCGCCCTGTCGAAAGCGGCGCTGGATCGACGTCTGCTGCTATGCCTCTACGGCCTGGGCACGAACGCCGGGCTCAAGCGGGTGGCCGGGGCCACACCCGATGTCACTTATGAAGAACTCCTGCATGTCCACCGCCGCTTCATCCATGCGCCGGCGCTGAGAGAGGCGTGCGCGCGGGTTGCGAATGCGACATTGTCGATCCGCAATTCTGCCGTTTGGGGCGATGCAGGAACGGCGTGCGCGTCGGACTCCACGAAGTTCGGTGCGTGGGACCGCAACCTGATGACGGAATGGCATGCTCGCTACGGTGGTCGTGGCGTCATGATCTACTGGCATGTCGAAAAGCGCGCGACCTGCGTCTATTCCCAGCTCAAGCGATGCTCTTCCTCTGAAGTTGCCTCCATGATCGAGGGCGTGCTTCGTCACTGCACCGATATGGAGATCCAACGTCAGTATGTTGACAGTCACGGCCAAAGTGCTGTCGGTTTCGCGTTCTGCCGCCTTCTCGGCTTTGAGCTTGCGCCGCGTCTGAAGGCAATTGCCCGCCAGAAGCTGGCTCTGCCGGATACGGCGATGCGCATGCAATTGCCGAACCTTCTGCCGATCCTTTCCAGCCCAATCAACTGGGATGAGGTCGAACAGCAGTATGACGAGATGGTCAAATATACTGCAGCCATGCAGACGAGAACGGCGGACCCTGAAGCAATCCTGCGGCGGTTTTCTCGAGCAGAGGTGATGCATCCCACCTATAAGGCTCTGAGCGAGCTCGGACGAGCGATCAAGACGATATTCCTGTGCCGATATCTGCGCCAGGAGGCCTTCCGCCGCGAAATCCACGAAGGGCTGAACGTTGTCGAGAACTGGAACAGCGCCAACGGTTTCGTCTTCTTTGGCAAGGGTGGCGAGATTGCTACCAACAGTATCGAAGAACAGGAAGTCTCAGTTCTGGCGCTGCATCTGCTGCAAGCATCTCTGGTCTATGTGAACACACGGATGCTGCAGACCGTACTGATTGAGCCGAAATGGGCTGGCCGGATGACGTCGGAGGATTATCGCGGTCTCACGCCGCTGATCTACAGCCATGTGAATCCGTATGGCCGCATCGATCTCGATCTGAACAGCCGGATCGATTTTGGGCAGCTTGCAGCTTGACGAACGATGATACGCAGGAGGAAAAGTGGAGCAGGCAAGCCGATTGTGCGCCGGCTGCCCCTGATCCAAGATCGTGTTCTTAACGGCACAATCTCGGAACTGCCAAGATGGCACGACTTGTTTGAGGAGTGTGTCGCTTGCCGACCCTGCCAACTTTATCAGCATTCATAGTCCTCGTGTTCGGCATGGCACTCATTCCGGGGCCAAACATGGTCTACCTCATATCTCGTTCGATATGTCAGGGACGAGTTGCCGGCTTCATTTCCCTTGGTGGCGTCGCCCTCGGTTTTGCGGCCTACATGGTATGCACGGTCCTTGGTATTACAGCAGTCTTCGTGGCCGTTCCCTACGCTTACGACACACTTCGGTTGGCCGGAGCTGCGTACCTCCTCTATCTGGCTTGGCAGGCCGTCAGGCCCGGTGGCAGATCGCCTTTCGCGACACGGCACCTGTCGCCAGATAGTCCTCGGAAATTGTTTACGATGGGGCTCGCGACTAATCTTCTCAACCCCAAGGTTGCGATGCTTTATCTCTCTTTGCTCCCGCAGTTCATCGATCCCGCACGGGGGAGCGTGTTCGAACAATCGCTTGTTCTCGGGTTCACCCAGATCGTCGTTGCCGTTACCGTGCATGCCTCGATCATAGCAGGGGCCGGAGCCTTCGCCGCACTTCTCGGGCGTCATGCAGGCTGGATCACTATACAGCGTTGGATCATGGGTACAGTCCTTGCTGGCCTCGCTGTTCGAATGGCAGCTGAGGGCCGCCGTTGAGGACTATGTGTCCGGCGAATGGGCAACTGACGACTTTGAGCGTTACGATAACATAACATTTGGGTGCGCCCATGAGTGACAACCAAATGTGACACGCAGGGAATGTAACAAAAGGGTGGATTTTCGATAAAAGTGGCATTACAAATTGAAACCACCCTAATGTGACAGATTTGCTATGGCCCGCATCGGATACGCCCGCGTCAGCACCACAGATCAGGACCTCGATATTCAAAACGAGCGGCTGAAGTCCGCCGGTTGCGAAATCATCCGGTCAGAAACCGGATCGGGAGCGTCCCGGAAAGGACGCTCTGAGCTGGAAACCATCATGCAGTTTCTGCACGCGGGCGACGAGCTGGTGGTTCTGCGGCTTGACCGGCTCGGTCGATCTACCCGCGATGTTCTCAATCTCGTTCATGAGCTTGACGAAAAGGGCGCATCTCTGCGCGTCCTTGAACCTGAAGTCACGACGGCAGGCAGCATGGGCCGAATGGTCATCACCATCCTCGGCATGGTCGCCGACATGGAACTCAAGTTCATCAAGGACAGGCAACGAGCGGGTATCGACGCGGCAAAAGCTGACGGCATCTACAAGGGCCGGATAAAGAATGTCGATGACGCCGAAATTCGCAGGCGGATCGCTGCTGGCGCGACCAAAGCCGCCGTTGCCCGCAACCTGAACATTTCCAGGATGACTGTCTACCGCGCCTTGGAAGGTCAAGGCGCACCGCAAGATTCTATTTGATCACGAGTTCGCTATCTGTTCTTTGAGCTGGCCAAAATCGCAGCTTCGGGCCGACTAGGCCTGATGCAGCAGGTGGCTTGGGCAAACTGCGCTGTCGCACACCCTCGCGTGGCTGCGACAGCCGCGAGGGTTTCGGGAGAAGAGCGCAGAAACTCCTCGATTGTGTAGAGCGGCAAATAGCCGATGGGCTTTGACGGACCCACATCAGTCAAGCTGCGCAGCATATGCCGGTTCTCGTCGCTTAGTTCGAGGCTTGCCATAATCAACGACACTTCCGAGCTGCTGCGTGGCCAAGCTGGTTCTGCACGCTACGTTCATCGACATCGTCGTCGGTTAAAAGTGCCGCCAAGGGGTCGCGCCGGTCGAAGGGCAGGGCTTCGGCATGACGGTATTGGGCTCTGTGATTTGGCTTTTCCTAATTGACGACACTCAACTTCACTACGTGGAATCTTAACTACTTGAAAACGGTGAAGAAACTGCGTGAGAAACACTTAGAAAATGTTAGTCTCCCACCCGCGTCAGTAAAGCAATCGAGCTCGTATCGTACCCGGGATCCGGCGAAGCGCATCAAGTATGTCATCGGCTGTCTGGCCAACGCCCTCGGCTTCAATGACCACGTAACCCATTTCGCCGTACGTCTGCAGGAACTCGCCGACGATATTAAGAGCACGGGACGAAAAAATAGCATTCAGACTATTTAGCATGCCGGGGCGGTTCTCATGAACATGGATGAAACGCGTGCCGTTTGGACGTGGCGGCAGCTGAACCTGGGGGAAATTGACGGCGCCAAGCGTCGAGCCGACGTCGGAATACTCCACGAGCTTCCTGGAGACTTCCCCTCCGATGCGCTCCTGGGCTTCTTCGGTCGACCMGCCAATATGCGGCGTCAGTATTACATTATCCAAGCCTTGCAGCGGCGTTTCGAAACGCTCTTTATTTGATGCCGGCTCTTTCGGGAACACGTCCACAGCGGCGCCTGCGAGATGTCCGTCTTTCAAAACCTTCGCAAGCGCTTCAAGATCCACCACATTCCCGCGGGAATTATTGATGAAAAGGGCTCCCTTTTTCATTCTGCGCAGTTCGGCCTCAGTTATCATGTTTTGCGTCGAACTGGTTTCGGGTACATGCATCGTCACAAAATCCGAGATTTCGAGAAGGTCGCCGAGCGTCGCCATCGATTCTGAGTTGCCGTGGCGAAGCTTGTCTGAAGGATCAAAATAGCGCACGTTCATACCCATGCTTTCCGCAAGAACGCTAAGCTGCGAACCGATGTTGCCGTAGCCGACGATGCCCAGCGTTTTCCCACGCACTTCACGACTGCCGACAGCGGATTTGTCCCATCCGCCCTCATGAGCAGAAGCCGAACGCGGGAAAATCCGCCGGGTCAGCATTATGATCTCACCTATCACCAGCTCGGCAACCGAGCGAGTGTTCGAGTAAGGAGCGTTAAATACTGGGATCCCGCGTCGGCGGGCCGCATCCAGATCGACCTGATTTGTCCCGACAGAAAAACAACCGACGGCAATCAGCTTTTTGGCGGACCTAATAATTTCCTCTGTCAACTGGGTGCGTGAACGAATTCCGACAATATGCGCCTCAGCTATATGACTCTTGAGATCCTTGTCATCCAGGGCTTTCGGCAGATGAGTCAGATTGACGTAGCCGGATGACGTAAAGTAGTCGACAGCGCTCTGACTAATGCCTTCAAGCAGAAGTACGGAAATCCGATCGCGCGGGAGAGAAAGATTGCGGGTCATTGAATTGCTTTCGATTCTCGAATTCGATTAGGTCGAGGCTGCTCGTCGGCCATAAAGCGTAAGATATGGCAAAATGTTTAGCGGCCATCCAACGAACAGCGCAAGAACAAACTCCGCTCCGACCGCAGACAGGGAGATGTCAGCCCATTCAATCGAGCCCAAGAACCCGCCGATCCTTGGCAGAATGCACCCGTAAAGCCGAGTTCCCACGCTGAATGCCGCTGGCATTGATGACTGGGCATGGCGTCGCAACAACAGCTACGGCGGCATCGTTTGTGGTCTGGAGAGACGGCGTATCGTAACGCTGTTGCCGCCCGCGAAATGGCAAGGGTGGAGGCGTGATTTGCGGAACATCCGAGCATCACGGTCGTGTCGCGAGATCGCGGCGGTGGTTACGGCGAGGCGGCGGCACGCACTTTGGCCACATAGCGGGCAAGAACCTCGCACAGCGGTTCCGCTGATCTTGAGCACGAGCTTTCGCTGCTCAAATCAGCACTATGAACGGCCGTGCCGGGGTGCGAGCCCTGAGGAATTACCTTCAAGCGACAAGGCTCCTTTGCTTTTTGAGTCTGACTACCTATGTTCGCAGCGAAGAGCCAACGGCCCTTCGTCTGAAGAGAACAATGGGAGAAAGCCGAGATGGCTACAGGAACGGTTAAGTGGTTCAACGCAACGAAGGGTTTTGGGTTCATCCAGCCTGACGACGGCAGCACGGACGTGTTCGTCCACGTGTCGGCGGTTGAACGCGCGGGTATGCGTGGATTGAATGATGGTCAGAAGATCACCTATGAATTGGTGAAGGATCGCAAGTCAGGCAAAATGTCGGCGGACAACTTGCAAGCATAAGCCCGATTGCGAAGGCACCAGGTTTAGGAAGGCCGGGGCGAACCCGGCCTTCTTTGCTCCAAACTGTGTCCCGGCAGGGCAGGAGCATCCAGATTTTGCCATTCTTATCGGTCACTGCCCTTACTTCAATGATATGAAAGGGGATCCATGGAAACCAGCGCGAGCGACCGCGAACTCATCGTGGTTATGAGACGATATTTTGCTGCGAAAACCGAGCTCGGCGAGATAAGGGCGCGGCTGGAAGCGGCAAGGCAGGCCGCGGGCGAGGATATCGCCGCGTTTTACGACCCGCGCACTAACCCGATCCATGCTTGTGACATCGTGCGATCGCATGGTTTGAAGAACAAAATGATTTCGCTAATGGATCATGCCGAAGACTGAGGCAGGGCAGCGGCGGCTGCTGACCGGGAAGATCGATCGGAGAGAGCCTCGCCAGTGGTAGAACCGCTATCGATCGGTAGGAAGATCGATCTGCCATTCGGCGCGGACACGTAATTTCGATCAAACGATCAGCCGTCCCCGGCTGCGGCGCTCTGCGCCGTTGGGATGGCCTGAGCTCGCCGGCGCCAATGGGGCTTCCTGAGGCTTTCCCTCAACTCAGGTTGAGGAGCGCCTGCGCAGCGCTCTTCAGGGCCATGGCTTCAACGCGCTCTTTAAGAGGGAAGGTTTCTTGTCCTGGATAGACGACAATGCGTCTTGCTGGTTCAATATCCTCGCAAGCAACATAAAAGCCCTTTTCCACCTTCGGCGTCAGGCTGCGTTTGATTTCAATAGCCCAGGGTCGATCGCCAGGCGGAGTTAGAAGCAGGTCGATCTCAGCTCCTGCGGCGCTCCGATAGAAATTGTTCTGAGTTCCAGCGGGTGCGGCGGCTATAAGGGTTTCGATTACAAACCCTTCCCAACTTGCCCCTGCCACCGGGTGGCCGAGCACCTCTTCCTGCGTTGCAAGGCCAAGGAGGGTATGGGCTATGCCACTGTCGCGAACATAGATACGTGGCGATTTGACGAGACGCTTGCCGAGATTTGAATGCCATGGCTCGAGTCTTCGCACCAACAACAGATCAACCAGCAGGTCGAGATAGGACGCCACTGTCTTGCCGTCCACGCCGAGTGCTCGCGCGAAATCAGCGGCGTTGAGAAGCCCAGACTGATGGTGTGCAAGCATCGTCCAGAAACGCCGTAGCGTTTCGGCGGGAATGCGTGGCCCGAGGAGCGGAATGTCTCTCTCCAGATAGGTCCGGATAAAGTCCTGTCGCCACCGTTGGCTGACACGATCGCTCGACGCGAGAAAACTATCCGGAAAACCACCGCGGACCCAAAGCCTGCTCATGTCGCCAGCCGGCACTTCGGTACCATCGATCGGGTGCATTTCCAGATAGGCGATGCGTCCGGCAAGCGTTTCCCCGGATTGTTGCAAGAGGTCCATCGAGGCTGAGCCGAGCAACAGGAAACGCCCCGTCTTCTTTCCAGTGCGCCGGCCGCGATCGATCAAGCCACGCAAGTTTTGAAAGAGGTTGGGAAGCCGGTGGACCTCGTCAAGAATGACCAGCTTGTCGCTATGCTGGTCCAGATAGAGTTCCGGTTCGGTGAGCTTTGCCCGGTCGGCATCGGATTCAAGATCCAGATAAATAGACGGGCGACGTTCGCCTGTAGCCAGAGCGAGCGTCGTCTTGCCGACTTGCCGCGGTCCGATAAGTGCGACAGCCGGGTTGCTGTCGATTAAAGCATTTAGTTCAGCGGATATCCGACGATCAATCATCCTAGCATTTATGGAGTTTGATTCCGTAATTGCAAGGTAAATTGTGCAAGCCTAACCTTCCTCAAAAGGGGGCAGTGCCGCCAAGTTGTGGGAATTTCAGGACAAGGGTCGTAATCCGCCAGTGGATGCCAAGACCGCTTAGCTATACGTTCGGCGAATGACGATACGCCAGCCGTTTATGCTGTAGTGGCCCTGATTCAGGATCGCAAGCATGATGATCCGTTGCGGCTTGAGCCCCGTCGTGGGTACGGTGCGCGCGATCGCCGCCTCAGCCTCTTCATCGTCGAACTCACCCTCGACGACGATCGCGCCGTGCTGGTAGATAAGGATCGTGTAGCGACGGGGGTCTATATTGGATTCTCCATCACGCGTTGCTTGACACGCCCGGCGGTTCTTTAGTCTGCGTTCATAGCATGTGCACGTGCTGTCTGGACAGCCAAAGGAAGCTCAGGCGTTGCAGTCGACGGCTTCAAGGATCGCCTCTCTCGGAGAGATCGTACGGGGAGATGACCCCCGTCGTGCAAACCCTACGGAAACCGCCTCACCGCGTGGGGCCCAGTGTCTTGCCGAAGGCGTTTTTGAGTTTTTACTCAACGATTTGGCGGGAACGACGAGACAAACGATATCTGCGCGATCTGACACAGCGGCCGGCCCGGGCGGGGGCAAAGTTCGCTTGGCCGTTGATGCCCCGGTTCCGTGCGATCGGCTCCAGCGATCGGAACTCGACGACAACGTCGCGAGATCCAGCGCGCGGAATCAGGGGGCAGACAACCTCGCATCTGTCTGCGCAAGGCGACGGGCTGGCGGTCGGGCAAAGATGACCACGTTGCCGAGAAGCGTCAGCGCCAAGCCGATCAATCCCATGCCTGTCCAGTGGTAACCCTCGAAGACTGTGGAAAGCGACAGGGCGACGATCGGAAACAGCACGGTGGCATAGGCAGCCCGCGACGAGCCGATACGAGACACCAGCATGAGGTAGGTGGTGAAGCCGATCACCGATCCGATCGCCGCGAGATAGAGTAGGGCGGCGAGATAGGTGATGTTACGCGGCGCCAGGATCGGGGTTTGCGTAACCGCAATCAGCAGGACGAGCACGATCGCGCCGTAGGTCATGCCCCACGCATTGGCGGTCAGCGGCGAGATTCCGGCCGCGCTGTTTCGACGCGATGCCATATTGCCCAGCGAGAAGAACAGCGTGCCAAGCGCTGCGAGCCCGATCCCCTTTAACGTGCCTGCATCGAAATCGACGACAACGTCCTGTCCGAAAAGGAGGAGAAGGCCGGTTGCTCCGAGCGCGGCGGCCAGAATCGTGCGGCCTGTAATGGGGTCGCCGAAGAAGAGACGCGCATTGACGGCATTGTAGATCGTCGCGAGGGAGAAGATCACGGAGATCAGCCCGGACGGGATAGACGCGGCTGCGGTGTAGAAACAGATGAAATTGAGACTGAACAGACAGAGCGCTTGCGCAAGGATATAAGGCTGATCGCGTAGGGCAGGGAGCTTGAGCCGCCGCATGACAGCCAGAATGGCCACGAGGATCACGGCTGCGACCGCAAATCTGTAAAACACCGAGACTAGGACCGGCACGGGACCGACCTGCATCGCAATGGCGATCCAAGTCGTCCCCCATATGAGGACGGTCGAGATGAAGAGAGCAGCATTTGCCATGGCGAGATCCTTGTTCTCTCGACCAATAGGCGCACCATGGGCGGGTGTTTTGCAGAATCTTGCTATGAAATAGATCTGCCCGGACTTTCTGATCGCAAAAGGGATCATCCGACGGTATTGTTCGGAAGACACGGTCAGGTGCGGGGAAGAATTCTTGAAAGACAACCATCTCTCGGTTTTCAGGTTCTTGGCTGCATCTCCCTGCGCACGGCTGTCAAAGTCCATCGACCTGGGGTTCGGGCGATCCGCCGCCATCTGGAGCAATGCGCGGGACAGGATGAGCTATGAGCGGCCGGACGGGCATACGTTCAGTCTCTATCTCAATGGCGGCACTGGAACACGCCGCCTGGATGGCAGTCCCGCGCGCGGCCGGCCGGGAGCCATTTGCATCATGCCACAGGGGCACTCGTCCGAATGGGAAATCACCGACCCCTTCGACTTCTTTCATCTCTATGTTCCCGACGATCAGATGCGCCGGATGTTCGCCGAGACTTTTGACCGCGATGCTCGGCTCATGGTCCTTCCAGAAGTGACCTTCGCAGATGCGCCGACGCTCGCGCGCGCGCTTCAGCAGTTGGTGAAAGCGGTGCGTGCGGACGGTCAACTGTTGGCTGAGGAAGCTATGACGCAGGCGATCAGCGATTTGTTCGTCGATCCGCGCTACGGGGGAAGGCGTCCCTGCGCGATTAGCGGCGGTCTCGCTCCGCATGTGCGGCGTCGGGTTCTGGAATATATAGAGGTCAATCTCGATAAGACAATCCGCCTGCAGGACCTGGCGATGATCGCGCAGCTTAGCGCGTTTCATTTTCAGCGCATGTTCCGGACAACTTATGGCGTGTCTCCGCATGGCTGGCTTGCCCACCGACGTGTCGAGCGCGCCAAATCGATGTTGTGCGGCACGGACCCCATTGCGCAGATTGCTTCGGCCTGCGGCTTTAGCAGCCAGAGCCACATGACACGGGCGTTTAAGTTGGGCACAGGCGTCACACCCTCTACCTATCGGCAGCGCCAGTGAGAGAGATCATTCCGCCTGTCTGGCTTTCGAGCCGGCCGCGATGGTMAAAACGAACTCGTCGAGTTCCCGTTCGAGTTGCTCCATCGGAAGGCCCACGAAACGTGCTTCCAGGCTGATGCTGATTACGCCATGCACGGCTCCAAAAAGTGTGCGAGCGCGGCTGGCTCGTTCTTCGGCCGACATGCCTGGCTGTAGCTCGCGAAGTGGCTCGGCAATCACGTCCATCAAGAACATATGTTCCTCGAGATGCCACTGCGGCGATACCCAACCTTCGGGCAGGCGATGTTCGAACAGCGCCTTCCAGAGATGCCGATGCGTGACCGCGAACGTCAGATGTCGCGGAAGGCTATCGCGCAATGGACGAGCGGCGAGCTACAAAGGTGCTGCTCAGGGTTTGACGGGGCCCAAAGCGAAGTAGGGTTTACGAAAATAACGTGGAAAGCAGGTGAAAATCGGTAGCGTCGTTCAATCGAGAAATTGGCGACGAAACACGTAGAAGTTCCATAAGATAGATTATGCGATACTAAAAGTGTAGCGGGTACATTCTATTTCCAAGTGCGACATGCCAGTAATTTCAATGGCTTCACTTTGGAGATTTTGGCATGTCTCGATGCTATACGCAGATAACCCTCGCCGATCGCCGACGCCTGCATCACCTGGTGGCGGCAAAGGTTCCGGTCAACGAG
>NZ_JBFTOF010000024.1:0-162087 GCF_056397845.1 Rhizobium sp. 05L419
CCTTCTCGCGGGCTGCGTGAGTGGTCCGGATCACGTCCCTCCGGAGATGCCGCTTCCGGCCAAGTTCAAAGAGGGCGGGACGAAAGGCGACGGCGACGTTTCGACGATTGCCTGGTGGACAGCCTATCGCGATCCGCGGCTGAACTCGCTGGTCGGTGAAGGCCTGAGCGAGAACCTGTCGATCCAGCAGGCGCTGGAACGCATCAACGCCGCCTCGTCGAACGTGACGGTCGCCGGTGCCGGTGCGCTGCCGAGCCTGTTGGTCGGCGCCAACCAGACGGTCAGCGGCAGCATGGGCGGTCTTCGCACCAGCGTCGGCGCCACCAACACGACCGGCTCCAACGCCAACGTCTCGTGGCTGCTCGATCTCTTCGGCCAGTACCGCCGGTCCAAGGAAAGCGCCCAGGCCTCGCTCGATGCGGCCTACTCCACCGCCGACGTCGCCAAGCTGGCCTACATTCAGGATCTGACCAATTCCTACATCGACCTGCGCTTCTTCCAGGAGCGCGTGTCGCTGTCGAAGGCCAACCTCAAGTCGCGTCAGGAAACCTTCGAGCTGACCAAGTTCCAGCTCGAAGCCGGCGCCGCCTCGCGCCTCGACGTCGTCCAGGCCGAAGGTCTGGTGCAGTCGACCCAGGCCGAAATCCCCAACCTCGAGACCAGCGTGCGCGTCTCGGCCCACCACATCGCCACCCTGCTCGGCAAGCCGGCCGGCTCGATGCTCGRCGAACTGCTGAAAGGCTCGACCCAGCCGATCTTCCGTGGCGGCATCACCTCGGGCATTCCGGCCGACCTGATCCGCAACCGTCCCGACATCCGCGTCGCCGAGCGCAATCTGGCGGCAGCCACCGCCAAYATCGGCGTCGCCATCTCGCAGCTCTACCCGACGATCACCCTGTCGGGCGCCATCTCGCCCTCCTACGTCAAGGCGGCCGGCGTCAGCGGCGGCGGCCTGACCAGCTGGTCCTTCGGTCCGACGCTGACGCTGCCGATCTTCGACGGCGGCCGCCTGCGCGCCAATGTCGACATCTCCAAGTCCGACGCCAAGACCCAGTACCTGGCCTGGAAGCAGACCGTGCTGCAGGCCGTCGAGGAGGTCGAAAACGCCCTGTCGGCGGTCCACCGCGACGCCCTGACGGTCAACGCCCTGCGCGCCCAGGTCAAGACGACCCAGGAAACCCTCGAACTGTCGACCGCCAGCTACAAGGACGGCGCCTCCTCGCTGCTCGACGTGCTCGATGCCCAGCGTCAGGTCTCGCTCGCCCAGGCAAGCCTGGCCGCCTCCGTCCAGCAGATGGCCAAGGACTTCGTCTCCCTCAACGTCGCCATCGGCGGCGGATACAATCCGGGGGGGCCGCTGTCCTTTCGGACAGAACTTGATCGCCAGTTTGTCGCCGCCTCCAGGGATGCCGTAACCGATCGCCTGGTCGGCTTCTCCGGGTCTGATGTCCTCCCAAACGCGGGCGTATCCGAGGGGAGCAAGAGCAGCGTCGTAAAATGCCGCCGAGCGTTCGATGTTCGAGACCCCAAAAGAGATATGATGAAGCATGTGTTCCCTCTGTGCTGCAGCGTCGGACGATCGTAAAATGGGCACCGGGGAACGCAATAGAATTCGCGCGAAGCCTTCGAAAGTGCCCGCCAAACACAGAGCACCGTCATATGGAAATTGTTAAGAAATCCGCCATATATTAGAACATGCTGGAAGTACTAAAATAGTGCATGTGCGACCGCCGTTTCTTTTCGAGGCAACAGCGGCGGTCGCACCTCAGCCCCGCCTGCGCACTTAACCTTACCGGCTAACCAATACATTAGCATTGCCTTGAAAAGGGCGGTCGTTGTGGCAAGCTTTGGCCATGACAAACATCCGCTCTCCAAGATTTAACGCCGAAGAAATGGCCCGCTCGCGCGAATGCGACAGCGTCTGCGCCACGGCGATTACCGATGTTGTCCGCCGCGCCGTAGCGGCGGGATGGCGTGAGGAGGAAATTGCCCTTCACCTGGCAGACGCCGCAGAAAACTATGTGATCTACCTGGCGACTAAACCGACGTGCCGGCTGAAGGCGGCCAACAACAACTAGTCCTTCTGCGCCTGCGGCCGGTTTCTGAACGCTTCGGCCTGCGCGTAGAACTTCTTCTCCCACTCCTTGTGGTTATCGAGCCCCTCGCGAATGAAGGGCGTGAAGACAGCAAGGTTCATCAGCGCCCAATTGACGAAGCGGGCTGGAAATTTCAGCGGCTTGACGAAATCCACGAAGAGCACGACGCGCGTCTTGTCGGTATGGTTCCAGGCTTCGTGCTCGTAGGCATCGTCGAAAATCAGCGCCTTGCCCTCCTGCCAGTGGCAGATCTGATCCTTGACCCGAATGGCGAGCCTGTCGGCGGGCTCCGGTACGATCATGCCGAGGTGCAGGCGCAGGACGCCATTGTAGGGACCGCGATGCGCCGGCAGATGCTTGCCGGGCTCGAAGATCGAGAACATTGCCGTTTTCAGCCCGGGAATCGCCTGCACCGCCTGCCAGGTCTCGGGGCACGCGGCAACGTTCTGCTCCGACTTCACCCCGAATCCCACGAGGAAGAACGTCTTCCAGCCGCTGTCGGTCGAAATCGTCTTCACGTCGGTGGAAATATCCTGGAAGGTCGGAAGCTCGCTCTGACGGACCAGAACGCGGTCGAGCTCCCTGCGGATCTGTGGCCACGCCTTTTCGACCTCTGCCGCCCAGGGGAAGGTTGCAGTGTCATAGACTGGCGGATTTCCAAGGACGGCGTATTTGAAGTTGAGCCTTTCTGCCCAGGCCACGATGCCCATGAAGAACCGCGTCACCGGGCTCGGGCGATCCATCGGCGCAATGCCGCTGGTCCCGAAAGATTGACCTTCGGGCTTGGAATCGGACGTATCGGGGAGAGTTGTATCAGCAGTGCCGTCAGTCATAGGCCTTCCAATATGCGATGCAAACTGTCGAATTCACTCAGGATATGGCCATGGCAGGCCGTTTCGCAAGTCAGGCCCTCGTGAGCTGAGGTCAAATGTCGCGACAGAGTGCCGGTCTTCCCCGCATGTTTGCAGGAACCGGCGCGGCATACGACCAGACAAGGGCAAAATCAATGGGAGAGAGATTTCGAGAACAGGTTGACCACGAGCACGCCGGCAATGATCAACCCCAGCCCGATGATCGCAGGCATATCGAGCCGCTGCTTGAAATAGACGAGCCCGACCAGCGATATCAGCACGATCCCCAGAGCGCTCCAGATCGCATAGGCGATGCCGACGGGAATGACCTTCAGCGTCAGCGACAGGCAATAGAAGGCTGCCGCATAGCAGACGATGAGAAGAACGGTCGGCCCGACGCGCGTAAACTGCTGCGAAAGCTGCAGCGCCGTGGTGCCGACCACCTCGAGCACGATCGCAACGAACAGCAAGGCGTAAACGGCAATCGGAGCCATGGCCGGAATCCTCTGTTTTGTCCTGGTTTACTTACCGGCCAACTCGATAAGCCGCCCAACGAGAGCGCGGCGCTCGGCGGGTTCGACATCGTGGCTGTCGAGCATATCCGCGAGCCAGAGCCCGTCCGCTGCAAAGCGAACGATCTGTGCGTCCACAGACGAATCGGTACCGACATACTCTTCGGCGCGTGTTTGAACCCAGTCGCGCCAGCGCCGGCGAAGGCGCGGCTCGACCAGCAGAGCGATGGTCACCTGCGCCCAGTGGGCGGCCTCTCCCGGGCTGTCCTTCAGGTCCACAACCGCCCGCAAATAAGCGCGGGTGAAGCGGCCATGCGGGACCGGATCGTCACGCATCCGCGCGTCAAGATCGGCATCGAACCGTTCAAGCAGGCTCTCGAAAAGCGCGTCCAGCAGCGCGTTCTTCGTTGGAAAATGATGCAGCAATCCACCCTTGCTCACCCCCGATGCGCCAGAGACGGCATCGAGTGTAACGGCGGCCATCCCCTGCTCCATCGTCAGGCGCGCCGTAACCTCCAGCAATTGCTGGCGTACGAGAGCGGGTTGCTTGCGGCGGTGATGCGCTAGGGACATTTGGCTAAAAGATACCGACCAGACGGTTTTGTCAAGATGAAATGGATGCCGCGCACTCGGGCGAACGGCACAAAATGCCGCGCCGGCTGCCGACGGTTGTTGTTGCGATCCACGCTGCGGCAGTGCATTAAAGGACGGATTTCAAGGGACTGGATTGTGAGCGAAGAAGTCATCACGCTTTATCAGGCGATCGGCGGCGACGAGACCATACGCGCGCTGTCGCGCCGCTTCTACAAGCTGATGGACACGCTGCCGGAGGCAGCGCATGTCCGCGCCGTGCATCCGCCAACGCTCGAAGGCAGCGAAGAGAAATTCTACGAATATCTGACCGGCTATCTCGGCGGTCCGCCGCTCTACACCGACAAGCGTGGCCATCCGCGCCTCAGGAGCCGCCATTTCGTTGCCGAGATCGGCCCTGTCGAACGCGACGAGTGGCTGCTGTGCTTCCGCAGGGCTTTGGACGAGACCGTTGCCAATGCAACGCTGCGGGACATCATCTGGCCGCCGATCGAGCGGCTTGCCCGCCACATGCAGAACAAGGAATAGAGCCGGCCATGACCTTCAACCAGCGCTGCGTGCCGCTGTTTTTCACCTTCGCCGGTCTCTTCGGCTTTGCAGGCGTCGCCTTGGCCGCCGCTTCGGCGCATGGTGGCGGCGACGCACACCTGGTCGCTTCCGCTTCGGCAATGTGCCTGGCGCACGCACCTGCCCTGCTCGCGCTGGCAATCGGCGCCGACAAGCTGAAAACGGCCGGCATCGCCGGCCTGCTGATCGGGATCGGCACGCTGTTGTTTTCGGGCGATCTGGTGATGTCCCGCTACGCCGGCCTCGGCTTGTTTCCGATTGCCGCACCGACCGGCGGCTTTGCGATGATGTTCGGCTGGCTGGCTGTGGCGTCAGGCGCGTTCTTGCGCACCAGCACCTGACGCTCAGGCAATCGGGATGCGTCCGAAGCGCAGCAGATTGCCGTGCGGATCGTGGATATAGAACTCGTCCATGTTCCAGGGCTGCAGCTCAAGGTCGGTCAGGCTCGTGACGCCCCTTGCTGCGTATTCGGCGTGAAGTGCTCCGATGCCTCCCCCACGCAGATAGACGGAGGTGTTTTCGCAGAGCGAACGGTCTGCCGCCCGCCAGAAATGCAGTTCCATCCCGCCGCGCCGCAAGATCAGATAGTCCGTCGCCTGATAGACGATCTCGTCGAAGCCGAGCTCGTCGCGGTAAAAGGCCAGCGTCTCGTCAATATCAAGGGACGGCAGGACCGGCAGAGCCTCGATGCGGTCGGGATCGCCCTCGGCCATCCCTAGATGCCATCCACGACAGTGAAACCTTCGAAGACCGGCGGTCCCATGTACATCGCCTTGCGATCGCCCGCATTGCGATGGGCAGCGCGGAAGCTCTCGGACTTGGTCCAGTTCAGGAAGTCCTCTTCGCTCCGCCAGATCGTATGCGAGGAAAACAGGGTATAGCCCTCGTCTGAATTGGCCTTGCCGCGCAGCAACCGGAATTCCGCGAACCCCGGCACCTCAGACAGGCTGGAATCGCGATTGCGCCAAACGGCTTCGAAATCGGCTTCCGAGCCGGCCGCGACCTTGAAACGGTTCATTGCAATATACATCAACGATCCTTACGCGTTGCGTGTTCGGCTAGCGCGCACCGGCGCGAAAGCCACGACATTATTGCCGTTCGCGGCCTCCAGTCCAAGCGGATTTTCAGGCTGCTCGCCCGGCATTCTTGCGTCCCAGACCGGAAATTCAGCAACGTTGGCATAAAGCTCGCGTTGCTCGGCATGCTTCATCAGCAAATCGTAGAGCTCCGGCACAAGGCCGTCGCCATTCTGTGCGGCCAGCTTGTGCAGGCCGATCATCGTGAACCCGTCAGGGCGCTTTTCACTCATTGGGCATTGTCTCGTTCGTTCATCGTGTTCAGCGCCCTCTCGAGGCTGGACTTGCTGCCGTTCCTGAGCGGAATGAAGGTTTTGCCGAACTTCTTGCATCCGGTCTTCACGCGCAGGCAGGCATCGTGGCTGATACAGTCGATGGGGCAGAAAACGCAATCGACCGACGGAAGCACGGTATCGATGCGCGACACGGCCTCGCGTAGCCCGCCATCGTGATGAATAAGCTCTGCCCCGAAGCTGCTTGCAATCTGGCGAAGATGCGCCACCTGGCAATCCCGGCCGCCTACATAGAGAAAGCTGCGTCCATCGAGTTTGGACCGCCCGGAAGCCTCCTGAACCGTCTGCACATCCGCACTGACGCGGATCTCCCGGTTCGAACCCTTCTTCGCCTTGCGAGCCATTTACCACCCGTTCGCTCGTTGATCGTCACACGATTCCAGCGTGTGCAGGCAGACCTTATTAAACCTGATTTTTAGAGTAAAGTATAAAGTTGATTATTTTTCTCATATTTTATCATCGACCGGTGACCTGCACCTCCTGCGTGAAGCTCCAGACGGGCTTGCCCCATTCTGCGGGAAGCGGCGGAAACGGCGCGGCGCGGCGCACACCTTCGACAACAGCCTGATCGAGTTCAGGAATGCCGGAGCTTCGGGCAACGGACAAACCGCTAATGCCACCGGTAGAGCCGATCGACAGGCGAATGCGGACACTCATCGAGGCGCTCATGCGCTTGTATTCGGAAGGAACTTTCACGGAGCGGCGGATGCGTGACTGCACCTTGCCGGGGTAATTGGCGACGGCAGCACTGCCTGCGCCTCCGCTACTACCGACGCTGCGCGAGTTCTGATCGGAAGCGGCTGCTTCATTGCCCTCAGCCGAGCCCCGCTTGCTGTCCTGGTTGTTTTCGCCTTGCGAACCCGAGATCACCTTGGCCTTCTTCGGCGGCTGCTTCTTCTCGGCCGGCGTCGGCTTCTGAACAGGCTTCTCGGCCACCGGCTTGGGATCCGGCTTCGGGGTAGTGTCCGGCTCAGGCGCGATTTCAGCTGCCTCGGTCGGCTGAACCGGCGCAAACTCGGCAGGCGGTGTCGACCCAGCCGGAGGCACCTCCGGCGGGATCTCGGTCGCCACTTCGGTCGCCATGGGCTGAACCACTGCGGTTTCCGCCGGCGCCTGCGATGTCAGAATTTCCGGTTCCGCCGCCGTGACATTTTCGGGCGAAACGCGCGTCACCTCTTGCTTAGGCGCAGCAACTTCGGCCTGGACTGGTTCGGCAACGGGGGGAACCTCCGCGGCCTGGACCGTCTGCGGCTGCACGCTCTCGGCCACGATCTCTTCGGGCTGCGGGTCATCTGCCTGTTCACCGGCCGAAGCCTGGTCTGCATCGGAATCGCCGAGAATGATCACGCTGACAACCTCGCCGGCTTCTTCCACCGGAGCCTGCGGCGTGACGACGAAGCCGACGATGAGGGCGACGACGAGAGCAGCATGGCAGACGAAGGAACCGACGCACGCGATTGCGACACCACGCTTGCCGACGGCAGAACCCGTAGCCTGCATCCCGACGTTTTCGTCCATCTGCGGCACAGTCGCCTGGCCGCTGCTGGCACTGCGAGGATCCTGCGGAAACGGCTCGATCAGCGACAGGCGCGTGTAGTGAACCACGGCCTCTGCGGCGGGCTGGCGAGGCGCGTTGCGAAGATCCGACAACTCATGACCGGGATGCAGGCCCGGGCTATTGTCGTTGACGCCAACGTCGACGACCGTCTCGTCAATGACACCATGTCTCGGTTTGGCTCTTGCTAAAACCACCATCTGCACTTGCCTCGGCCAGTTGAAACTGCAGCCAGCCGGAGTTCATCCCCGGCGCATCGCTCACCCCTCGAAGGGGACGGAAACCTGGGAACGGGTCACGAGGCCCTTCATGCACTCGCCCGTAGCAGGGCCGTCGCACACGGGCGTATCGTTGATCAGAACGCGGGTGACGCTGTCGCACTTGACGTTCGGCATATCGAACTGGCGCACACGCTTCTTGCCTTGCGGCAAATCCCGGAAATCGAGAACCGTGATGCGATCGACGGCGTTCTTGTCGTTGAACAAGGCAAGCTCGAAGGAGACTTTGTTGATCGGCGTGGCCAGCTTGTTGAGCGCCACGAACGTCATCATGCAACCCTTCTGCGAGGGCGCCAGCCCGTTGAGCTCGACATCAAGGCTCGACGCTGCCGCGACGTCCTGGGCAAAGGCCTGAGCGACACCGGCAATGGCGACAAAGCCACTCGCCAACAGTGCTGCAACCCACTTAGCCGCCATCGCGCTTCTCCAACAATTCTTAAAACTTGAGTATGCAACTCCGCTATTGCGTGTTTAAAAAATGATGACTATGAAAGTCAAGATAATTGTAGCCAAGCGGGCATTTGCCCACCATGGATCGAGCGGAACAAGCCAACCGAAATGATGGTCGAGAAGCCGGAAACATTTGAGCATGCGTCCTTGAAACAGGAGGCCTCGGCCGAAATCCGGGTTCTGGAGAGCGCCGAGATTTTCCGCGGCTCCAACGAGATCGTGATCCGTCACGATGGGGCGGTCTACCGCATGAAAATCACCCGCCAGGGCAAGCTCATTTTGAATAAGTAAGGGGTTAAAGCATGACTGAGAACACAAGACCGGCTCCGGCCGACATTCGCGCGTTTCGCGTCGAGAATCCGAAAATGCGCGAGCGCGACATCGCAGCTCAGCTGAAGATTTCAGAGGCAGCGCTCGTTGCAGCCGAGGTCGGCATCACCGCGACCCGCATCGACAGCAGTGCCCTGAAGCTGCTGGAGCGCGTCGCCGAGCTCGGCGAAGTCATGGCGCTTTCGCGCAACGAGAGCGCCGTCCACGAAAAGATCGGCGTCTACGAGAATATCAACGCCGGCCCTCACGCGGCAATCGTTCTCGGCGAGAACATCGACCTGCGGATCTTCCCGGGCCGCTGGGCTCACGGCTTTGCAGTGTCCAAGAAGGACGGCGAGCAGGAGCGGCTCAGCTTGCAGTATTTCGACAAGGCCGGAAATGCCGTCCACAAGGTCCATCTGCGCCCGACCTCGAATGTCGACGCCTATCACGCCATCGTCAGGGACCTGAAGCTCGACGACCAGTCGCAGGAATTCGTCGCCGAGCAGGCGACCAAGGCGAGCGACGAAAACGGCGATGTCAGCCGCGACGAGCTGCGCGACCACTGGAGCAAGCTGACCGACACCCACGAATTCTTCGGCATGCTGCGCAAGCTGAAGATCGGCCGACAGGCTGCCGTTCGCACCGTCGGTGACGACTACGCCTGGAAGCTGGACAGCGGCGCCACAGCCGAGATGATGCACGCATCCGTCAAGGCCGGCCTGCCCATCATGTGCTTCGTCGCCAACAACGGCATCGTGCAGATCCATTCCGGCCCGATCTTCAACGTGCAGCCGATGGGTCCCTGGATCAACATTCTCGACGAGACCTTCCACCTGCATCTGCGCCAGGATCACATCGCCGAAACATGGGCGGTGCGCAAGCCGACCAAGGACGGGCATATCACCTCGCTCGAGGCCTATGACGCCAACGGCGAAATGATCATCCAGTACTTCGGCAAGCGCGAGGAAGGCTTCGAGGAACGCTCAGATTGGCGCGACATGATCGAAAACCTGCCGCGCGCGGCAGCCAGCGTTGCCGCCTGAGGTGAGGAAATGACGATGCGCAAGCATGCAATGCAGACGCGGCTTTGGACAACCGGCGCGCGGAGCCTTCTGGCTCTGCCGCTCGCTCTATCCCTGTTCGGCTTCGCCGCTGGTGCCTTCTCGCCGGCGGCGCAAGCCGCTGAAAAAGTCGATACCGCTCGCATCGTGTCGGTCGGCGGCGATGTCACGGAGATCATCTACGCGCTTGGCGAAGAAAACCATCTCATCGCCCGCGATACGACGAGCATGTTTCCCGAGGCCGCGTTGAAGCTGCCTGACGTCGGCTACATGCGCGCGCTTTCGCCCGAGGGAATTCTCGCCATGAACCCGACCGCGATCATCGCCATCGAGGGCTCCGGACCACCCGAAGCGCTGACTGTTTTGAAGAGTGCAAGCGTTCCCTTCGAGACCGTGCCGAATGCCTATACCCACGACGGGATTCTCGCGAAGATCGAAAAGGTCGGAGCGTTGCTCGGCGTCGAGGACAAGGCCGCAGCCTTGAGGGCAAAGGTTCAGGTCGATCTCGATGCCGCGATCGCCGACGCACAAAAGCGCCCCGAGGGCGAGCGCAAGCGGATCCTGTTCATCCTGAGCATGCAGGGCGGCAAGGTGATGGTGTCGGGAACAGGCACCGCGGCCGACGGCATGATCAAGCTTTCCGGCTCCGTCAACGCCGCAGGCGATTTCCCCGGTTACAAGCCGCTGACGGACGAAGCGATCATCGAGGCCAAGCCGGACGTGATCTTGATGATGAACCGGGGCGACGGCGCATCGACCAAGAACGACGACCTGATGAAACAGCCGGCGCTCGCACTGACGCCCGCTGTTCAAAACAAGGCGATCGTTCGCATGGACGGTCTCCATCTGCTCGGCTTCGGCCCTCGTACCGCAAGCGCCGTTCGCGAGCTGAACGTAGCCATCTACGGGAGCTGAACGTGGCTCTGCAGGACGTTATGGAAAGAGAGCGCGCAGTGTTTTCGCCGGCAAGGCTTCGCGAGCGGCATCAGGCGGGCGACCGCGGGCCGCTTGCATTGCTGGCGATCGCCCTGCTCCTGCTCGGCTCCGTCCTGTCGCTGCTTTTTTCAGTGACGACGGGCGCATCCGACGCATCCTTTCTCGACGTCATCGCCAACATCACCGGATCGGCCGATGCCCTGAATGTCCGCGACCGGATCATCATCTTCGATATCCGGATGCCCCGCGCCATACTCGGCTTTCTCGTCGGCGGTTCTCTGGCCGTGTCAGGCGCCGTCATGCAGGGTCTCTTCCGAAATCCCCTGGCCGATCCGGGCCTCGTCGGCGTTTCCTCTGGAGCAGGCTTTGGCGCGGTCGTCATGATCGTGCTTGGCGGCACTGTCGCAACACCTCTCTATGCGCTGCTCGGCATATACGCCCTCCCGATCGCGGCCTTCGGCGGCGGTCTGCTCACCACGCTCCTGCTCTATCGCATCGCCACCAGCAACGGCCAGACATCGGTTGCGACGATGCTGCTCGCCGGCATTGCCCTTGGCTCTCTCGCCGGGGCTCTAACAGGCCTGCTGGTCTACATGGCCAACGATCAGCAGCTTCGCGACCTCACATTCTGGGGCATGGGCTCGCTTGCCGGCGCCACATGGTCGAAGATTGCGGCAGCCGCTCCGATCATTCTGCTTTCCTTCGCCGTCATACCATTCATAGCCCGCGGCCTCAACGCGCTCACGCTGGGCGAGGCCGCCGCCTTCCACATGGGCGTGCCGGTGCAGCGGCTCAAAAACATAGCAATCGTCAGCGTTGCGGCTGCCACGGGCGCCTCGGTCGCCGTCAGTGGCGGCATCGGTTTCGTCGGCATCGTCGTGCCCCACGTGCTGCGCATGGCAATCGGCCCGGACCATCGCTTCCTGCTGCCGGCATCCGCCCTCCTCGGCGGCTCGCTGCTGATCTTCGCCGACGTGCTTGCACGCACGGTCGTCGCACCCGCGGAACTTCCGATCGGCATCATTACCGCAGCGGTCGGCGGACCGTTCTTCCTGTGGATCCTGCTGCGCCAACGCGCCCGGCTTGCCCTTTGAGTGACATGAAATGATCGAAGTATCCGGCGTTTCCGTCCGCCTTTCGGACAAGACCATCGTGCATGATATCGGCTTCACCGCCAACGCCGGGCGGATGACCGCCATTGCCGGGCCGAACGGCTCCGGCAAGACCACCGTCATGAAAGCGGTCTCCGGGGAGCTTTCGTATGAAGGCAATATCCAGATCAACGGGCACCAAGTAAGCTCGCTACATCCCTGGCAGCTGGCGGCGATCCGAGGCGTCCTGCCGCAGGCAAGCGTCATCTCCTTCCCCTTTACGGTTCGCGAAGTCGTGCGCATGGGACTGACGTCCGGCCTCAACCGCAATCCCGAAAAGGCGGAGCAGATTGCTGCAAAAGCCCTGGCATCCGTAGACCTCAGCGGCTACGAGGGCCGCTTCTATCAGCAGCTTTCCGGCGGCGAGCAGCAGCGCGTGCAGCTTGCCCGCGTTCTCTGCCAGATCGCAGAGCCCACCACCGAGGGAAAACCGAACTGGCTCCTGCTCGACGAGCCGGTGTCCAGCCTCGACATCAGCCACCAGCTGACCATCATGCGCCTTGCACGCTCGTTCTGCGACAACGGTGGCGGCGTCATCGCCGTGATGCACGATCTGAACCTCACGGCACTCTTCGCTGATCGGATCCTCCTGATGCAGTCAGGGCGGCTGGCGGCCATCGGCAGCGTCCACGAGGTTCTAACGGACGATACGATGCAATCGGTGTTCGGCTGTCCTCTCCGCGTCAATACGCTTCCTGCCGACGGGACGCCGTTCGTCCTGGCCCACAGCGCCATGCAAGGCTGACAGCGCGGAACTTTTGGCCAGCGGAGGCGTTAAGCCTTTGATTTGGGTCATTGCCGGGCGAGATTCCTTCATGCAAGCTTGAGTGGTGATCCTGTGTTGAACCAGGCGACGCGGTTGGGCGTCGTAACAATGGAGAAAACCTGTGGCTTCTTCCTTTCTTCACTCCGTTCGCAGCCGTCGCAATGGCAGCGGTACGCTTCAGGATATCGAATCGACGATCGAGGAACAGATTGCGTCCCTGAGAGACGAAATCGCCGCATTGACCCGGGTCGCTGGGAAAAGTTCACGCCACCAGGGCGAAAAAATGCGCGATCAGGCCTCGGCCGGCTATGATGAACTGATGGCACGAAGCGAGGACTTGCTGCGGGAGCTGCAGGACGGATATCTTCGCGGCGCCAACGAGGTGCGTGACACGGTGCGCAAACACCCGATCGCGACCGTGGGCGCGGCCTTGGCCTTCGGGCTGGTGCTCGCCTTCCTTGCCCGCCGTTAGGAGGCTAGATGCTTTTCCCGATCCTCAGCCTCCTGGTAGGCACCAGTGTCCACCGTACCGTTGCGAGAACCAAGCGCAACGGTATTTTCATTGCCATTGCCGTCGTCTTTGTGCTGACCGCCTATGCATTGGCGGTCGTGGCGGGCGCTATCTGGCTCGCGGGCATCTATGGCCCCATCGGCGCAGCAATTTTTCTGGCGGCCTGCGCTCTCCTGATCGCCATTGTCGTGCTTATCGCAATGACTGTTATCAATGCTCAAGAGGCCAGACGCGCTAAGGAAAGGCGACAGGCGGTTGAATCTCTTGCCGCCGCCGGCATCGGTCTTGTTCGTTCCCAGCCCTTGCTGACCGCAGGGATTATCGTCGCGCTCGTTGCGTCCAGTTTGTTGGGATCCAAGAGCAGCGACTGAGCCAACGAGTCCGTCCGCCAAAAAAAGCCGGCGCCCCTCTGAGTACCGGCTTTCCTTCGTTGTGTTCGCTTGTCAGAAGGCGAACGCCTTTGACGTCAGCGGTGAGGATGTCGCGTCGGGACCGAAATCGGCTTCGCCGGAAATCTGGAGCAATTCCTGCAGGCGCTGGCGGGCGCGGTTGACGCGGCTCTTGATGGTTCCGACTGCGCAGCCGCAGATTTCGGCGGCCTCTTCATAAGAAAACCCGGACGCGCCGACGAGGATGATCGCTTCGCGTTGATCCGGCGGCAGTTGCTCCAGGGCCTTCTTGAAATCCTGAAGGTCGAGCGCGCCGTATTGGGACGGATGCGTCGCCATGGATTCCGTGAAGAGACCGTCGCTGTCCTGTATCTCGCGCCCGGCCTTGCGCATCTGGCTGTAGAGCTCGTTGCGCAGGATCGTGAAGAGCCATGCCTTCATGTTGGTGCCCATCTCGAAGTGATCCTGCTTTGCCCAGGCCTTCATGATCGTATCCTGCACGAGATCATCGGCACGGTCGTGTCGGCCGATCAGCGAGATCGCGAAGGCTCGCAAACTCGGCAGGGCGGCGAGAAGCTCGCGCTTGAAGCTTGGTTCCTGGTTTTCCATCGGTCCACCCTACTTGACGACTTTGGCCGAAGCCATCAGCTCGGCCTGATCAAGTTTTTCCAGCAGATCGAGAAAGCGATCGGGGATCGCTTCTTCCTGAACGGCCGCATAGAGCGATCTCAAACGCACCCCAATCTGACTGTTGGGATCCAAGACATCGCTCGCGCGCATCTCCCGATGGCCGTCCAATTCTTCATTCTTGCGGCTTGTCATTAACGTTTCACTTCTTGCCTGTTGTCATTGGGTGCACCACCGGACTGATAAAACACACCTTGTCGTTTACCGATCGCTACGGGCCCCGCCCTTCATTTGCGTCAACTGTCGCCAACAGAATGCGCCTGAGAAAAAAAAGTTCCTGATATTTAGGAACTTTTTTGCGGCATGCCGCGTTCAAATGCCACTGGAGCCGTTACCGGCCCTGCATACGGGAGTTATCAATGACACTTTCTACTCGAATTGCGCCGCACCTTCCTTATCTGCGCCGCTATTCCCGGGCTTTGACTGGCACACAGACCTCTGGCGACGCGTATGTCGCAGCAGTTCTGGAAGCCATCATTGCGGACATATCCATTTTCCCGGATACGGCAGATGACCGTGTCGCACTTTACAAACTGTTCACCACATTGTTTGGTTCCGCGACGGTTCAAATTCCAGAGCCCTCATCACCCTATGCATGGGAGCAGCGGGCCACGATCAATCTCGGCAAGGTGTCCCCACGTGCCCGTCAGGCCTTCATTCTCGCGTCAGTCGAGAATTTCCGGGTCGGAGAGATCGCTGAAATCCTCGCCGCGGACGAACACGAGGTCACCAAGCTTCTTGATAGCGCATCGCGCGAAATCTCCCGCCAGGTTGCAACGGATATCATGATCATCGAGGATGAGCCGCTGATCGCGATGGACATCGAGCAGATGGTGGAAAGCCTCGGCCATCGCGTTACCGGGATCGCGCGCACGCATGCGGAAGCGGTTGCCCTCTACAACAAGACGAAGCCCAGTATGGTTCTGGCCGACATTCAACTTGCCGACGGCAGCTCTGGCATTGATGCCGTCAACGACATCCTGAAAACCTCGAGCGTGCCGGTGATTTTCATCACGGCCTTCCCGGAGCGCCTGTTGACGGGCGAACGGCCGGAACCGACCTTCCTCGTGACCAAGCCGTTCAACCCCGATATGGTCAAGGCACTGATCAGTCAGGCCCTTTTCTTCAACGAATCGACCAAAGCAGCTGCTTGACGCAATATTGCGGAACAAAGCGAAATGGAGAGCGTTCCAGTCAATCTGGAGCGCTCGCTGGAATGTTAAGGTTTTATCCAGCGCTTGCGCCTAGATAGAAACGTTCAGCGGGCTTTGCCGCAGGGTGGATGTTTTCATCGTCCTGCGGCGTCAAAAAGGGATCGAAGGAAGGCGGCTGGGTGAACAGGACTGGACCATTGGCCGGCACGACCTTCGCACTGGAAGGCAAAGAGCTGTTGATGGAACGCGCGCTCGCCAGCGCCGGAATTTCGGTTGTCTATCAGGATCCCGATCTCGCTATCGTCTACGCGGAGAACCTTCCCCCGCACTTTCAGATGTTCTTGGTTCCCGGCGGCAGCGATGCGGATATGTTCGGCGAAACGCATGGGCGAAACCTGGAGGCCCTGAAGCGCAAGGTTCTCGAAAGCGGCAGCCCGGCGAGCACCGAAGTCGACATCGCGATCGACAGCGAAATGCGCCATTACGAAATCAAGGTCCAGCGCATTGGCCTCGGCAAGGAAGAGGGCGTGCTCTCCGTCATCACCGAGATCACGGAGGCACGGCACCGCGAGAAAGTGCTGAAATCCTTGTTGCGGGAGTTGTCGCACCGCTCCAAGAACCTCCTCGCCATCATCCAGGGGATCGCCACCCAGACCGCCCGCAACACACTTTCGCTCGACAGCTTCCTCGTAAAATTTCGTGGACGGTTGCAGTCTCTGTCGAACTCCCAAGATCTCATCACGGACTCCAGTTGGCGCGGTGCTTTCCTGTTCGAGCTTACGGTAAAGCAATTCGCGCCCTACTGGCCCGACACCGTTGGACCTCTGCCCGTCACGGGTTTGAACGTGCATCTGACGCCGAACGCCGCCGTGCACGTCGGCCTGGCTCTGCATGAGCTGATCGTCAACTCCGCCACATTCGGCGCCATCTCCGGCGGCGCCCCTTCGATTACGCTGGATTGCCAGGAGACGGTTCTGTCCGACCGCAAGGCAATCCATGTTTCGTGGGTCGAAATCCTGCCGAACGGCAACGCAACACACGATTTCATCGAGAACAGCTTCGGCAGGATCGTGCTGGAGCGCGTCGTGCCCTCCTCCGTCAACGGCAAGGCCGACCTTCGCCTGACGCCGGGTCGCATCGAATACCATCTGCTCATCCCCGACGCCGAGTTTGAAATCCTCAAGCGCGCGCCCCAGCAGGTCGGAATACGCTGATCCTGCAAAAGAAAACAGCCAGTGCGAGGGCGGCGCACCGGCTGTCTTCACTCACCGGGAGGGGACCGTGAGTGCGGATCCGAATGGTGTTTTGGGGGCGCGCATTTTGGGTCGATGCGGTCACCGTTCGGATATCGCCATAACGGGCCGACACGCGTTTGGTTCCGGCAGGACGTCAAAAAGATGCGCTTTTTTGAATCTTTTTCTCCCAACGCGCGCGACACCCGCTGATCGCTGCGGCGTATTCCTGTCGATGACATTTCGACAACTAAAAAAGGCTTTTGCAACAAGAAGATAGGCTCCCCTCCATAGAAACAAAGGCCTAAAAATTTACCGTTTGATAAATTTTTCGTCCTGAGTTACGCTTCCTTCCACTGGCCGTTTACCAATAATGAGGGAACTTCAATGGAACGTCTGGAAACTGGGATACGTGCCGGCCGGCTTTCGTCTGCCGAGTACGAGGACAATTTCTCCGATCTTCATCCGCGCCTCGACAAGCACGAGGCGCTGGTCGCCGCCGACCGCTGTTATTTCTGTTACGACGCGCCATGCATGGCGGCCTGTCCCACCTCCATCGATATCCCGCTCTTCATAAGACAGATATCGACAGGAAATCAGCTCGGATCCGCCAAGACCATTTTCGACCAGAACATTCTGGGCGGCATGTGCGCGCGCGTCTGTCCCACCGAAGATCTGTGCGAGCAGGCATGCGTGCGCAACACGGCCGAAGAGCGCCCCGTGGAGATCGGCCGGCTGCAGCGCTACGCGACCGATGCCGCGATGCAGGCAGGCAGGCAGTTCTATAGCCGCGCTGCGTCGACGGCAAAAAAGATCGCAGTCGTGGGCGCTGGCCCGGCCGGCCTTGCTGCAGCACACCGCCTTGCGGTCAAGGGCCACGACGTCGTCATCTACGACGCAAGGCCGAAGTCTGGCGGCCTCAACGAATACGGAATTGCCACCTACAAGTCCGTAGACGACTTTGCACAGCAGGAAGTCGAATATGTTCTCTCGATCGGCGGCATCGAGGTAAGACACGAGCAGCTGTTGGGGCGTGACGTCTCGCTCTCCGACCTGCAGTCTGAATATGACGCCGTTTTCCTCGGTATCGGCCTTGCCGGCGTCAACGCTCTTCGGGTGGACGGCGAAAGACTACCGGGCGTCGAGGATGCCGTCGATTTCATTGCCGCCCTTCGCCAGGCAGGAAACAAGGCAAGCATTCCGGTCGGGCGCCGCGTTGTCGTTCTTGGCGGCGGCATGACAGCGATCGACGCCGCCGTACAGGCCAAGCTTCTCGGCGCCGACGAGGTGACGATCTGCTACCGCCGCGGCAAAGAGCACATGAACGCATCCGAGTTCGAACAGGATCTGGCGACGTCCAAGGGCGTCATCATCCGCCATTGGCTGGCCCCGAAATCGATCCTGTCGAAGGATGGCAAGGTGGCCGCGATCGAGGTCGAGTATACGAAGCTTTCCGATGGTCGCCTGACGACGACCGGGGAAACCGGCGTGATTGCTGCAGACCAGGTCTTCAAGGCGATCGGTCAGACGTTCGAGGCCTCGGGTCTCGGAGCGTTGCGCATGGAATCCGGCCGCATTGCCATCGATGGCGAAGGCCGCACCTCGCTGGAAGGCATCTGGGCTGGCGGTGACTGCGTCTTCGGCGGCGATGACCTCACCGTCTCGGCAGTAGCGCAAGGACGCGATGCCGCAGAATCCATCAACCGCGTGCTTGCTGCCGGTGCGCAGCAGTCCGCAGCCGTCGCGTGAAGAGGAGAATGAACAATGGCTGATCTCCGCAATAACTTCGTCGGCATAAAGTCTCCGAACCCCTTCTGGCTGGCCTCCGCGCCGCCGACCGACAAGGCCTATAACGTCGAGCGTGCCTTCAAGGCAGGCTGGGGCGGCGTCGTCTGGAAAACGCTGGGCGAAGAGGGTCCGCCTGTCGTCAACGTCAACGGACCGCGCTACGGCGCGATCTGGGGCGCCGACCGCCGTCTGCTGGGCCTGAACAATATCGAGCTGATTACCGACCGGGACCTCTACACCAACCTGCGCGAAATGAAGCAGGTGAAGATGAACTGGCCGGACCGCGCCCTCATCGCTTCCATCATGGTGCCCTGCGAGGAAAATGCCTGGAAGGCGATCCTGCCGCTGGTCGAAGAAACCGGCGCCGATGGCATCGAGCTCAACTTCGGCTGTCCCCACGGCATGTCCGAGCGCGGCATGGGCGCTGCCGTCGGACAGGTGCCGGAATACATCGAAATGGTCGTGCGCTGGTGCAAGCAATACACGCGCATGCCTGTGATCACCAAACTGACGCCCAACATCACCGACGTCCGCAAGCCGGCGCGTGCCGCCAAATCAGGCGGCACCGATGCGGTCTCGCTGATCAACACAATCAATTCGATCACCTCAGTCAACCTCGATACGTTCGCGCCTGAGCCGTCGATCGACGGTCGCGGCAGCCATGGCGGCTATTGCGGTCCGGCGGTCAAGCCGATCGCTTTGAACATGGTGGCCGAAATCGCCCGCGATCCGGAGACCTACGGGCTGCCGATTTCTGGTATCGGCGGCATCACCACGTGGCGCGACGCTGCCGAGTTCCTGGTGCTTGGCGCTGGCAACGTGCAGGTCTGCACGGCAGCTATGACCTACGGCTTCAAGATCGTTCAGGAGATGATCACCGGCCTCTCCGGCTGGATGGATGCCAAGGGCCATCGAAACCTCGACGACATCACCGGCCGCGCCGTCCCGAACGTTTCCGACTGGCAGTACCTCAACCTCAACTACATCGCCAAGGCGAAGATTGATCAGGATGCCTGCATCAAATGCGGCCGCTGCCACATTGCCTGCGAGGATACCTCACATCAGGCGATCACCCAGTTCGTCAATGGTGTCAGGCACTTCGAGGTGATGGAGGAAGAATGCGTCGGCTGCAATCTGTGCGTCAACGTCTGTCCGGTCGAGAACTGCATCACCATGGAGCAACTGCCTGCAGGCGCCCTCGATAGGCGCACCGGCAAGATCGTCGACCCCCATTACGCCAACTGGACGACCCATCCGAACAATCCGATGGCCACACAGGCCGCGGAGTAAGCCGAACGCAGGTGCCGCGGGGGACTGTTCCGCGGCTCCGCCCTCCCTCATGCCTGTGACAAGCACACGACGAGGGCACCGATAGGCGATCGACCTCCGTCTCAAGTCTCAACCATCAGCCACCCGCGAACGTCTTCCGGTAAGCCCCCGGGCTCGTGCCGAGACGCTTGCGAAAGTGATGGCGCATCGTTGCCAGCGTTCCGAAACCGCTGCAGGCTGCGATATCGTCGAGCGAGGCGGCGACCTGTTTTTCCAGAAGTTCGCGGGCGTGGCGCATCCGCTCGTTGAGCAGCCATTCGCCGACGCTGAGGCCGGTCGTCTTTTCGAAGCGGCGCTGAAATGTTCGCTGGCTCATGCCGGCTTTTGTGGCGAGCAGACTGATCGGCTGATCCTCGTCCAGACTTTCCCGCATCCAATCGATCAAGGGACCGAGCCGGATGCCTTCCCGCTCCTCAGGCACCGGCGTGCGGATGAACTGAGCCTGCCCGCCCTCGCGATGCGGCGGCAACACCAGCCGCCGGGCAACGCTGTTGGCGGCTTCCGTGCCGAAATCTCCGCGCACCACATGCAGACAGAGATCGATCCCGGCCGCGCTCCCCGCCGCCGTCAGGATGCTGCCTTCGTCCATGTAGAGCACGCCGGCATCGAGACTGACATCGGGATAGCGCTGCGCGATCGACGAAACGTATCGCCAATGCGTCGTCGCACGGCGCCCCATCAATAGCCCTGAAGCTGCAAGGACCGCGACCCCGGAGCAGAGCGACATGATGCGTGCGCCGCGTCCATGAGCGGCCCGGAGCGCACAAGCCAGGGCATCCGGCACCGGCGCGTCGATCGCACGCCAGCCGGGAACGACGATCAGATCGGCTTGGTCGAGGATATCGAGGCCGCAATCGACCGTCACCGTTAATCCACCAGCTGCCCGAAGCGGCCCAGGCTCTATGCTGCAGACCGCAAAGCGATACCAATCCGTGCCCATCTCCGGACGCGGGAGGCCGAAAACCTCGTAGGCAATGCCGAACTCGAAGGTGCAGAGCCCGTCATAGGCGAGCACAACGACCCTCGGACCGGAAAGTGAAGTAGCATTTGGCACGATCTTTACGCCAATCGTCATTATGGCCAATTTCCAATTGACCTATCATCTTGCATCCTTCACGGCAATCAAACCGGGAAAGGAAATACCATGCCAAACGCCGTCGCCGAAATCACCGCAGCCTCCCCCGAGGCAACCGCTGCCTACTACGCCCGCAAGCTCGCTTTCGAAACGGATTGCTGGGATGTCCACGCATCGATGTCCGCGGCACAAGCCGACTTCGTCCTGCTGGACGTACGCGCGCCGACGCTTTTTGCTGCGTCGCATATCCCCGGCGCGATCAACCTGCCGCACGGCAAGATGACCGCGCACCGTATGTCGCAGTGGCCAACAGAGACGCTCTTTGTCGTCTATTGCGCCGGCCCGCATTGCAACGGCACCGACAAGGCAGCCCTTCGCCTCGCCAGGCTCGGGCTCTCGGTAAAGGTGATGATCGGCGGAATGACCGGCTGGTCCGACGAAGGTTTCGCATTCCAGATCGCCGAGGCGAGCGTGGCGGCCTGACCCGATTGGCGGCGGACCGTTCGCGCCGGCAGCGATCGTCCGCCGCCTACCTTTCCGACCGCTGTCCCAGGCGCGCTTGTAAGGTACCTTCCCAATTGAATTTTCGGCCGTCAGCGCTCAAGTTTCTTGACGTCTGCAGTGGAAATGCGAACTTCCTGCCTCATATCTGAAATTCTGCCAGGAATTCGATGGACGGGATCGGAAATTCAACAGCATGCCTTTTCGCAGCGCGCTTCGCGCCCACACCAGCGATTGCCACGCAGCGGTAGACGATATCTTTGGTCGCTTCGATCTGGCAGATCCGATTGCGTATCGCGCCTTTCTTTCAGCACACGCCAGAATAATTCCGGCCGTAGAGGTTGGCCTCGAAGAGGCGGGCATAGGTTCGCTATTGCTGGACTGGCCGGCCCGCAGACGCCGCCATCTGCTTGTTGCCGATCTGGCAGACCTTGGTGCCCAAACGCCCCCACTGTTGCCGGTGCCGCCATTTGAAGGTCACGCGGCACTATGGGGTGCAGCCTATGTTCTCGAGGGTTCAAAGTTGGGGGGCGCCATGCTGGCGAAAAGAGTGCCTGCATCGTTGCCGTCCCGCTATCTGGCGCCGCTTGGCCCGAAGGGAGGCGCCAGGAGCTTCATGGATGCCCTGGACGTCGCAGTCACGGACGAGGCCCGGGCGATCGAAGCTGCCCGGACAGTTTTCGCGCTCTTCCGCAACGCAGCCGAGCTTCAGCTGGAGCTTGCCGTCTCGTGACCGACAAGATTGACAGGGTCGATCTGACCAACTGTGATCGCGAACCGATCCACAGGCTGGGATCCATTCAACCCTTTGGTTTCCTGCTGGTCGTCTCATCGGACTGGCTGGTGGCGCGCGCCTCCGCGAACCTTGAGCAGTTCGTTGGCGTGTCCCATGAGGCGATCACCGGCCAGCCGGTGTCGCAGATTATCCATTCAAAGACCATCCATGCACTCCGCAATCGTCTGAGCATCATGCAGGGTCCTGATATGGTCGAGCGGCTGTTCGGCGTGACCTTGTCCGAAGGCGGCCCGCTTTTCGACATTGCGCTTCATATGAGCGACGAGCAGGTCGTCATCGAGGCCGAACCTTCACAGGAGGGGAGCCAGGGCGGTTCTTCCGCGTCCATCCGAAGCATGACGGCGAGGCTAGATCAGGCAGGCACGCTGGAAGCTTTCTTCCGGGAGGGGGCAAGGCAGGCGCGTGCGCTGACAGGCTTCGACCGGGTGATGGTCTATCGGTTTGACGAAAGCGGCGCCGGCGAAGTCGTGGCCGAAGCGGCACGCTCCGGTATCGGTTCGTTCCTGGGCCTCCACTATCCGGCCTCTGATATCCCGGTCCAGGCGCGCGCGCTTTATACGCGCAATCTTTTCCGCATCATTGCCGACGTCGGTGCCGTCAATGTGTCGGTATTGCCCGAGCTGGATGCACATGGTCGCCCGCTCGACCTGTCGATATCGATGCTTCGGTCGGTATCGCCGATCCACATCGAATACCTGAAGAACATGGGAGTTGGCGCATCGCTTTCCATCTCGATTGTCGTCGACGGGAGGCTATGGGGTCTGTTTGCCTGCCACCACTATTCGGCGCGTCTCCCCTCGTTCGAACGCCGCACCGTCTCGGAGCTGTTCGGCCAGATGTTCGCCTCCCGCCTGGAAAGCCGCGAGCGACGGCTGACGCTGGAATTCGAAACGAAGGCCCGGCAGATCGCCGATCGGCTTCTGACATCGGTCGCGGACAATGCCAGCCTTCTGGACGATCCCTCCTGGCTGATTGAAGCGCTTGCCGATGCGATTCCCGCGGATGGAATAGGGGTCTGGATCGACGGCCGCTGCGCCCTGAGCGGCCTTGCGCCAACGCAGGGGCAATTTTCAGAACTCGTCCGGATCTTGAACCGGAATGCAGCCGGCCGCGTCTTTGCGACGGACAATATATCGCAATCCTCCCCGGGTGTGATGCCGAACGGTGTCGTGGCCGGCCTCATCGCAATTCCCATATCCCGATCGCCGCGCGACTACGTGGTCCTGTTCCGGCAGGAAATCGTCCGCAGCGTCCGCTGGGCGGGTGATCCACACAAGCCCGTGGAATACGGGCCGAACGGCCCGCGCCTGACGCCGCGCAAGAGCTTCGAGACCTGGTCGGAACTGGTCCGGGATCACTCGCACCCGTTCTCCACGGCCGAGCTCCGCGTCGCCGAAACGATCCGCGTGACGCTGATCGAAGTGGTGTTGCGCTTGACCGACAAGGCGAATGCCGTGCGCCAGCAGGCGAACGAGCGGCAGCAGCTTCTGATCGCCGAACTGAACCACCGCGTCCGCAACATTCTGAGCTTGATCAGCGGGCTGATCCGCCAGTCGCGCGGCACGACGGACAGTGCGTCCGATTTCATCGGTCATCTCGAGGGTCGCGTTCAGGCCCTTGCGCGAGCCCACGACCAGATTACGCGTGATCACTGGGCGCCCGCGCCGCTCCGCGCTCTGCTTCAGGCCGAAGTCGCAGCCTATTTCGGCAAGAACCCGGCACGCATTGCCATCTCCGGCCCCGAAGTGCTGCTCGCACCGCAGGCATTCTCGATCGCCGCGCTGGTTTTTCACGAACTCGTCACCAATAGCGCAAAGTACGGTAGCCTCGGCGATGACGGCGGCGGCGTCACGCTCGCCTGGCGGAAAGATGAGGATGGAAATCTTGTCATCGACTGGCAGGAAAGCGGCGGACCGCCGGTTGCGCAGCCGATGCGGCAGGGGTTCGGCACAACGATCATCCGCCGATCGATCCCCTACGAGCTTGGCGGCGAGACAGAGGTTCACTACGAACCGGAAGGCTTGCGGGCGCATTTCTGCATCCCCGCGAAATTTTCGACCTTTGTCGAGGGCGCGGTTTCCATGATTTCCGAGCGATCCCGACCATCGGATGACCATGCCCTCGAACCTGTCGAAGAAAAGCCGTTGACCGGCCTCGACCTCCTTTTGCTCGAAGACAATCTGATCATTGCGATGGATGGCGAAGACATCTTTCTTCAGCTGGGCGCACGCCGCGTCACGCTGGCCCCCAATGTAGCGCAGGCGCTGGAGGCGATCGACAGTCACCACTTCGATCTCGCTGTGCTTGATGTCCATCCGGGCGAGGAGACAAGCCTCTCCGTCGCCGAAAGGCTGGTGGCAGAGAAAATACCCGTGATTGTCGCGACCGGCTACGGCGAAGGCGTCTCGCAAGCGTATGGCGCTTTCGCCGTCAACGTGCTGCAGAAGCCCTATACGATCGAAAGCGTCGCAAGCGCTCTTGGCCGACTGCCGCCGATCGTCAAATCATGAGGTCGGCTGAGCAGGCCGGATGGTCAGCCCGTCGATGAAAAGCTGTTCGAGAAAGCGGGCCGCATCCTCGAAGCGGCCCTCGCCGGCTTGCCCCTGGCCGAGGACGGCGCGCACCTGGACATCGAAATCCGCATAATGCTGCGTCGTCGACCAGATCGAGAAGATCAGGTGGTAGGGATCACATTTTGCGATCTTCCCGGCTCTGGCCCATACCCGGATGACCTCGGCCTTCTCGTCCACAAGATCCTTGAGCGGCCCTTTGAGTTCGTCTTCGATATGCGGTGCTCCCTGCAGCACTTCGTTGGCGAAGAGCCGGCTTTCGCGCGGAAAGTCGCGCGCCATCTCCAGCTTGCGCCTGATATAGCTGCGGATTTCGCTCTCCGGATTGCCCTCGGCATCGAAGGCGCGCAGCGGCTCGAGCCAGGTGAACAGCACACGGTCGATCAACGCCCGGTGCATCGCCTCCTTGGTACGGAAATAATAGAGCAGATTGGGCTTCGACATGCCCGCCACTTCGGCGATCTGGTCGATCGTCGAGCCGCGAAAACCGCTGACCGAAAACACATCGAGCGCGGCTTCCAGGATCTGCTCTTCCTTCTCTTCCTGAATGCGCGTGCGCCGTTGCGTCCTCGCTGCTCTCGGAATTGCCATATCGCCCTTGTTTTCCCTTCAACTTCAACGGCTTCGCTTAATCGAGAGCATATTCGACGGATTGCTTGAAAAATAAGCATTTGCTCGCAATTTTGTCTGTATTTTTCCTGATTTTCGTCTTGAGCCCGGCGATGGAAGTTGTAATGTTTACCAATCGGTCAAATTATCTGTCAGATGCAAAGCAAAGGCAACTGGCGATTTTCCGGCGCTGAACAAAACAAACAAGAGCGCCAGAAATTGACTGCGGGAACGAGCGGGCATGCGCCTTGCATGACTGCGAAAAAACAGGTGAGGAATACGGATATGGTGGCAGCACCAGGCGAGAACATGCGCGTCAATGGGGACCGTCTCTGGGACAGTCTCATGGACATGGCAAAGGTCGGCCCCGGCATATCGGGCGGCAACAACCGCCAGACCTTGACTGATGCCGATGCGCAAGGGCGCAGCCTTTTCAGGACCTGGTGCGAAGCCGCAGGCATGACGATGGGCGTCGACAAGATCGGCACGATGTTCGCCACCCGCCCCGGCACCGATCCGGACGCCCTGCCCGTCTACGTCGGCTCGCATCTCGACACGCAGCCGACCGGCGGCAAGTACGATGGCGTGCTAGGCGTTCTCGGCGCGCTCGAAATCGTGCGGACGATGAACGACCTCGGCATCAAGACCAAGCATCCCATCGTCGTCACCAACTGGACCAACGAGGAAGGCGCACGCTTTGCGCCCGCCATGCTCGCCTCCGGCGTCTTCGCCGGTGTTCACTCGCTGGAATACGCCTATGACCGCAAGGATCCTGAGGGCAAGACCTTCGGCGAAGAGTTGAAGCGCATCGGCTGGGTCGGGGACGAAGAGGTCGGCGCACGCAAGATGCACGCCTACTTCGAGTATCATATCGAACAGGGCCCGATCCTTGAGGCCGAGGAAAAGCAGATTGGCGTCGTCACCCACTGTCAGGGCTTGTGGTGGCTCGAATTCACGCTGACCGGCAGGGAAGCCCATACCGGTTCAACGCCCATGAACCTGCGCGTCAATGCCGGCCTGGCAATGTCGCGTATCATCGAAATGGTTCAGGGCGTCGCCATGGAAAACCAGCCCGGCGCCGTCGGCGGCGTTGGCCAGGTATTCTTTTCGCCCAATTCTCGCAATGTGCTTCCGGGCAAGGTCGTCTTCACCGTCGACATCCGCTCGCCCGACAAGGCCAAGCTCGACCGCATGCGCGCGAAGATCGAGGCCGAGGCGCCAAAGATTACGGACGCGCTCGGCGTTGGCTGTTCGATCGAACCAATCGGCCACTTCGAGCCGGTGACCTTCGATCCGAAACTGGTCACCGCCGTTCGCAACGCTGCCGAGCGGCTTGGCTACAGCCACATGAACATTATCTCAGGCGCCGGCCACGACGCCTGCTGGGCGGCGAAGGTCGCACCCGCGACGATGGTCATGTGCCCCTGCGTCGGCGGTCTTTCGCACAACGAGGCGGAAGAGATCTCCAAGGAATGGGCCACGGCCGGCGCCGATGTCCTTTTCCACGCCGTCGTCGAGACAGCCGAAATCGTTGCATGACGGAAGGCGGGATCACTCCCGCCTTCTTTATTCCTGGCGGACGCAGAGCCGCGGCAAGCAAACTCAAGGGAACGATCATGAGCACAGTCATTAAGGGCGGAACAGTCGTCACCGCGGACCTGACCTACAAGGCGGACTTGAAGATTGAGGGGGGCAGGATCGTCGAGATCGGCCCGAACCTTTCCGGAAACGAGACGCTGGATGCATCGGGCTGTTACATCATGCCGGGCGGCATCGATCCTCACACCCATCTCGAAATGCCCTTCATGGGCACCTATTCTTCGGACGACTTCGAAAGCGGCACGCGCGCCGCGCTTGCCGGCGGCACGACGATGGTGGTCGACTTCGCGCTCCCCTCGCCCGGGCAGTCGCTGCTGGAAGCGCTGACCATGTGGGACAACAAGTCGACCCGCGCCAATTGCGACTATTCCTTCCACATGGCGATTACCTGGTGGAGCGAGCAGGTCTTCAACGAGATGAAAACCGTCGTTGAGGAGAAGGGCATCAACACCTTCAAGCACTTCATGGCCTACAAGGGCGCGCTGATGGTGAACGACGACGAGATGTTCGCCTCCTTCCAGCGCTGCGCCGAGCTCGGCGCCCTGCCCCTGGTCCACGCCGAAAACGGCGACGTCGTTGCCTCGCTGTCTGCCAAACTTCTGGCCGAAGGCAACAACGGGCCGGAAGCTCACGCCTATTCCCGCCCGGCCGAGGTCGAAGGCGAGGCCACCAACCGCGCCATCATGATCGCCGACATGGCCGGCTGCCCGGTCTATATCGTCCACACCTCCTGCGAACAGGCCCATGAAGCGATCCGCCGCGCCCGCCAGAAAGGCATCCGCGCCTATGGCGAGCCGCTGATCCAGCACCTGACGCTCGATGAGACCGAATACTTCGACAAGGATTGGGACCATGCCGCCCGCCGCGTCATGTCGCCGCCATTCCGCAACAAGCAGCATCAGGACTCGCTTTGGGCAGGCCTTGCCTCCGGCTCGCTGCAGGTCGTCGCCACCGACCACTGCGCCTTTACAACAGACCAGAAACGCTATGGCATCGGCGACTTCACCAAGATCCCGAACGGCACCGGCGGGCTCCAGGACCGCATGCCGATGCTCTGGACCCATGGCGTCAACACCGGCCGCCTGACGATGAACGAGTTCGTCGCCGTCACCTCAACCAATATCGCCAAGATCCTCAACATCTATCCCCGCAAGGGTGCGATCCTGGTCGGTGCCGATGCGGACCTCGTCGTCTGGGATCCGAAGCGTTCGAAGACCATTTCAGCCCAAACCCAGCAGTCGGCGATCGATTACAACGTCTTCGAGGGCAAGCAAGTCACCGGCCTGCCGCGCTACACGCTGACGCGCGGGGTGGTCGCCATCGAAGAGGATACGATAAAGACCCGCGAGGGCCACGGCGAGTTCGTCAGGCGCGAGCCGGTCACGGCCGTAAGCAAGGCGCTGTCGACCTGGAAGGAGATCACCGCGCCGCGCAAGGTCGAGCGATCCGGCATTCCGGCAAGCGGGGTCTGATCGTGGCTTCAGCCTTGCACCAGCGCGTCCAGTTCCGGCAGCAGCACGACGCTCTCCTGCTCGTTCGGGTCGGTGCGGGCGATGATCGCCGTGCAGGGCGTGCTGCTGAGGTTCGCCGGCTGATGCGGCACACCGGCCGGAATGTAAAACAGCTCGCCGGCGTGAACGATCACGTGATGCTCCAGCTTGTCGCCGTACCAGGTGTGTGCCTCGCCAGAGAGCATGTAGATCGCCGTTTCGTGCGCCTCGTGCAGATGCGCCTTGGCGCGCACGCCGGGCGGGATCGTCAGGAGGTGCATGCAGATGCCCTTGGCGCCCACCGTCTCGGCGGCGATGCCTCGGAAGTAACTCAGCCCCTGCTTGCCGTCATAGGCATGGCTCGGGCGGACAACATGACAGGTAGGCTTTAATGTTGCGTCCATCCTCATCCTCCATGGAGCTTGCCGGTTCATTGAAAACCGGTACTCATACTATCACGCAAACCGCCTCGGCGCGGGGAAAACAGGGTCCATCAGCATTGACGCAAGCTGCCTCCGTCGTATCCGCCAAGGATCTCTGTCTCACCTACCAGGCCAACGATGCTCCGGTGCATGCGCTGAGCAACGTCAACCTCGATGTGCGCAAGGGCGACTTCGTCTCCTTCATCGGCCCCTCCGGCTGCGGCAAGACGACGTTTCTGCGTGTCATCGCCGATCTTGAGAAGAAGACCTCGGGTGACATCACGGTCAACGGCATGACACCGGAGCAAGCCCGCAAGGCACGCGCATACGGCTATGTCTTCCAGGCGCCCGCGCTCTATCCCTGGCGGACCATCGAAAAAAACATCGCCCTGCCGCTGGAAATCATGAGCTACCCCTCCGCCGACAGGAAAAAGCGGATCGCCGAGGCGCTCGAGCTGGTGAACCTCTCCGGCTTCGAAAAGAAATTCCCCTGGCAGCTCTCAGGCGGCATGCAGCAACGCGCCTCGATCGCCCGCGCTTTGGCATTCGACGCCGACCTGCTTTTGATGGACGAGCCCTTCGGCGCACTGGACGAGATCGTCCGCGACCACCTCAACGAAGAACTTCTCAAGCTTTGGGCGCGCACCAACAAGACGATCTGCTTCGTCACCCACTCTATCCCGGAAGCCGTCTACCTCTCGACCAAGATCGTCGTCATGTCGCCACGCCCGGGCCGCGTCACCGATATCATCGACTCCACGCTTCCGAAGGAACGCCCCTTGGGCATCCGCGAGACGCCCGAATTCCTCGAGATCGCCCACCGCGTCCGCGAGGGTCTGAGAGCGGGGCACAGCTATGAGCATTAGGCTCGCCGGCATTTCCTTCTCCCCAGCGGGGGAAGAGGAGCAAGCACATGAAACCTGACACGCTCAAGGACAAGTTCGTCCCCGTCGTCTCGATCCTCTGCGTTCTGGTCGTCATCTGGTACATCGCCGCCATGCTGATGAACGCGCCCTTCCAGCGCGACATGAACATCCGCGGCAACCTGACGCCCGGCACCGTAGAGTTCATCCAACAGACCCTCTCCCAGCCCAAGCCGCTGCTGCCCGCCCCGCACCAGGTGGCGCAGAACGTGTTCGAGAACACCTTCCTGCGCAAGCTCTCCAGCAACCGCAGCCTCGTCTATCACAGCGGCGTCACCCTCTCCTCCACGGTCCTCGGTTTCAGCTTCGGCACCCTGCTCGGCATCCTGATTGCCGTTGGCATCGTTCATATCAAGGCGCTCGACCGCAGCCTCATGCCGTGGATCATCACTTCGCAGACCATACCGATCCTGGCGATCGCCCCGATGGTGATCGTGGTCCTCGGCGCGATCAACATTACGGGCCTCATACCGAAGGCTCTGATCTCCACCTATCTGTCCTTCTTCCCGGTGACAGTCGGCATGGTGAAGGGCCTCCGTTCGCCCGAGGTCATGTTCCTGGATCTGATGCGCACCTACAACGCATCCGCCGCGCAGACCTTCTGGAAGCTGCGCGTGCCGGCCTCCGTTCCCTACCTCTTCACGTCGATGAAGGTTGCGATCGCCGCAAGCCTCGTCGGTGCCATCGTCGGCGAACTGCCGACCGGCGCAGTCGCCGGGATCGGCTCCAAGCTCCTGGCCGGCTCCTACTACAGCCAGACCATTGACATTTGGGCCGCCCTCGTCGCCGGCTCGGTTCTTGCGGCGCTCCTGATTGCGGTCGTCGGGCTGGTGGCCAAGATCGTCGACAAGTCGATGGGCGGGAGACCGGCATGAAGCACTTGGCTTTTTCCTGGCAGGGAGCGCTCGCGCTACTCCTCACCGTATTGGCACTGGTGACGTTGCCGATCCTTCGCGCCGGTGCACCGCAACCCGTCTCGCAGACGACGGTGGCATTGACCATCGCCTTGATCGTGGCCACAGCGCTCGTCTCGTTCGCCCCGCTCCCGAGGCTCCATGTGACCGCGGCCCTGTTCGTCGGCGCCCATTGGGCCGCTTGGCTGCTGCTGTCGGGCATCACCGGCAACGAGGGGCTTGCGACGAAGTCATTCTTCCTCCTGATGGCCGCCTGCTGGTTGCTGGCCTGGCGCTGCGTCACGGAGCTTTCGGAGATGAAACCCGCATCGGGCTCCCAACGGTCGCTCCTCCGGCTCCTGATTCCCGCCATCTTCGGAGCATGGATCCTGATCATCTGGGAATCGCTCACCCGCGGCGCCGGCATTCCCTTCGTCCTGTTGCCGCCGCCCAGTGCCATCGGCGCGCGCATTGTCGGATCGCTGCCGACGCTCGGCGAGGACGTCAGGCAGACGATCTTCAAGGCCGTGCTCGCCGGCTACGTCATCGGCTGCGCCAGCGGTTTCGTCGTCGCGATCCTCGCCGACCGCGTCGCCTTCCTGCGCCGTGGCCTGCTTCCGATCGGCAACATGGTTTCCGCGCTGCCGATGATCGGCGTCGCACCGATCATGGTCATGTGGTTCGGCTTCGACTGGCAGTCGAAGGCGGCGGTCGTTGTCATCATGACGTTCTTCCCGATGCTGGTGAACACCGTCGCCGGCCTCGCGGCATCCGGTCCGATGGAGCGTGACCTGATGCAGACCTACGCCTCCAACTATTGGCAGATCCTGCTGAAGCTCAGGCTCCCCGCAGCCATGCCTTTCATTTTCAATGCATTGAAGATCAACTCGACGCTGGCGCTGATCGGTGCCATCGTCGCGGAGTTCTTTGGTACGCCGATCGTCGGCATGGGCTTCCGTATTTCCACCGAGATCGGGCGCATGAATGTCGACATGGTCTGGGCGGAAATCGCCGTTGCGGCGCTTGCCGGCTCGATCTTTTATGGCGTCGTCGCCCTTGCAGAACGGGCGGTGACTTTCTGGCATCCGTCTATCCGTGGTGGCTAGGCGTCGCTTTATTCCCGCAAAAGGGATTGGGCATAACTTCAGAGGGAACAAGAAAATGAAAAAACTGATTGTGGCAATGATGGCGAGCGCGATGTCGCTTGCCGCAGCCAATGCGATGGCTGCAGAGAAGGTGACGCTGCAGCTGAAATGGGTCACCCAGTCGCAGTTCGCCGGCTACTACGTCGCCAAGGACAAGGGCTACTACAAGGAAGAGGGCCTCGACGTCGACATCAAGCCGGGCGGTCCCGATATCGCACCGGAGCAGGTAATTGCCGGCGGCGGCGCCGACGTGATCGTCGACTGGATGGGTGGTGCGCTGGTGGCGCGCGAAAAGGGCGTCCCGCTCGTCAACATCGCCCAGCCCTATCAGAAGTCCGGCATGGAGCTGATCTGCCGCAAGGACGGCCCGGTCAAGACCGAAGCCGATTTCAAGGGCCACACGCTCGGCGTCTGGTTCTTCGGCAACGAATATCCGTTCTTCGCCTGGATGAACAAGCTCGGCCTCAAGACCGAAGGCGGCGCTGATGGCGTGACGGTGCTGAAGCAGAGCTTCGACGTGCAGCCGCTCCTGCAAAAGCAGGCCGACTGCATCTCCGTCATGACCTACAATGAATACTGGCAGGCGATCGATGCCGGCTTCAAGCCGGAAGAGCTGACGGTCTTCAACTACACCGCCATGGGCAACGATCTTCTCGAAGACGGCCTCTATGCCTCGGGAGACAAGCTCAAGGACCCTGCCTTCAAGGAAAAAATGGCCAAGTTCGTCAAGGCTTCGATGAAGGGCTGGAAGTACGCTGTCGAGAACCCCGACGAAGCGGCCGGGATCGTCGTCGATGCCGGCGGCCAGGACGAAAACCATCAAAAGCGCATGATGGGCGAAGTCGCCAAGCTGATCGGCGACGGCACCGGCAAGCTCGACACGACGCTCTATGATCGTACGGCCAAGGCCCTCCTCGATCAGAAGATCATCAGCAAGGAGCCTACCGGCGCCTGGACGCACGACATCACGGACGCAGCCGCCAAGTAGTCTGCATTCGACACAAAAAGAACGCGCGGAGCTGATCCGCGCGTTTTTCTTTGGCAAACGAGAGAAATTACCAGGCCGGTGTCGCATCGCCACTGGTTCGGACGTCATTATGACATATGAAAGTGATCAACTATCGTAATGCTTGCATAACCCGCCGGTGATTGATTTGCCTTCCGATGGTAATTAGTATGAATCTCATGAGGAATTATTTTCTGCCGGACTTGCGCGATGGACAAAACGATACCACGTACAATCCGATTTTGCCGGACGTGGGACCTCTCAAGTAAGAGACGGCGGAAGAYGCGGGAATAACTCTGAGAATAAAAATACGGAAACAGGCCTTTCGCGAGCTTATGATAACGCGCGAGTTTGGCTGACCTTGTCAAGGACTGGACGAAGACGCATGGCACGCACGCCACTCAACATTCTACGCGCCTCTACTGTTTTCCTGGCTGCCCTGGCGGCTTCGACGGTATTTGCCCAGGAGGCACCGGTCGCCAAACCGCAGCAGAACCTGCCCGCTATCGTGGTAACCAAAGCATCCAACCGCACGCTGGTGGACCGCGTCATCGCGACCGGAACGGTAAAGCCGGTCGAGGAGATTTACATCCAGCCTCAAGTCGAGGGCCTGTCGATTCGCGCGCTGAACGCCGATGTCGGCGACCGGGTCCGCTCAGGCAGCGCGCTGGCTACGCTCAACGACGACGCCCTTCTGCTGCAGAAGAGCCAGCTGCTGGCCACGAAGGCCAAGAACGAGGCAAGCCTGGCGCAGCTGCGCTCTCAGTTGATCGAAGCGCAGGCCAATGCCGAACAGGCACGCCAGCAGCAGGCCCGCGCCCAGGAGATGGGCAAGAAGGGCACCGTTTCCACCGCGACGGTCGAGCAGGCAGATGCAGCCGCAGCATCCGCAAACGCGCGCGTATCCTCCGCCGAACAGGCGATCCAGGTCGCAATTGCCGATATCAAGGTTACCGACAGCCAGATCGCCGACGCTGATCTCAAGCTTGCCCGCACGGATGTCAAAACGCCTGTCGACGGCACGGTTTCTGCCAAGAACGCCAAGGTTGGCGCCATTGCGTCAGGCACTGGCGAACCACTCTTCACCATCATCCGCGATGACAAGATCGAGCTCGTTGCAGAGGTCGGCGAGACCGACATCGTCAAGATCGAGCCCGGCCAGAAGGCGACGCTGTCGCTTTCTGGAAGCCGGGAGAAGCTATCAGGCTCAGTTCGCCTCGTTTCGCCGACCGTCGACCCGCTGACGCGCCTTGGTCTGGTTCACATCCTGATCGACGACAGCAGCAAGGCGCGCTCTGGCATGTACGGCAGCGCCGAGATCATCGTGCGCACGGCTGAGAACGTAGCACTGCCGCTCTCGGCTGTGCTGACCGGCAATGACGGCTCCTCGGCCCGCAAGGTCGAAGACAATGTCGTGAGATTCGTCAAGGTCGAGACGGGCATCCAGGATGGCGCCTATGTCGAGATCACCAAAGGGCTGAAGACTGGCGAGGAAGTCGTTGCCAAGGCGGGCGCCTATGTCCGCGACGGCGACCGCATCACGCCGGTTCGTGAACAGCCCCCGGCTTCCAACTAAGAGACGGCCCGATGAACTTTTCAGCCTGGTCAATCCGAAATCCCATCGCGCCGCTTCTGGCCTTTGCCCTGCTGCTTTTCGTGGGCATTCAGGCCTTCAACAAGCTGCCGATCACGCGCTTCCCGAACATCGACGTTCCGCTCGTCTCGGTCTCGGTGACCCAGAGCGGTGCGTCGCCTGCCGAGCTCGAAATGCAGGTGACGAAGGAGATCGAAGACGCCGTCGCCAGCATCACCGGCATCGACGAAATCCAGTCGACCGTCTCCGACGGTCACTCGCAGACCGTCATCATGTTCCGCATGGAAGTGCCGACGGAACAGGCCGTGCAGGACACCAAGGACGCGATCGACCGCATCCGCGGCGACCTGCCTGCCAACGTCGAAGAGCCGATCGTTTCCAAGATCGACGTCGAAGGCCAGGCGATCCAGACCTTCGCGGTTTCCTCGCCTGATATGACGCTCGAGGAGCTTTCCTGGTTCGTCGATGACACCATCAAACGCTCGCTGCAGGGTCAGACCGGCATCGGTCGCGTCGACCGCTACGGCGGCGCCGAGCGCGAGGTGCGCATCGAACTCAACCCCGACAAGCTCAACGCCCACGGCATCACCGCTGCAAGCGTCAACCAGCAGCTTCGCGGCACCAACGTCGACCTCGGCTCCGGTCGCGGTCAGGTCGCCGGCAGCGAGCAGGCGATCCGCGTGCTCGGCGACGCCCGCAATGTCGCGGAGCTTGCCAATACGACGATCGCGCTGCCGAACGGCCGCTTCGTCAAGGTCTCCGATCTCGGCGCCATCAAGGACACCTACGAAGAGCCGAAATCCTTCTCGCGCTTCAACGAGACGCCTGTCGTCACCTTCGGCGTGTTCCGCTCGAAGGGTGCCAGCGAAGTCAGCGTCGCGCAAACCGTATCGAAGAGCCTCGAAAAGGTGCGGGCCGAGAACCCGAACGTCAACATCGAGCTCATCGACGACTCGGTCTACTTCACCTACGGCAATTACGAAGCCGCCATGGACACGCTGCTCGAAGGCGCGCTGCTCGCCATCGTCGTCGTGTTCCTGTTCCTCCGGAACTGGCGCGCGACGCTGATCTCGGCGGTCGCGCTGCCGCTGTCTGCGATCCCGACCTTCTGGATCATGGACCTGATGGGCTTCTCGCTGAACCTCGTCAGCTTCCTGGCATTGACGTTGGCGACCGGTATTCTTGTCGATGACGCGATCGTCGAAATCGAAAACATTGCCCGCCATATCAAAATGGGCAAGACGCCGTATCGCGCCGCCATCGAGGCCGCCGACGAAATCGGCCTTGCGGTTATCGCCACGACCTTCACGATCATCGCCGTCTTCGTGCCGGTGTCGTTCATGCCGGGTATCCCCGGCCAGTACTTCATCCAGTTCGGCCTGACGGTCGCCTTTTCCGTATTCTTCTCACTGATGGTCGCCCGCCTCATCACGCCGATGATGGCAGCCTATCTGATGAGTCCCGAAGACGGCATCGAAGACCACCACGACAACGACGGCTGGTTCTTCCGCGGCTATACGCGGCTCGTGCGTGCTACGACCAGCCGCTGGTGGACCCGCTATGCGACGCTGATTGCCGCAATCGGCTTCCTCATCGGCTCGGTGGCCCTGCTTGCGCAGGTGCCGGGCAGCTTCCTGCCGCCGGAAGATGCGTCCCGCATCGTCCTTTCGGTCGAACTGCCGCCGAACGCGACGCTCGACGACACAGAGGCGACCACCGACGAAATCTTCAGGAACGTCAAGGATATCAATGGCGTTGATAGCGTCTTCGTACTCGGCGGCGCATCGCCGAAGGGCGATCTCGAACTGCGCCGCGCGACCGTAACACTCGCTCTGCAGAAACTCGACCAGTCGTTGTTGAAGAAGCTTGTGAACGATTTTCTGGGCGCAATCCCGTTCATTGGCCCGCACCTCCCGAAGGTCGAGGTTCACGGCCGCGTCCGTCCGCAATGGGATATCGAGAAGGAAGTCTTTGCAAAGCTCCGTCACATCCCCGACGTGCGCATCCTGAAGCTCAACGACCGCGGCGAGCGTGACCTTTCGTTCAACTTCCTCTCCAAGAACGAGCGGGATCTGAGCAATGCCGTCGGCATTCTGGAAGGGAAACTGCGTGCCGACCCGTCGCTGGCAAACGTCAGTGCCGATGGTGCCCTGCCCCGGCCGGAACTGCAGGTTCGCCCGCGCAAGGATCAGGCCGCCCGCCTCGGCATTACGCCGCAGCAGATCTCGGAGACCATCCGTGTCGCCACGATCGGCGATGTCGATGCAGCCCTTGCCAAGATCAATCTGGACGATCGCCAGATCCCGATCCGGGTCCAGGCCTCGGTCGACATGCGGCGCGATCTTGCCGCTCTCCGGGCGTTGAAGGTCCAGACTGCCAGCGGTGGAACCGTTCCGCTCGCGACCGTCGCCGATATCGATTATTCGGAGGGCGTCAGCTCGATCAAGCGTAACAACCGCAACCGTGTCGTCTCCATCGGCTCCGACTTGCCGCAGGGCGTCGCGCTCGACACGGCATCGGCCCGCTTCCGCGAAATCGTCAAGGAGTCCAACATTCCGCCGACGGTTCAGCTTGTCGAAAGCGGCGATACCAAGGTGCAGAAGGAAATGCAGCAGAGCTTCGTCAACGCCATGTTGATGGGTCTGATGCTGGTGCTGACGGTGCTGGTCCTGCTCTTCAAGGACGTGATCCAGCCCTTCACCATCCTGTTCTCGCTGCCGCTTGCCATCGGTGGCGTGGCCGTCGGCCTGCTGGTCACCAACAATCCGCTCTCGATGCCGGTGCTGATCGGCATCCTGATGCTGATGGGCATCGTCACCAAGAACGCGATCCTGCTCGTCGATTTTGCCATCGAAATGCGCCATCGCGGCATGCAGCGCGTCGAAGCCATGGTGGAGGCCGGACGCAAGCGCGCCCGGCCGATCATCATGACCTCGATTGCCATGTCGGCCGGCATGCTGCCATCGGCGCTTGGCGTCGGCGAAGGCGGTTCGTTCCGTGCCCCGATGGCAATTGCCGTGATCGGCGGCATCATCGTTTCGACCGTTCTGTCTCTGGTTGTCGTCCCTTCCTTCTTCCTGATCATGGACGATCTGTCCCGCCTGCTCGGCTGGGCGTTCGGCCGCCTCGTCGGCAAGAAGGATCAGGAAGAATTGCCGTTGTCCCGCGAAGAGCTGACGGAGGCCGTCGGCGCGCTCGATGACCGGGTCTCGGCCATCGAGAAGCCGGACAGCAAGCGCGGCAAATCGGGCGGCAACGTCGTTCGCTTACCCCCCTTCGCGGCGGAATAGCGCTCCAGAAACACCAAGGCCGGGGCTCGCTCCGGCCTTTCTTTTTCGTTCAGGAATTGATCGAGATCAATTCCTGAACCTCAGTCTCCGGTAATCCTCGTCAATATGTCACGGGTGGCGGCTCTTGCCGCGCAGCCAGGGAGAAACTGATGAGTGACGGTTTGACATTGAGCGGTGCGCAAAGGGCAGTGCTTGGCCGCGCCTTGATTGCTTCGGGGCTCGACGCAGATGAGCGCGATGCGCTGCTGTCCTGGCCGTGGCGACCCGCTATGAAAGCCAGGATATCCTGTTTTACGAAGCCGAGACCGCGCACCACTTCTACTGCGTGCTCAGCGGTTATGTCAGGCTCTACCGGCTTGGCGCCGATGGGCGTGCGGCGGACCTCAGCATCTGCGAACCGGGCGACAGTTTCGGCGAATGCCTGATCCTGTCCGGCGAAGGCTATAACTATAGCGCGCAGGCAATGGACCATGTGATCCTTGCACGCTTTAATCTGGCAAAAGTCCGGGCGCTGCTCGACGAACGGCCCCGCATCGTGACCGCCATCATGCGCAGCCTCTCCAGGCATCTGCTGTCGACGCTGGATTGCCTGGCGGGCGTCCGCTTGCAGACCGCCCCCGCGCGATCGACGATATCCACGCGCTGAAGCAAATCTAGAGTTTCCGCTTCTCCTCGAAGCGCGACAACGCTCTATCTTTTTTGCCTTACGCAATTCCGGACGCAAAGCCGCTACGCACTTTTGCTGGAATTGCTCTAGGGGGTCAGAGCCCGCCGTGCTCCTTCAGGAAATCCACGATCGAGCCGACGCCGTCGCCGCGCTTCATGTCGGAAAAGACGAACGGTCGCGCTTGGCGCATGCGCGTCGCATCGCGATCCATGACGTCGAGATCCGCCCCGACGTAGGGCGCGAGATCCTTCTTGTTGATCACGAGCAGGTCCGACTTGGTAATGCCCGGGCCGCCCTTTCGGGGGATTTCCTCGCCCTGGCAGACCGAGATCACATAGATCGTGATGTCGGCAAGATCAGGAGAAAAGGTGGCAGCCAGGTTGTCGCCGCCCGACTCGATGAAGACGATGTCGAGATCCGGAATGCGCTTGTTGAGCCCGGCGATGGCCTGCAGGTTGATCGTCGCATCCTCGCGGATCGCGGTATGCGGGCAGCCACCGGTCTCCACGCCGACGATGCGGTCGGACGGCAGCGCCTGCATGCGCATCAGCGCCTCGGCATCCTCGGTCGTATAGATATCGTTGGTGACCACGGCGACCGAATACTCGTCGCGCATCGCCTTGCAGAGCTTCTCGGTGAGCGCGGTCTTGCCGGAGCCGACCGGCCCGCCGATTCCGACCCGCAAAGGTCCGTTTGTTGATTTCATGTTCTGAACTCCAATCGAAAACGATGATAGCGCGGCGCCTTAGAGGCGGCCACCGGCAAATGACGCAGGGCGGGACGACACCGGCCCCTCCTCACGATCGGAACAGTCGCGTCGATTGCGTCTCATGACGAAGCGCCATGATGTCTGCCTGGATGGTCGCAGATCCCAGATCATCCAGCGTCGATGCGGCGGCGCGCCGTGCGGTCGCGGCAATGTCACCTTCAAGGTCGGCAAGGATGGCAACGCCATCCTTCTGACCGGCGACACCCAGCCGGATGCCGGCTGAAACGGCCTGTGACACGTAGGCATGCAAAAAGGCGGCGATCGCCTTTTTGCATGCAACGCCATGCGCGCCCGCAACCGCACCGATCGCCACCGGATAGGCGACGGCCAGCGGCAGCCGGTCGAACACCGGGTCCGGCCAGGCGCGCGCAGCGGTCAGAAACGCATCCCCGAGCAGCATCGTTTCCTGATGGCGCTCGCGCGAACCGGCGAGCGCTTCCGCGACTTCGGCAACCGCTGCGAGCGAGGCGGCTTCCCCGTGAGCGCGATGACTTTCAGCAAGAAGAACGGCGTCGTTCCAGACTGCCCCTCGAGCAATCAGCCCGGCAACCCAGTTCGCCAGCGACGGCCCATCATGCACGAGGGCGTCATGCACGGCGCGCTCCAGCCCACCCGAGTAGGCAAACGAGCCCACTGGGAAAGCCGGCGATAGCCACGCCATCAGCCGCAGCAAAGCCTGCAGATCGCCATCGTCGGTCATGAGTGCTCAGTCGTGCGAATGGCCATGATCGTGACCGTGCGAATGGCTCCCGTGCGAATGATAGGCGCCGCGCGCCGGCTGGAATGGCTCGGAGACCTCAGCCACCGTCGCACCCAGTCCCTCCAGCATCGCGCGGATGACATGGTCGCGTAGGATCAGGATGCGATCCTCCTCGATCTGCGCACCGAGATGCCGGTTACCGAGATGCCAGGCGAGCTCGATCAGATGCAGCCGATCCCTCCCCTTGATCTCGAAAAGCTTCTCGTCTGCAGCAACGATTTCGATCAGTTCTCCGTCCTCCAGCACCAGCAGGTCGCCACTGGCGAAAAGCACGGGCTCCTTCAGGTCGAGCATGACCATGTCGCCGTTTTCGAGATGCAGGAGCTTGCGGCGCAGATGCCTTAGATCGTGGGTCAAGACGACCTTGCCGGTGGGGTGGGAGGAAGGCGTGCCGGCCGGAAGATAGGAGGTAACGTGCTGCATGGCATGTCCATTTCGATTGAGACCCTGACCATGCAAAATAGCCCTCCGCTATGCAAGCGTCAAAGCATCGGCACGGCCGCTATCCTGCATTCTTCACGCCGGCGGCATAGTCGATGTCGATTGCCGAAGCGCCCTTGCTGTTTTCCATCAGCTGCCGGCGCCGTTTGTGATGCAGTCCCTCCGCCTCGTGCACGACGCGGTTACGCCCGAGCGCCTTGGCAAGGTAGAGAGCCTTGTCGGCGGCAAAATACACCGCCTCCTTGCTTCGATCCGCCTCGAATTCCGCAATGCCGGCCGAAACGGTAATGCTTATCGCATTGCCGTCGACCACAATGGGGTGGTCGGCGAGCTGGGCACAGACCGATCGGATCTGCGCGACGCGCTCCTCTTGAACGGTGCCAACGACAATCGCTCCGAATTCCTCGCCGCCGAGCCGAGCGGCGACGCAGCGGCCGCCGAAGGCCGAGGCAAGAGCGGCCGAGACGGCAACGATCACCGCGTCTCCGCTGGCGTGGCCGAAACGATCATTGATGGCCTTGAACCGGTCCACGTCGAAGATCGCAAGACAGGCCTGAACTTGAATCCGGTCCAACGCCTCGGTAAATGCGCGCCGATTGAGAAGGCCAGAGAGCATGTCGGTGCGGCTTAGCTGCTCGAACCTGGCGCGCGAAACGCTGAGCTGATGCAGGGCGTGACCCGCCACCAGCGCAAGCGCACCGGAAACGACCCCGCCGATCAGCCAGGAGAGAACGACACCGTAGACAATAGCTTGGGCAAGCGAGACAGGCAGCATGCCAAGCTGATCGAACACCGGCAGAAGCAACGTGATTGCAACCGACGAAAGCATCACGGCAAGGAAGCTCATCTTGAGAGCGAACGTGTAAATCGTGCTGCGATTCTGAAAATCGCCAAGCTCTGCCTGGAGTGAAATTCTCATCCGAATCGACCTTCTTGCCCAGCGCCAAGCACATTGATTAGATACCAACCGCTGCCGAATTCTTAAGTGAACCGCTAAGATTTGACCGACTTTGGTGAATTGATCTTCATCGGAAAAATGACTGAAAACGTTACGTTTTCGGAGCTGAATCAATATGCCAATTGGGAAACTCAACTCACTGATTTTAAATATATTTTTAAAACAGGTTCTTGCTGTTGTCTCATTGCGGACGCACCGCCCCAAGGTGGAACACGATTCCGTGAAACAACAACTTTAAGGGGATTTCGTTTAAAGTGCCACGCGAGACACGGCCGGCACCTCGGCGCCGGCCGCCAGGAGCGCCTAGAACAGAAAGTAGCGCTGCGCCATCGGCAGCACGGTCGCGGGCTCGCAGGTCAGCAATTCGCCGTCGGCGCGCACCTCGTAGGTCTCCGGATCCACCTCGATATGCGGGGTCAAATTGTTGTGGATCATCGACGCCTTGGAGATGCCGCCGCGGGTGTTCTTGACGGCCAGCAGCTTCTTGGCGACGCCGAGCTTCTGCGGCAGTCCGGCGTCGAGCGACGCCTGCGAGACGAAGGTGACTGAGGAATTGGTGCGCAGCTTGCCGTAGGCGGCAAACATCGGCCGGTAGTGCATCGGCTGTGGAGTCGGGATCGAGGCATTCGGGTCACCCATTGGGGCTGCAGCAATCGAGCCGCCCAGCAGCACCATCTCGGGCTTGACGCCGAAGAAGGCCGGGTTCCACAAGACGAGATCGGCGCGCTTGCCGACCTCGATAGAGCCGATCTCATGGCTGAGGCCCTGGGCGATGGCGGGATTGATCGTGTACTTTGCGATATAGCGGCGCACACGGAAATTGTCGTTTTCGCCCTTCTCTTCCTTCAGGCGACCGCGCTGCCGCTTCATCTTGTCCGCCGTCTGCCAGGTACGGATGGCAACCTCGCCGACGCGGCCCATGGCCTGGCTGTCGGACGAGATGATCGAGAAGGCGCCGATATCGTGCAGGATGTCTTCGGCGGCGATCGTTTCCTTGCGGATGCGGCTTTCGGCAAAGGCGATGTCTTCCGGGATCGACGGCGACAGATGATGGCAGACCATCAGCATGTCGAGATGCTCGGCGATGGTGTTGACAGTATAGGGCCGTGTCGGGTTGGTGGACGACGGGATGACGTTCAACTGGCCGCAGATCTTGATGATATCGGGCGCGTGCCCGCCACCGGCGCCCTCGGTGTGGAAGGCGTGGATGGTGCGACCCTTGATGGCGCCGATCGTATCCTCGACGAAGCCGCTCTCGTTCAGAGTATCGGTATGGATCATCACCTGGATGTCGTATTCGTCGGCCACCGAAAGGCAGCAGTCGATCGCAGCAGGGGTGGTACCCCAGTCCTCATGCAGTTTCAGCGACGAAGCGCCTGCGAGCACCATTTCCTCAAGCGCTGCCGGCAGCGATGCGTTGCCCTTGCCCGCAAGCGCAAGGTTCATCGGGAAAGCATCGAAGCTCTCGATCATGCGCTCGATGTGCCAGGCTCCGGTGCAGGTGGTGGCGAGCGTGCCATGCGCCGGTCCCGTGCCCCCGCCCAGCATGCAGGTCACGCCTGACATCAGCGCTTCCTCGATCTGCTGCGGGCAGATGAAATGGATGTGCGCGTCCATTCCGCCCGCGGTGATGATCTTGCCTTCGCCGGCAATGGCCTCCGTCGACGGGCCGACGATGATGTTCACCCCCGGCTGCGTGTCCGGGTTGCCGGCCTTCCCGATCGCAGCGATACGGCCATCCTTGAGGCCTATATCGGCCTTGACGATACCCGTATGATCGATGATGACCACGTTCGTGATAACGGTATCGACAGCACCCGCCGCCCTCGTCGCCTGGCTTTGCCCCATGCCGTCGCGAATGACCTTGCCGCCGCCGAACTTTACCTCTTCGCCGTAGGTCGTGAAGTCCTTTTCTATTTCGATGAAGAGTTCCGTATCGGCAAGGCGGACCTTGTCGCCGACGGTCGGGCCGAACATGCCGGCATAGGCGGCGCGGGAAATCTTGTAGGGCATATGTCAGGCTCCTTGGGAGGAAGAAAGGGATGCAATCGCCGGAAGCCGCGTGACGCGGCCGGCGGCGACAAAACTGTCGACGAGCTGCCTTTCGGCAGCAAAGGGATGCCACTCCCAGCCCGCATGGCCGAAGCCGGCGAGCGAGATGTGGGCATCGGGAAATTTGTMCATGACTTCGGCAATCACGATCAGGCCGCTGCTCGGCACGACGTACGGAGCGGGATCGAAAGCCGCCAGCGCGGCGTCGACGCTTTCATGAATCAGTTTGTCAACGACCACATGCGTCTTGCCAGCATCGGCGCAGAAGGCGTTGAATTGCTTCGTATAGTCGTCGCAGAAGTCATCGAGCTCCGGATGCGAGACGGCAAGCGGCGCGCGAAGGGCCGCGAACTTTTCGGGGTCGCGAACGCTCCAGATGGCCGCCGCCTCGCGCACGGCCGGATGCTCCGCCCATTCCCGGGATCCCAGCATCGCCTTGGCGGGGCGCCCTGTATTGCAAACTGCGACGACGTCCGTGCGGCCGGGGCTCGCCTCATAGGATCGGCACTCGTTGAACCGGATGACGTACCCGGCCGCAGACACTGCAGCCGCTCCCGCCTCCCCGATGTCCCCATTGCCGACGATCATGATAAAGCTTGCCACCTCAGTTGCTCATCGCGTCTTCAAGCGCCTTCAGCTCTTTTGTTCGCGCATCGGTCACGTTGGCGATGCACCCGGCAACCAGCGTCGGCTCCATTGAGCCGCCGCGGGCCTGAAAGCCCTCCGCTTCGCATTCCGCATCCCGATATGCGATCCAGGCGCGCTGCGCCGTGACCAGCGCTTTCTCGACCCCTTTCATGCCGCCATCCAGGTCGGCATCGACGGCAACCATGACGGCACGCGTCTTCTTGTACTGGACATTGAGCGCCTTGTCGGCGGCGTCCTGGCGAGCCTGCTCGCAGGACGTCATGGCGGACTGCGTTGTCGGGTTCTTGCAATCGACCTCCTGCGCGCTCGCACCGCCGGCCAGCAGCAGCGCGCACATTGCCGCAGCGAAATGCATTCCAAGGCGCATCAATCCCTCCCGGTATTCACTTAGAGCTTGCCCATGACAAGCTGGCGGAAGCCGTAGACTTCCCTCTTTCCGGAAAGTGGGATGAGCGTTACCGAGCGCGTCTGCCCCGGCTCGAAGCGCACCGCGGTCCCGGCCGGAATATCCAGCCGCATGCCGTGAGCCTTCTCGCGGTCGAAGGAGAGACCGGCATTGGTTTCGCCGAAGTGATAGTGGCTGCCGACCTGAACCGGACGGTCGCCCGTGTTGGACACGTCGAGCGTGATTGTCGGCGCGCCGGCGTTCAATTCGATGTCGCCGCTCGCGGCAATAATTTCGCCTGGGATCATGGTCTTCTCCTCACGCGGCCTTGACGGGCGCGCAGCCCTCGGCCTTCAGGATACGTTTCGTCGATGCCGGGTACCTGGCGAGCATTGCGGCGGGGCGCACCGGCCGGCTCACCAGTTCGCCGCCGCAATTTGGGCAGGTTCCGCCCAGAGCACCGCCTGCACAATCCGCGCAGAACGTGCATTCGAACGTGCACATCATGGCGTCGCGGCTATTGGGCGGCAGGTCCCTGTCACAGCACTCGCAGTTGGGTCGCAGTTCCAGCATATCGATCTCAGCGGATCGGTTCGTGCACGGTGACGAGCTTCGTTCCGTCAGGGAACGTCGCTTCGACCTGCACGTCATGGATCATCTCAGCGATACCCTGCATCACCTGGTCGCGTCCGATGACGTGGGCACCGGCTTCCATCAACTCGGCGACCGGGCGACCGTCCCGTGCGCCCTCCACGACGAAGTCGGAAATGAGCGCGATTGCCTCGGGGTAGTTGAGCTTGACGCCACGCTCCAGCCGCCGCCGGGCGACGATCGCCGCCATGGAAATCAGCAGCTTGTCTTTTTCTCTCGGTGTGAGGTTCATCGTGCATCCATCTGCTTGAATTATAGATTCCAGACTTTCGGCACAGGCGCGCCGTTGCGCAAGGAGGAAATGATCGGGATCAGGATTTTTCTGAGAGCGAAGCCGTCTGGCGCCGCAAGCCGGACGACGAGCTTGCCGGCCCAGGTGCTGGCACCGCCCATATGGCCGTCGAGCAGCGGTCGAACGGCACCCAGATAGGCTTCCGCCGACGGCCCGACATAGAGCAGCGTCGCAAAGGCAACCTTGCCGCCCAGCATCGCCTGTTCACCGGCCAGCGCAGACACGCTGCCTGCGAGGCAAAGATCCTCGGCGTGGCACAGCCTGCCCGCCTGCCGGATGCGCCAGCGGTCGCGGAACATACCGGTCTCGACCGCCTCGCCCATCGCCTTGCGTCCGAGCAGAATGGCTTCGACCGCGAGGAACTCCGCACCCTCGTCAAGATCGACGTCGAGCCTGCGCAACAGCGACGAGCGGTCGAACAGGATGGTTTCCTGCGGCAACCAGTCGACGCGCGCGTTGGCGCCGACCTTGATCGTCGTCGTCACCTCGGCCGTTCCGGCTGACGCCTTGTAGATCTTTTCGCAGGCCTGGGTGGTCACGTCGATGCGCGTGTCGGGGTCGGCAACGACGCTCCAATTCATCCGGTCGCCGCCCGTCAGGCCACCGGCCGTATTGATGATGACCGCTTCCATGGAGGCGTTGAACGTATCCGGCAGCCGGATCTTGGCAGCACCATCCTGATAGAGTTCCCGGATGCGTGTGCGCCCGCCAAGGGCTTTCGCGGCCAGATGCCCTCGCCCCTCGGCCCTTTGCGGTCTCGTGGCTGCGGCAGCGTTCGTCATTTCATCCCCTCGCCATCCCCTCGCCATACCCTCGGAAGACCACCGATTTGCCAGCCTGTTTTCAGTCGATCCTGCAAACGATTGAAGGCACGCAATTCTCATGCCGCCCCCCAGGGGGCCACAACACAACCAAGATATACCGAACAAGGCAGCTCGACTGCCTTGAAAAGCGGCAATTGCCCGCCGCACGATCAGACGGTCAGATGGCGGCGCGCCTCCGGCGTGTCCAGCGTCTCGGCCAGCCCCTGATGCACGATCTCGCCGCGGTCCATTATATAGACGTAGTCTGCAAGTTCTCGGCAGAAGTCGAGGTACTGCTCGACGAGCAAAATCGCCATTCCGGTGCTGTCGCGCAAGTAGCGGATCGCCCGGCCGATATCCTTGATGATCGACGGCTGGATGCCCTCCGTCGGCTCGTCGAGGACGAGGATTTTCGGCCGCGTCACCATGGCCCGGCCGATCGCCAGCTGCTGCTGCTGCCCGCCCGAGAGGTCACCGCCGCGACGCCCCAACATGGTTTGCAGCACCGGAAAGAGGCTGAAGATATCGTCCGGAATGTTCTTCTCGCGCCGACCGAGCGGCGCAAAGCCCGTCTCCAGGTTTTCCTTGACGGTCAGCAACGGAAAGATCTCCCGGCCCTGCGGCACGTAGCCGATCCCCTGCTTGGCCCTGGCATAGGGCGGCAGGCCGTTGAGCTTCGTGTCGTTGAACGTGACGGTTCCGGCAGACAACGGGTGCTGGCCGGTAACGGCGCGCAGAAGAGAACTCTTCCCCACGCCGTTACGCCCCAGCACGCAGGTGATCTTGCCCATCTCGGCCTTGATCGAGATGCCCCGGAGCGCCTGAGCGGCGCCGTAGTGCAGATTTGCATTTTCGACTGTCAGCATAATGCCGTCTCCTGGCGAACTGCGGGCTCCAAGTCCCCTCCCCACTCCCCACAAGAGGGAGGCACTTTACCCGCACCGATAGCAAAGAGATAACTCATCCTCAGCGCCCCAAATAGTTTTCGATCACCCTCGGATCGGAACTCACGAAATCGATCGATCCCTCGGCAAGCACGGACCCTTCCGCAAGGCAGGTCACCTTGACGCCGAGGTCGCGGATGAAGCCCATGTCGTGCTCGACCACCACGACGGAACGCGTCTTGGCGATCTCCTTGAGCAGGACGGCTGTCTCGCTCGTCTCCGCATCCGTCATGCCGGCAACGGGCTCGTCGACCAGAAGGAGCTTCGGCTCCTGGGCAAGCAGCATGCCGATCTCCAGCCACTGCTTCTGGCCGTGAGAGAGATTTGCCGCCAGGTCGTCCCGACGGTGCGTGAGCCTCACGGTGTCGAGGATCTCCACCATGCGCTCGCGGTCGGCCGCCGACAACCGGTAGAACAATGTCGGGAAGACGCCGCGCTTGCGGTTCAGCGCCAGCTCCAGATTGTCCCATACCGTATGGCTCTCGAAGACCGTCGGCTTCTGGAACTTGCGGCCGATGCCGAGTTGCGCGATGTCGGCCTCGTCCTTCTTGGTCAGGTCGATCTGGCCGTTGAAATAGACATCTCCTTCGTCCGGCCGTGTCTTGCCGGTGATGATGTCCATCATCGTTGTCTTGCCGGCGCCGTTGGGACCGATGATCGCCCGCAGCTCGCCCGGCTCGATGACGATCGAGAGCGAGTTCAGCGCCTTGAAACCGTCGAATGAAACCGAGACGTTGTTGAGGTAGAGAACGCTGTTTGGTTTGACGTCGGGGATCATGGCGCTCACTCCGCAGCCTGGATTTTTGCATCGATGCCCTCTTCCTGTTTGGCAGGCGAGGCATCGCTGGCGAGCGCCTTGCGCTTGCCCATGTACTGGCCGAGCGTGCCGACGATCCCCTTGGGCAGGAATATGGTCACGGCGACGAAGAGGCCGCCAAGTGCAAAGAGCCAGAATTCAGGGAAGAGGCCCGTAAAGATCGACTTGCCGCCGTTGACGAGAATGGCGCCGATGATCGGACCGATCAGTGTCGATCGCCCACCGACCGCCGTCCAGATGACGACTTCGATGGAATTGGCCGGAGCGAACTCGCCCGGATTGATGATGCCGACCTGCGGCACATAAAGAGCGCCGGCAATCCCCGCCATCATCGCCGAGACGACGAAGGTGAAGAGCTTGAAATGCTCGACGCGGTAGCCGAGGAAGCGCGTGCGGCTTTCCGCATCGCGAACGCCGACCAGCACCTTGCCGAACTTCGAACGCACGATGGCGGATGCCAGAAGCAGCGAGAGCGCCAGGAAAAGCGCGGTCGCGGCAAACAGAGCAGCGCGCGTGCCGTCCGCCTGAATGTTGTAGCCGACGATGTCCTTGAAATCGGTGAGACCGTTATTGCCGCCGAAACCCATGTCGTTGCGGAAGAAGGCAAGCAGCAGTGCGTAGGTCATCGCCTGCGTGATGATCGAAAGGTAGACCCCGTTGACGCGTGAGCGGAACGCGAACCAGCCGAAGACGAAGGCGAGCAGGCCCGGCACGACAAGCACCATCAATGCCGCAAACCAGAAGTGGTTGAAGCCGTACCAGAACCAGGGCAGCGCCTTGTAGTTCAGGAACACCATGAAGTCGGGCAGGATAGGATCGCCGTAGCTTCCGCGCGCGCCGATCTGGCGCATCAGATACATGCCCATCGCATAGCCGCCGAGTGCGAAGAAGGCGCCGTGGCCGAGCGAGAGAATGCCGCAGAAACCCCAGACGAGATCGAGCGCCAGCGCCAGCAGCGCGTAGGTCAGGTACTTGCCGAACAGCGACATGATGTAGGTCGGGACATGCAGCGGATGGGTCGGTGCCGTCATCAGGTTGAGGACGGGCACCAGCACGGCAATCGCCAGAAGGAGGACGAGTGCAACGACGATTTTGCGATCGAGAGACCGGAGAAGGAAGGCCGTAATCATGCTTCCACCGCCCTTCCTTTGAGTGCGAAGAGCCCGCGCGGCCGCTTCTGGATGAAGAGAATGATGAGCACTAGCACCAGGATCTTGCCGAGCACGGCACCGGCGAAGGGCTCGAGGAACTTGTTTGCGACGCCGAGCGACAGAGCGCCGACCAGCGTGCCCCAGAGATTGCCGACACCGCCGAAGACCACGACCATGAAGCTGTCGATGATGTAGCTCTGGCCGAGGTTTGGCGAGACGTTGTCGATCTGGCTGAGCGCCACGCCCGCCATGCCGGCAATGCCGGAACCGAGCGCGAAGGTGAAGGCATCGACCCAGCCGGTGCGGATACCCATCGAGGAGGCCATGCGCCGGTTCTGCGTGACGGCGCGCATCTGCAGGCCGAAAGCAGAGCGCTTCAGCAGCATGAGGAGTGTCACGAAAACAGCCATCGAGAAAACGATGATCCAGAGGCGGTTCCAGGTGATCGACAGGCCGCCGAGTTCGAAGACGCCCGACATCCAGCTCGGATTGCGAACCTCCCTGTTGGTCGGTCCAAAGATCGAACGTACCGCCTGCTGCAGGATCAGCGAAACGCCCCATGTCGCAAGCAGCGTCTCAAGCGGCCGCCCGTAGAGGTAGCGGATGACGGCACGCTCGATCACCAGCCCGACGAACCCCGTAAAGACGAAGGCCGCCGGAACCGCAAAGGCCAGAGAATAGGTCGCGAGGCCGGGAAATGCCGAAGCGATGTACTCCTGCACGACATAGGTCGTGTAGGCGCCGATCATCACCATCTCACCATGCGCCATGTTGATGACGCCCATGACGCCGAAGGTAATGGCAAGGCCAATGGCCGCAAGCAACAGGACAGAGCCGAGCGAAAGGCCGTACCAGACGTTCTGCACCACGTCCCACAGAGCAAGGCTGCGGTTGAGCGAGTTGATGTGCGCCTGGATCTCGCCCTTGAGATCATCGGGCGCAGTTTCCGTAGCCGCTGTCAGGATGGTCAGTGCGTTGCGTCCTCCGCGGGCCGCAATCGTGTCGATGGCCGATTTCTTCTCCTCGGCACTGACGTCGCTCTTCAGCATCATGACGGCGCGGGCAGCTTCCATCGTGTTCCTGACGTCGGCGTCCTTCTCGCCTGCAAGCGCGGAATTCAGCAGATCGAGATTTGCCGGATCGGCGTCCCTGAGCAGGCCCTGCGCGGCGGCAAGCCGCGCGCCGCGGTCCGGGCTCAGCAGCGTCAGCTGGCTCATTGCGGAGCTGATGACGCCGCGAAGCGAATTGTTGATCTTGACCTTGGACATGACATCTGGATCGACGTCGCTGGCGGCTTCGCCGCTGATCGGATCGGAATAGGTCGGCTCGTCATCCGTGCCCCCCTGCAGCAGGACAGGGCCGCCGTCCGGATTGACGTAGAGCTGGCCCTCGCTCAGCTGTTGCAGGATCTGGCTGACCTGCGGGTTCTTTGATGCGACAAGCGCCGTGATGGCTGCCTCGCGCTCGGGGAAATCGCCCACGCCAAGCGCATCGACGAGAGGGTGGATGTCTTCCTGTGCCTTGAGCACGGTCGCAAAGGCCGGCATTGCCAGGCAGAGCGTCAGAAGCAAAATCTTGACGGCGCGATACATCGGCTTTCTTGCCTCGGTTATCGTTGGCCTTCCGGCGCAATCGGGAAAAATATGCCTTCAAGTCGGGTGCGATCCACAGTGAGGACCGTAGCCGTCCGAAGCATCAAGGCTGCACTTCGGAGAGATGAGCTTCCGCCCGGACAGGAGGGCCGGGCGGAAGCTGATTCAGGCTATCGGAGTGACGGGGTTCGCACTCAGGAGCCCTTGCCGCCGCACTTGCCCGAGGCGACGTTGAAGTTGCCGCAGTTCATGGGCTTGCGCCAATCGGAGATCAGATCCTTGGAGTCCGGCAGGTAGTCGGACCATTCGTCGCCGACGACGGCAGGCGTCTGCTGGACGATTTCGAACTGGCCGTCGCCCTGGATTTCACCGATGAGAACCGGCTTGGTGATGTGGTGGTTCGGCATGACGGTCGCATAACCGCCCGACAGGTTTGGAACGGTGGTGCCGATGATCGTGTCGAGAACCTTGTCCGTGTCGGTCGTGCCGGCGGCCTGAACAGCCTTAACCCAGGCGTTGAAGCCGATATAGGCAGCTTCCATCGGGTCGTTGGTCACGCGCTTGTCGTTCTTGGTGTAGGCATGCCATTCCTTGATGAACTTCTTGTTGGCCGGGCTTTCGACCGACTCGAAGTAGTTCCAGGCAGCGAGGTGGCCGACGAGCGGCTTGGTGTCGAGACCGGCAAGTTCTTCTTCGCCGACAGAGAAGGCGACGACCGGGATGTCGGTTGCCTTGACGCCCTGGTTGCCAAGTTCCTTGTAGAACGGAACGTTGGCGTCACCATTGATGGTGGAGACGACGGCGGTCTTCTTGCCGGCCGCGCCGAATTCCTTGATCTTGGAAACTTCCGTCTGCCAGTCGGAGAAGCCGAACGGCGTGTAGTTGATGATGATGTCTTCCTTCGGAATACCCTTGGCGATGAGGTAGGCTTCCAGGATCTTGTTGGTGGTGCGCGGATAGACGTAGTCGGTCCCTTCGAGCACGAAGCGCTTGACGCCTTCCTTCTCCATCAGATAGTCGACGGCCGGGATGGCCTGCTGGTTCGGAGCGGCGCCGGTGTAGAAGATGTTGCGCGAGGATTCTTCGCCTTCATACTGAACCGGGTAGAACAGGATCGAGTTCAGCTCTTCGAAAACAGGCAGAACCGACTTGCGCGAGGACGACGTCCAGCAACCGAACACGGCCGCCACCTTGTCCTTTTCGATCAGCTCGCGTGCCTTTTCGGCAAACAGCGGCCAGTCGGACGCCGGATCGACGACGACGGCTTCAAGTTTCTTGCCGAGAAGGCCGCCCTTCTTGTTCTGCTCGTCGATGAGCATCAGCATGGCGTCTTTCAGCGTCGTTTCGGAGATCGCCATCGTGCCGGACAGCGAATGGAGAACCCCGACCTTGATGGTGTCGTCAGCCGCAACAGCGGCTCCGTGGAATGCGGCCGTAGCCGACATGACGGCGCCAAGAACGGCGCCTGAAACATATGATCTCAGTTTCATCTGGTTGATCCCCTCTTCTTGTTCGACAACAGGCCGAAAACGGCGGTTAACTGTTGCTTAAGGGACTATCCGGTGCTGCACTGCGAAAGCGTATACGTAATATGACGTAGTAGACGGGGCGAAATGTGCAGTTTTGCGTTGCAATGCACTCTTAAGAACCGTGCCGATCCATGTTACGAACGTCTCACAAGGGGAACGAAGGGGCCGATACACACGCATGGCAGCGCGGCAACGCATCATCCCGGTGAGACGGGAATACAATCGCTGGGTCGCCAACCAGACGCTGGAGGACTACGCGCTGCGCTTCACCGCCAAGAGCGCGCGGCAATTCTCCTCGCAACGCATCTCACAGACAGCCATCGGCGCCATTTCCTTCCTCGCACTTGAGGCCATCGGTGGCGCCATCACGCTCTCCTACGGCACGACAAACGCATTCTTCGCCATCGTCGTCGCCAGCATCGCCATGCTGGCGATCGGCCTGCCGATCAGCCGCTATGCAATTCGCCACGGCGTCGATATCGATCTTCTGACCCGTGGCGCCAGCTTCGGCTACATCGGCTCGACGATCACGTCTCTGATCTATGCCAGCTTCACCTTCATGCTGTTTGCCATCGAAGCGTCGATCATGTCGGGCGCACTCGAGCTGACGCTCGGCATTCCGCTGTGGATCGGCTATATCATCAGCGCCGTCATGGTCATTCCGCTGGTCACGCACGGCGTAAGGCTGATCAGCCGCTTCCAGCTGCTCACCCAGCCTTTCTGGATCGTTCTCAACGTCCTGCCCTTCATCTTCATCGCCTTCTCGGACTGGGAGAAATTCGATCTCTGGCGCGCCTTCTCCGGCATCCGGCACGCCTCCGGTCCGCCGGGCACGATCGCGCCATTCGACCTCGTCGAGTTCGGCGCTGCCTCCGCCGTCATCCTGGCGCTGATGTCGCAGATCGGCGAGCAGGCCGACTTCCTGCGCTTCCTGCCGCCCGAAAAACCGACCAAGTGGCGTCACCGCCTCGCCGTCTTCCTCGCCGGCCCCGGTTGGGTCGTCATCGGTGCGCCGAAGCTGCTCGCCGGCTCATTCCTCGTCGTACTCACCTTCGCATCGGGCGTCCCCGTCGACCGGGCCGCCGATCCGGCGCAGATGTATCTGACGGCCTTCGGCTACATGATCCCCTGGCACAACGCGGCCTTGCTGCTGATGGCGGCCTTCGTGGTCATCTCGCAGCTGAAGATCAATGTCATGAACGCCTATGCGGGCTCGCTCGCGTGGTCGAACTTCTTTTCGCGCCTCACCCACAGCCACCCCGGCCGCGTCATCTGGCTGGTCTTCAACGTGGCGATTGCCCTCCTCCTGATGGAACTTGGCATCTACAAGCTGCTCGAGGAAACGCTCGGGATCTTCTCGATCATCGCCATGGCGTGGCTCTGCACGATCTCGGCCGACCTCTTCATCAACAAGCCGCTCGGCCTCGCCCCTCCCGGCATCGAGTTCAAGCGCGCCCATCTCTACGATATCAACCCCGTCGGCCTCGGCGCCATGACGCTGTCAGCAACGATCGCGCTGATCGCCCATTTCGGCGCTTTCGGCACGGTCGCCGCCTCGCTCGCCCCCTATATCACGCTGGTGGTCGCCCTGACCGTCTCGCCGCTGATCGCCTGGGGCACGAAGGGCAAGTTCTATCTGGCGCGCAAGCCGCGCCAGAGCTGGAAGAACCTGACGAACATCACCTGTTCCGTCTGCGAGCATCCCTTCGAGCCGGAGGACATGGCATGGTGCCCGGCCTACGCCGCCCCCATTTGTTCGCTGTGCTGTTCGCTCGACAGCCGCTGCCACGACATGTGCAAACCCAAGGCGCGCTTCAACGCCCAGGTAGGTACGGTGGCAAAGGCCGTGCTGCCGGAAACCGTCATCGAGAAGCTGACCACGCGCCTCGGTCGCTACGGCATCGCTGTGGTGCTCGCGCTGACCGCCGTCGGCGCCATTCTCGCCATGATCGCGCATCAGGTGTCCTCCGCCTCGCCGGCGACTGCCGAGGTCGTCAACGGCACGATCCTGATCGTCTTCTTCGTCTTCGCCGTCATTGCAGGCGTGGTCTGCTGGTTCTACGTGCTGGCGCACGATAGCCGCGTCGTGGCCGAGGAGGAATCGTCTCGCCAGAACACGCTCCTGCTGAAAGAGATTGCCGCCCACAAGAAGACGGATGCGGCGCTTCAGAACGCAAAGGAAACCGCCGAGGCCGCCAACCGCGCCAAGAGCCGCTACGTCGTCGGTCTCAGCCACGAGCTGCGCACCCCGTTGAACGCAGTGCTCGGATACGCGCAGATTCTCGAGCGCGACGAGACCATCCCTACCCCGCGCCAATCATCGATCAGGGTCATCCGCCGCAGCGCCGAGCACCTGTCCGGCCTGATCGACGGCCTGCTTGATATCTCCAAGATCGAAGCCGGCCGCCTGCAGGTCTATTCGAACGAGATCAACATCCAGGATTTTCTCGACCAGGTGGTCGACATGTTCCGACCCCAGGCGCACGCCAAGGGCCTTGCCTTCGACCATGTGCGCGCACCTGCCCTGCCGCAGTTCGTGCGCACCGACGAGAAGCGCCTGCGCCAGATCCTCGTCAACCTGCTCTCGAACGCCATCAAGTTCACCGACGAAGGCAGCGTCGCCTTCGACGTCGGCTATCGCAGCCAGGTTGCCACCTTCACGGTATCCGACACCGGCCGCGGCATCGCACAGAAGGATCTGAGCCGCATCTACGAGCCCTTTGAGCGTGGCGAAGCGGAGAACATACGGCCGATGCCCGGTCTCGGCCTCGGCCTGACCATTACCCAACTGCTGACCAACACGCTCGGCGGCGAGATCTCGGCGACGAGCGAGAAAGGCAGGGGCTCCACGTTCCGCGTCCGGCTGATGCTGTCGGCCGTCCTGCGCGAAATCACGCCGCCGCCGCAGGAAAAGAAGATCGTCAGCTACGACGGTCCTCGGCGCACCATCGTCGTCGTCGACGACAATGAGGATCACCGCGAGATGATGCGGGAAATCCTCGCCCCCCTCGACTTCGTCGTGCTGACCGCCGCCGGCGGCACCGACTGTCTGACCTTGATCGAAGGCATCCGGCCGGATCTCTTCCTGGTCGATATATCCATGCCCGGCATGAACGGCTGGCAGCTCGTCTCCCGCCTGCGCGAGGCCGGCCAGACGTCGCCTATCGTGATGCTGTCGGCGAACATCGGCGATGCAGCCGCCCATAGCGACAGTGACGACAGCCACAACGACGCGATCGGCAAGCCCGTCGATATCAGGCAGTTGCGCGACAAGCTCGCTTTGCATCTCGGCCTCAAATGGATGTACGCCGACCCCATGCCCACGCCACCTGTCAGGACGAAGCAGCGCCTTGAGAGCCCCGGTGCCGCGCATGTGCAGGAGTTGCTTCGGCTCGGCGAGATCGGCTATATCAGAGGCATCGAAGCAAAACTTGCGGACCTTGCCAAGGTAGAGGCAAATCAGCCATTTACCGAAGAACTTCGCTCCTATGTCGCCGCCTTCGATCTCAACGGCTTCATGAACGTCCTTCACCGTTTTGATGAAAAGGTAGAACCCCTTGGCTGAGCTTCCGCGCGATATCGTTCTGCTGGTGGATGACTCGCCGGATGCGCTCGGTTTTCTGACCGATGCGCTGGAGCAATCGGGTTTCTCCGTGCTCATCGCCACCTCCGGCTCGGCCGCACTCAACATCGTCGAACGCATCACCCCCGACCTGATCCTGCTCGACGCCGTCATGCCGGCGATGGACGGTTTCGAGACGTGCCGGAGATTGAAGGCAAACCCTGCGATCAGCCAGATACCCGTCATCTTCATGACCGGACTGACGGAGACCGAACACGTCGTGCATGCGCTCGAATCCGGCGGCGTCGATTACCTGACAAAGCCGATCAACATCGATGAACTGCGCGCGCGCATCGGTGTCCACCTGAGAAACGCCCGTTCGGCACAGAGCGCGCGCGTGGCGCTCGATGCAGCCGGTCGCCATCTGCTGGCGGTCAAGGGCGACGGCAACATCCATTGGTCGACGCCGCAGGCAACGCGCCTTGTCAACGCGGCCATGGGCAGCGACGACGGCATGGATACGGTCATCAGCACGATCGCGGGCTGGATGAAGAACCGCACCGTATCCGTGCGGGAAAGCCCCATTTCAGTCGCGCACGGCGGCCAGGATGTGCTCCACCTCGCCTTCCTCGGAACGATTGGCCCGGACGAATACCTCTTCCGCCTGACGGCAAACAATCAGCGCGCCAATGACGAGGTGCTGCGGCAGCGTTTTTCCCTGACCCAACGTGAGTCCGAGGTGCTGCTCTGGATCGCAAAAGGCAAGGCCAACCGCGATATCGGCGAGATCCTTGGCCTCTCGGCTCGCACCGTCAACAAGCACCTCGAGCAGATCTACGTGAAGCTCGGCGTCGAAAACCGCGCCTCCGCGGCGGTCAAGGCGGCACATGTCCTGCACGAGATGTGATGTCGCCGCCAACCCGGCTTGAAGGCTCGGACTTTACCAAGCTTGCGCAGCGATTCTTAACCCCTCTCTCGTACAACAGAGAAGGCCCGACAAGGCCGCGGTAGCAACGGACCTTACGGCGGGCAATGAAGGACAGGCTTTACTATGTGGATCGTCTGAGGATCTTCGCCTTCGCGATCCTCCTTGTCTACCACTCGTCGGCTGCGTTTCTGCCCGACATGAAGTGGTTGATCCACAGCGAAAAGACCAGCGATACGCTTTCGCTCGTCGTGGATTTTCCGCGCGCATGGCGGCTGGCGCTGCTGTTCTTTGTCTCAGGGATGGGGGTGTCGTTTTCGTTCGGCTCCGCCAGCGGCATCTCCTTCCTGCGCAAGCGGACGGTTCGTCTGCTCGTTCCGCTGCTTTTCGCGATGGCCGTCATCGTCGTACCGCAGGTCTGGTATGAACGGATGTACGAGAACGGCTATGAAGGGTCGCTGATCGACTTCTGGCTCACCCGGTATTTCACCGAAGGCCGCTACCCCAGGGGCAATTTCACCTGGGCGCATATGTGGTTCGTCGCATATCTGCTTGTGATGTCGGTGATCTGCTATCCGGTGTTTCGCTACCTGTCGCGGCCTGAAAACAAGCTGGCGATGTGGTTCGAACGTGCATCCAAAACCAATCTCATCTATTTGTTTTTCCTGCTGCCGCTTGTGCTCAACCTGGTGCTGTCGCCGCTGTTTCCACGACAGACGAATGCGCTCTACAATGATGGAGCCTGGTTTGCGGCATGGGCGAGCTGGTTCGGCCTGGGCTTTCTGATCGCCCGCCATCATCGCGCTCTGATAGGCTCAATCATCGACCGGCGTTACGTCAGCGCAGCAATCGCACTCGCAACGACGGCGCTTCTTTATCGCTATGCCTGGGCGCTACCGAGCGAACAATCGATCGGCAGCTACGCCGACAATACGCCGCTTTTCAAGACCGGCGTTTTCCTTCTGGCCTGGACGATGATCCTGACGCTCGTGGGCTTTTCCGCCCGCCATTTCAATCAGCCCAGCGACAGGCTCGTCACCCTCAATCGCCTCGTCTTTCCACTCTATATCGTCCACCAGACGGTGACGGTGGCGGCACTCTACTATGTTCTGCCGCTCGACCTGCCTGCCATCGCCAGTTTTTCGATGGTGACGGCCGCGACCGTCCTGATTTCAGGTCTGTTCGCCGTCGCGGTGGATCTGCTGCCAGGACCAGGGCGTATGCTGTTTGGCCTATCGGCAAAGAGCCCGAAACGCGCCGCAACAGCCAGATCGTCAATTGCGATACGTGATCGCGCCTAGCGCCGGACGTCTCTCGTGCAGAACTCAAGTCACCCGATCCGGCGGCTCCCTGCCCTCGAAGAACGCGGTGATGTTGTCCACGACCTTCATACCCATAGCAGTCCGGGTTTCCTCTGTCGCGCTGCCGAGGTGCGGCAGTAGCACCACGTTCTCCATGGCCTTGAGCTTCTCTGGCACGTGCGGCTCTGCCTCGTAGACATCAAGGCCGGCGCCGCGAATGACGCCCTGGTCCAGCGCCGAGATCAACGCCGTCTCATCGACGACGTCACCGCGAGCGGTGTTGATCAGGTAAGCACCTGATCTCATTGCCGCAAATCGCGCCGCATTCATCAGATGTCTGTTCTCCGCTCCGCCCGGGCAATGCAGCGACACGAAGTCGGATGCTGCGAGCACATCTTCGACAGCAGGCAGCTGACGGGCACCGTAACGCGCCGCCTCCGCGGGATCGATCGTCGATCGGTTGTAGAAGACGACATCCATGCCGAAGCCGAAATGGCAGCGCTGTGCGAACGCCTTGCCGATACGGCCGAAGCCGATGATACCGACCGTCTTGCCGGTGACCTTCGTGCCGATCATATGCGTCGGGCACCAGCCATGCCATTCGCCGGCGCGAACCTGCCGCTCGCCCTCCCCGCCACGGCGCGCGACGGAAAGAAGCAGCAGCATGGCGATATCGGCGGTGCAATCGGTCAGTACGCCCGGCGTGTTGGTGACCGCGATGCCCCGCGCCTTGGCCGCCGCCACGTCGATGTGATTGTAGCCGACGCCGAAATTGCCAAGAATCCTCGTCCGGATCGGATCGCCGTCAAAGACGGAAGCGGGCAACCTGTCAGATACGGTCGGCAGCACGGCGTCGTAGTCCCGCAATGCCGCCGCAATTGCCTCGATCGGCATCGGGCGGTCGTCGTCATTGAAGCGGACATCGAAGCGCTGGGAAAGTGCGGACTCGACCGCGGCGGGCCAGCGCCGGGTCAGGAGAATCGTCGGGCAGGACATGGCAAATCCGTATCTGTTGGCTGGGCCGGGACGATGCTGCAATTGCATGGGGCTGGCAAGGGGTGCTCGGAAGCGATCCCCGAAAGCAAGAAGCCCGGCACAAGTGCCGGGCTTCGATACTGCTCAGAGGCCAGGCTCTTACTTGGCTTCCTGCGGGAAGTAGCTGAACTTGCCGTCCGGGCCCTTCTTCCACTCGTACATGATGTAGCCAGGAAGCTTCGGATCGCCCTTTTCGTCGAACGACATGTCGCCGAGAACGGTCGGGAACGGTCCCTTTGCCTTCATGGCAGCCGCAACGGCTTCAGCATCGGTCGAAGCGGCGGCCTTGGCAGCGCCAGCGATCGTCTGCAGCGCAGCGTAGGAGTACAGCGTGTAGGCTTCAGGGTTGAATCCGGCTGCCTTGAACTTCGCAACGAGGTCCTTGTTGGCCGGGTTCAGTGTCGGATCCGGGCCGAAGGTGTTCAGGGTGCCCTGGACAGCGTCGCCGGCAATCGATGCCAGTTCGTTCGAAACGATACCGTCACCCGAAACGAGCGTCGCCTTCAGGCCCTGGTCGGCAGCCTGGCGGATGATCAGACCAGCTTCGGTGTGGAGACCACCCCAATAGATGATCGATACGCCGGCTTCCTTCATCTTTGCGATGAGTGCCGAGAAGTCCTTGTCGCCGGTGTTGATCCCTTCGTACATGACTTCGGTGATACCAGCGGCATTCATGGCCTTCTTGGTTTCGTCAGCGAGGCCCTGACCGTAGGGGGTCTTGTCGTGGACGACAGCGATCTTGGCATCCTTGAAGTGGTCGGCCAGATACTTGCCGGCGATCGCACCCTGCTGGTCGTCACGACCGCAGGTGCGGAACGTGTTCCACAGACCGCGCTCGGTGAACTTCGGGTTCGTAGCAGCCGGGGTGATTTCGAGGATGCCGTTTTCGGCGTAGACTTCCGAAGCCGGGATCGAAACGCCCGAGTTGAAGTGGCCGATCACAAACTTGACGCCGTCAGCAGCGAACTTGTTGGCAACCGAGATGCCCTGCTTCGGGTCCGAGACGTCGTCGCCGAGCACGATCTTGATCTGCTCGCCATTGATGCCGCCAGCAGCGTTGATGTCAGCAGCTGCCTGTTCAGCACCCTTCTGGAGCTGAGCGCCGAATGCTGCGTTGGGGCCAGTCAGCGGACCGGCGACAGCAACGAGGATGTCGGCCCATGCGTTGCCGCTGAAGGCGACCATCGCCGTCAGAGCCACTGCCGACAGAAGAGACTTCTTCATTATGTTACTCCCAATTTTTTAGCGGGTTCCGTTCCACGACCCAGCGCAATACCCACTTTACTGCACCAGGAAACTTGTTCCAATCTAGGGGCAATCAGTCCCTAGATTCAACCGGTTGTCAATGTTTTGCCTTCCAGGAGAAGGGGGAAGTCTTTTCGTACAGCCAGTAGTAGTTATTGACCATCTGGTTGGTCCGGCGATAGCGGTAGCCGGCCGTCGAGAAGATCAATAGAAGAACCACGTCGATGACGTAGTAAAACGCGCTGAGGAATGGCCCGTCGAAGAGCGCGTGATGCAGGAACTGCATCGCGACCCCCAGCAGAAGCGTATAGGCGATGACCAGCGGATAATTGCTCCATCCGTCGGCCGCGGCTCGGCCCGAGCGCCATGCCGTCCAGAATCCGATGAGCACGACCACGAAACGGATGATGCTGCGAACGCCGGTATCGCTTTCAAAGAAAAGTCCCTGCATATCAAAGTCTCCCCTTCGTCATGCTCAATGCCGTCCGCCTTCGAGATAAGCAGCGCGTACTTCCGGATTTGCCAGCAGCTCGCGCCCGGAGCCGCTCATAGTGACCTTGCCGTTGACCATGACGTAGGCGCGGTCGGATAGCTTCAGCGCCGCAAAGGCGTTCTGTTCGACGAGGAATACGGTAAGCCCGTCTTCCTTGTTGAGTTTCCTGATCGCTTCGAAGATGCCCTTGACGATCAGCGGTGCCAGGCCGAGCGACGGCTCGTCGAGAAGCAGAAGCTTCGGACGTGCCATCAATGCGCGCCCGATCGACAGCATCTGCTGTTCGCCGCCCGAAAGCGTCCCGCCGCGCTGCGACTGGCGCTCCTTGAGGCGCGGGAACATCGCGAAGATCTTCTCCACGTCCTCATTGAAGTATTTGAGGTTGTCGAGACCCGCACCCATCTGGAGGTTTTCCGTGACGGTCATGCGCGGGAAGATACGACGGCCCTCGGGCGACTGCGCAATGCGCAGTCTGGCGATCTCGTGCGTCGGCATCCGCGTGATATCGCGGCCTTCGAAAATGACCGAACCAGTGCGCGCCTGCGGGCTACCGCAGATCGTCATCATCAGCGTCGACTTGCCGGCGCCGTTGGCACCGATCAGGCTGACGATTTCGCCCTGGTTGACCTCGACGTCGATCCCCGCCAATGCGCGGATGTTGCCGTAGTAGGTTTCAACGCCCTGAACTTTCAGAAGTGGTTGACCGGTCATCAGTTTGAGCCTCCTTCGAGGTTCTCGACGGCTGCAATCACTTGTTCCACTTCCTCGTCCTCGACACCGAGATAGGCCGCAATGACCCTCGGATCATTCTTCACTTGGTCGGGCGTTCCATCCGAAATCTTCTGGCCGTATTCGAGCACGACCACATGGTCCGAAATTTCCATGACGACGGACATGTCATGCTCGATCAGCAGGATGGACGTGCCGGTGTCGGTCCGGATGTCACGAAGCAATGCATTGAGCACCGCCGATTCACGCGGGTTGAGGCCCGCCGCAGGTTCATCGAGGCAGAGCAGTTCCGGCTCCGTGCACATGGCACGGGCGATCTCCAGGCGGCGCTGTGCGCCGTAGGGCAGATCGCCGGCCGGATCATCTGCCCGATCGATCAGGTTGGCCTTTTCCAGCCAATGACGCGCGAGCTCGATCGAAGCCTTCGATTCTGCGCGGTACCGGCCGATGCCGAGCAGGCCGAGGATCGTATAGCCGGAAGCCTTCATCAGCTTGTTGTGCTGGGCGACGAGCAGATTTTCCAGAACGGTCAGCCCGGAAAACAACCGGATGTTCTGGAACGTACGGGCGACCTTGGCTTCCTTGGTGATGCGGAAGTCCGTCAGCCGCTCGAGCAGGAATTCCTTGCCGCTCTTCTGCTGCATCGTGATCATCCCCATCGTCGGCTTGTAGAAGCCTGTGATGCAGTTGAACACGGTTGTCTTGCCGGCGCCGTTCGGCCCGATCAGCGCGGTGATGTCGCCGCGCTTGGCTTCGAACGAAAAATCGTTGATGGCCATCAGGCCGCCGAACTTCATCGACAGGTGCTCGACCTTGAGCAGAGTATCGCTGGTCATGTTGGTTTCCTGGGGGCTCATCAGCCGTGGCCCTCCTTGGTGAAGCTTCCGGAGACAGTCTTGCGTTCCTTGAGGAAGGCCGTCGGCTCACGCGTTCCGACGAAGCCGCGCGGCTTGATCAGCATGACGACGACCATCGCCAAACCGAAGAGCAGCATGCGGTAGAGTTCCGGCGTGAAGTCCGGCCCGAAGATCGCCTTCAGGAAGTCCATCTCGCGCAGCATTTCTGTACCGCCGACCATGACGATCGCAGCGATCGCGATGCCTGTCAGCGATCCCATGCCGCCGAGAACGACGATGGCGAGGATGACGGCCGATTCCAGGAACACGAAGGATTCCGGAGATACGAAGCCCTGGCGGGCCGCGAAGAACGAGCCGGCAATGCCGCCGAACATCGCGCCCGTTGCAAAGGCCGTGAGCTTCGTCGTCACTGTATTGATGCCGAGCGAGCGGCAGGCGATTTCGTCTTCGCGAAGAGCTTCCCAGGCACGGCCGATCGGCATGCGACGCAGACGGATGGTGACGTAGGCCGTCAGCATGCAAAGCGCCAGGATCAGATAGAAGAGGAAGATCTTGTAGTAGGCAGACGAAATCGGCAGGTGGAAGAGCTTGGCAAAACCGTGGGGCGACGCATCGAACGGAATGCCGAACAGTGTTGCCTTCGGAATGCTCGATATCCCGAATGTCCCCTTCGTCACGTCAGTCCAGTTGATGATGACGAGGCGGATGATTTCACCGAAAGCCAGCGTCACGATCGCCAGGTAGTCGCCACGCAGGCGAAGAACCGGGAAGCCGAGAATGACGCCCCAAAGTGCAGCCAGAATGCCCGAAAGCGGCAGCAGCAGCCAGAAAGACAGGCCGAAATAGCTCGACAGCAGCGCGTAGGAATAGGCGCCGACCGCGTAAAAGGCCACATAGCCGAGATCAAGCAGACCTGCGAGACCGACGACGATGTTGAGACCCCAGGCAAGCATCACGTAGATCAGGATCTGGATACCGAAGTTATCCACCCATTTCAGCGATCCCTGAGCACCGACCAGTGCGACGATGACGACGGGGTAGAGCAGCAGAACAGCCAGCGCGATCTTCAGGAAGTGCTTGTGGAAGAAGCCCTTGTCGGTCGAGATATCCAGCTCGCCGCTGCGTGCCTTCGCCAGCTTGCGCGCATCAAGGTGCGGGCGCAGGAAGACGACGACCGCGAACCGGCCGACAGCCGCGATAGCGACGAAGATTGCCAGCAGACCCCAGCGTTGGACGATGATGAGTTCGTTGCTGATGTTCTGGTCGGTCTTCAGACCGACATAGAGCACGAACATGCCAAACGAGATGACAGCAGCGAACAGAGCTTCTTTAATACCCTTCTGGACAAGTCCGGATGCGGGCTTGCCAGGGGCGTTTTCAACATTTGCCATGACGTTAAACCTTCTCGACTTCCGGCCGGCCCAGGATACCTGTCGGCTTGAAGATCAGCACGAAAGCGAGGATGGCGAAGGTCGCCACATCCTTGTACGCGATGGTGAAATAGGCCGACCAAAGGGACTCGATCAGACCGATCATCAGACCGCCCAGAACGGCACCCGGCAGTGAGCCGATGCCGCCGAGGACGGCGGCGGTAAACGCCTTCACACCAGGGACGAAGCCATCGTTGAAATTCACCACGCCATAATACATCAGATACATCGTGCCGGCGACGGCAGCGAGTGCGGCGCCCATGATGAAGGTCACCGAAATCGTCTGGTCGACGTTGACGCCGAGAAGCGCCGCCATCTTGCGGTCCTGCTCGGTGGCGCGCTGGGCGCGTCCGAGGGCCGTGTGATTGACGAGATACCAGAACACCGTCAGTAGAACCGCCGTGATGACGATGATCACGATCTGCTTCAGCGAAATCGAAATGCCGGCGACGTTGTACACGCTGCTGACCATCGGCGGGATCGGCTTGTTGCGCGGACCCTGCGTCACCTGAATGAAGTTCGAAAGCGTGATCGACATGCCGATCGCGGTGATCAGCGGCGCCAGGCGGAAGGAACCGCGCAACGGGCGATAGGCGACCCGCTCGATCGTCCAGTTCCACAAGCTCGTCATCAGCATCGCCACGAGCAGCATCACCAGCAGCAAAACAGCGACCGGTAGGCCGGCAAACATCGAGGTGAGGACGAGGAAGACGATAAGGGCAGCAAAACCGCCGATCATGAAAATATCGCCATGAGCGAAATTGATCATGCCGATAATGCCGTAAACCATCGTGTAGCCAATGGCCACAAGCCCATAGATGGATCCAAGAGTCAGCCCGTTAACGAGCTGCTGGACAAAATATTCCATATACCATTTCCCCTGGACGCAGAACCGGATCGGCCTGCATCTCTTGTTATTAGAGCCCTTGTTGAGCCCTTATTTACGATTTCATACCGCTTTCAAGCCAAAAGGGAAGTGCAAAATTGCAAAGCTCCAAAGTTCTTTGCCGTTTTGGTAAAAATGACTTTTTGACACTCAGAAAGTCGCTTTTTTCAACATGAAATAACGAAAAACGCTGATTTTAACCGCAAAAATCTATTGGATGGCCTCGATCGAGGCGCCGCAGCCGTGCACCGGGGAGCGGCACCCGACGCCCAGGCATGGGCGATGCGCGTGGGCGTTGCGCGGATCATGCAATCCCAGATAAGGTCACCTATATATCTATGAAGTCGGCTATATCTATGAAGTTGGCGAAAACGAATCGAACTCGATTGTGATGCTCCAGACATTTGAACGCGCCGCCCTCGAAGCGGGCAAAGCCATCATGGAAGTGTTCAAGAGCGGCTGCACCTCTGCGAGGAAAGCCGACAATAGCCCGGTGACGATTGCCGACCAACACGCAGAGCGGATCATTCTGGGGCATCTCCGGCGCGATTTTCCAGATGTGCCTATCATCGCCGAAGAATCGGTTGCCGCCGGCATCGTTCCCGCCATTGGAACATCGTTCTTCCTCGTCGACCCTCTCGACGGCACGCGCGAGTTCCTCGACCGGCGGCACGAATTCACGGTGAATATAGCGCTTATCCGCGACGGCCGGCCAACTGTCGGGATCGTTTTTGCGCCGGCCCTCGGGGTTGCCTTTTCAGGAGAAGACGGCAGGGCCGAAAAGCTGTTCATAGATCATGAATTTGCCGTCGAGCGGCGGCTGATCATCGGCGTACGCCCACAGCCCGTCAACCGGACTGCCTTGGCGAGCCGTTCGCACGACAGCCCGCAAACAGCGCAGTTTCTGGCCGAAAACGCCATCTCGGAATGCACCAACATCGGCTCGTCGCTGAAATTCTGCCTGCTGGCCGAGGGACAAGCGGATGTCTATCCCCGCTTTACGCGCACCATGGAATGGGACACGGCAGCGGGCGACGCCGTTCTGCGTGCCGCGGGTGGCTCGACCCTGACCCTCGACGGCAAGCCGCTGACCTACGGCAAGACCAGCCAGACCCATGATTGCGATTTCGCCAATCCGGACTTTATCTCCTGGGGTGGCGCTTCGTCCGTGATCGAACGGGCATAGTTTTTCCGAAAAGCGACATCCAATCAGTCCTCGCCAGCGCTTTTGATCCTCGTCTTGTTGCCGGCTCTTACGATTTGCGGCGATGCAATCACGCCGGAGATCAGGCCGGCAGAACGGGGAGCCCCATATCGTGTCCGGCCAGACCAACAATCTGACCCGACCCTGTCCTACATCCTGCCCTCGCAGGTGCAAAAACATGGACCCCACAACGAAGCGCGCTTCAGCGTCTGGACGCCATCGTCCAGCTGGCTGTCGCAGGCGAATTGTCCGCACCTCCGGTCGCACCGATCGAGGGAGAATTCTACCTCATGGCCTCTGGCGCGGCAGGCGCATGATCCGGCAAGGCGGGGCTGGTGGCCATGTGGCAGGACGGCGGCTGGATCTATCTGTCGCCCAAGGCCGGCTGGCACGCATTTTTTGTCGAAGCCGGGCAACTGAGCGCCTGCGACATCACCGACAAGCGTTCGGCCCGGCGCAAACGGAGCTCTCTGCCGTAATGCTATAGCTTGCCTAAAGCAGGCGATAGCGAAAAGCGCGCGCAACGGCCTGCATGCGGTTGACCGAATCGAGCTTGCGCATCGCGCTTTTCAGGTAGCCCACGACTGTATGCGACGAGAGATCGAGAATGATCGCAATCTCGTCGCTGCTCTTGCCCGCAGCCGACCAGCGCAGACATTCGATCTCGCGGTTGCTGAGACTTTCCTTTGGCCGATCGATGGGATTGTGCTGGGCAAAAAGGTCGAGGAACTCCATTGCCCGAAACAGCTGGGACATGGTCTCGTCACGAGGAAAATCAGGCCGATCGCCGGAAAAAGCGAATATATACTGCCGCAACTCGGCGTCATGCAGCGCAAATGCGAAGGTGTTCTTCAGCCCGTGATCACGAAAGAGCGTCGTCAGGCGCAGGTTCTCCTGGTTTGCCGCGGTGCCCTCGAATGGAGACTTGTCGCAGAAGACAGGCATGATCGACCGCTTCAACCTGCTAACGAGGTTGCAGCAATAGAACAGATCGATCTCGTCGTAGAGCGCGATGAGTTCCTGCGGCCAGTTGCTGGCAATACAGTTGTCGACGAAACCGTTGCGGTCACCCCGTGGAAAGGCCGCCACCAGATAGTAGGCGAAGCCGGAGCCCTTCGCCATCTCGCCGATACGCTCGTCGATGAGGGTCGCCCGCACCGGTGCCCCAGCATCTGAACGCGAAAAAACAGCATCCCCTACGCCGTCAGAGACGGCGCGCACTTGCTTCTTCATCGAGTTTATCCCTTGGCGGCGCCGGCTTCGGCCCGAATTTCTCGCCCGACAGCCTGCAGTGGCTCTCGTGAGACCGGAAAAGCAAACAGCGCCCGTATCGACAGGATACGAAGCGGATGGCCTTGATCATTCCGGGCATGAGGAGAGGAACGGAGACGAGGACTTGCACTTACATCTGTGTTGCAGCGCTTATAAGGTGACGGATATCAAATTCACAATGTCTAATGCGCATGGCTCCCATGCATTCATCACAAATTTACCTAACGGAAGGCCGCCCATTGCACCGCTGATGCTGGTTGCCGGTCGTCTAAACTTGTTATCAAAGTCTTACTAAGCGCTTAGGCAATTTTTAAATGTGACAAGCTAGAGTGGCTCTCGTGGTCTTGAGTTGTGTAGAGAGTCCAATGACCGAAATGATACGTCCCCGAGTGAAATATGTCATCGGCCCCGATGGCAGCCCGCTGACGATTGCGGATTTGCCGCCGCCGAACACCCGGCGCTGGGTAATTCGCCGTAAGGCAGAGGTTGTCGCGGCTGTTCGCGGTGGCTTGTTGAGCTTGGAAGAAGCTTGCGAACGTTACACGCTGACAGTCGAGGAATTTTTATCCTGGCAGTCCTCCATCAACAGTCACGGCCTTGCCGGCCTGCGCACGACGCGCATCCAGCAATATCGCCATTGATCAAATTCCAAACGCAATCGCTATTTGCTTCGGGCCGAACGCACTCCTCAGGGATCGTGACATCGGCCCGAAATTATTGATTGAATGACAAGCATTTAACCGTCGCCTGTGCGACGGCATCGAAGCTCACGCTCGGCCTAGGTCCATCAAAGACCACTCGGACAAAGGCCGCGCGAGCGACGACAATGCAACGCGCGACGGGCTGTCGCCATTCCTTCGAACAGTGCGTTTACAGCAGCTGTCTTGGCGCGGTCCTCGCGCCATGCCACCCTCCGGATCGATGGAACCTGAGAGGGAAAACACGATGAATATCAAGAACGAAGAAAATGCATCGGGCGGCCGTTATGTTGCCGAGCTTGACGGCCATCAGGCAGAGATGACCTATTCTCGCACGTCGCCGAAACTCATCATCATCGACCATACCGGCGTTCCCGATGCCTTGCGTGGCAAAGGTGTCGGCCAGGCGCTCGCGCTCCATGCGGTGGAGGAAGCCAGAAAAGGCGGCTGGAAGATCTTTCCGCTTTGCCCTTTCTTCAAGGCGCAATCGCAGCGCCACGACGAATGGCGTGACGTCGTCAACATCTGAAGGCAAGGAACGCCAAAAGCCATGTATGACGGGCAGCGAGCCCACCATCCATGGCTTTTATCAGGCGACACCGCCCCGGACGCCAATTTGGCGTCCGCCGCAGTGCCCTAGGCTCGTGCCCGGACCGCTCCGTCACGCTCTTCGAGCGCGGCGGCACGTGCATATTCCGCCTGCATCTCTTCCAGCGCCTGCTCCAACGCCTCTTCCTGCATCTTCAGTTCCTTGATTGAGACCTGAAGATTGTCCGCGCGCTGGCGTGCAGCCTTTGCGAAGGTTGGATAGGCGAAGTGATTCGGATCGGAAATGCCGGATTTCTTTTCCTCGACGACGATCTGGCTCTCCAGATCCTTCGCCATCCGTTCGAATTCGGACATCATCATCTGCAATTGCTGCAATTGACGACCTTTTTCGTTCACCTGAAACTCCTTCAGACGAACTAGGCTCTCACGCGACTTCATACGCATTACTCCAGTGATGCGAGACCCCGGCTCCACTTGAAACCGCCCCTGCGTGCCGCTTTCACACGGCTTGCCCAAAAAATTTCCGTCGGTGTTAACAAAAACCTACCGCTGGTAACCTTTCGTTTACGGGCATCGTTAATGATAGTCCCGATGATTTAAGGGTCGGTAAACATCAATACGCGATTTCCGGCACCTGCTCATTGGTGAGTCGAATGAATCGCTTACCAGTCGTTCTTAATGTAAAAGTTGAGAAGTCGGCTTTGCGGATTCTCGTTGGAAAACAGCGAAATGGACAAATTATTTAATAAATTCGTTACCTCTTGCCAGAGTGAATCAGAATTTGTTAACCATTTCGTGGCAGCTTCCAAATCACGCAGTGACATTTCTGTATCGCGTAGGGGCCAGACCACCTTTCGGCGGCGGTAAAGGGGATAAGAATGCGGGTACTACTCATCGAAGATGACAGCGCGACAGCGCAGAGCATCGAATTGATGCTCAAGTCAGAAAGTTTTAATGTTTACACCACCGATCTTGGTGAAGAAGGCGTCGACCTCGGGAAGTTGTATGATTACGACATCATCCTCCTCGATTTGAACCTTCCCGACATGTCCGGATATGAGGTCCTGCGTACTCTCCGCCTGTCCAAGGTCAAGACACCGATCCTGATCCTGTCGGGTATGGCCGGTATCGAAGACAAGGTTCGCGGTCTCGGCTTCGGCGCCGACGACTACATGACCAAGCCGTTCCACAAGGACGAACTGGTTGCACGCATCCATGCGATCGTCCGCCGTTCCAAGGGTCACGCCCAGTCGGTCATCATGACCGGCGAACTGATCGTCAACCTCGACGCCAAGACCGTCGAAGTCGGTGGCCAGCGCGTTCACCTGACGGGCAAGGAATACCAGATGCTGGAACTCCTTTCGCTCCGCAAGGGCACGACGCTCACCAAGGAAATGTTCCTGAACCACCTCTATGGCGGCATGGACGAGCCGGAACTGAAGATCATCGACGTCTTTATCTGCAAGTTGCGCAAGAAGCTTGCAAATGCTGCCGGCGGCGCGAACTACATCGAAACCGTCTGGGGCCGCGGCTATGTTCTGCGCGAGCCGGATAATGCCGAGTACGCCGAAACCGCCTGACGCTGCATCCCCTTTGCGAAGACAGGAAATCCCGCCCTTTCCGGCGGGATTTTTCGTTTGTGGCATCCAACAAAAATGCCGCCCTGCAGGGCGGCCAGCGCTTTTTGTCCTTCGGCGATGGGAAACCGCGTTACGCGGCGATGGCGCGATTGCCGAACACGGCCGTCAGGATCTTCCGGTCGAACGGCTTCAGCAGGAAATCCGTGGCCCCTGCCCGCTTGCCCATCATCAGCTTCTTGAGATCGGCCTCGACGACGCAGTAATAGATCTTGACCTCCTTTCCGCCTTCCATAGCGCGGATGGCGGAAATCAGATCGAGCGCGCCTTCCATGCCGGAATCGACGATCAGATAGTCAGGCATTTCAGCCCCGCAACGGGACAAGGCTTCGCTGACATTCGAGGCTTCACTGACCAGGAAATCGAGCTCGGAAAGAATGCGCTTTCCGACCTTGCGGACGACGTCCGACGCGTCAGTGATCATGAACCTCTGCATGCCTGCTCCTTGGCCCTGCTTCTCTCCGGCGGGCGCCTCGCCCTCGAAGATAGGAAGATTAGGCTAAGGAATTGTTACCTCGACGAAAGGATGAGGTGCCCGCGGCACTCAGGCGGCGATCACATCAGCCGTAAAGACAATCTCCTCGGCTGTTGCGCTGTGGCCGAGCTGCATCCCGCATTCTTCTGCCAGAAGTACGGTGTAATAGGGCTGGATCGAGTGCGCATCGACAGCTTCTTCGATCTCGCCTGTGGAAATTTCCACGAATTTCGGCGGCAAACGCATCATCTTGCCCTTTGCGACGATCTTGAACTTTGCGTCGACCTCGGGATTTTCCAGTGTAATATCAAGCAATCCACCGCGCGGAATAGACGAATAGGCAACGAGGAACAGGTTGAGCAGAAGCTTGACGCGGTTCTTCGCGATGATCGCCCGCGGCCCGGTCCAGGTGACCTCGGTTTTCTTCTCCGCAGCCGCGAAATCCTTTGCCGCGCGCTCGGCTTCACCCGTGTCGATCGAGGCGCCGACCGACCCGGAGGCGCCAAAGGCAAGCCGTGCAAACTTAAGGCGCACGGATGCGTTCAGCGCACTTGTGCGAATAAGATCCATCGCATCCGCGTCGGCGCCGCCCTCGTCGAGCAGCTCCAGGCCATTATTGATCGCACCGACCGGCGAAATCACGTCATGGCAAACGCGGCTGCAAAGAAGCGCAGCCAGATCGGGGCCGGTCAAGGTAAGGTTGGGATTCTTCGACATCATCGTCTCCAGGGGGCGGTCTCATTCCGCTGCACATGTTGCTTCATCGAGGTTGCACGAAGTTTGCGCGCGTGTTTGGCGGCCATAATGACACCATATTTGGTAAACCGATTGTTAAGACCATCCGCGCAAAATGCATCAACCGCCGGAAACGGACCAAAGTACCGACCATGATGAACGGATGACACCCATGCGCCCCTCAATCTTCGGAAGATTTCCCGCCTTTTGCCGACTCTTCGTCGCGTTGTCGCTGTCGCCTCTGATGCTCGCCGCGACGCATGCATCGGCGCAGCAGGCCCGCAATGACCAGTACACGGCACAGGAAATCGTCGATGCCGGACACACGTTTTTCGGCTCGACCAGCGGCGGCCTTGCCAAGGTCATCGAAACTGCCTTCCAGAAATACGGGCTTCCGAATGGGTACATCCTCGGACAGGAAGGCTCGGGAGCCTTCATAGCCGGCCTGACCTACGGCGAAGGCCAGCTCAACACCAAGAACGCCGGCGAGCATCCGCTCTACTGGCAGGGTCCTTCCCTCGGCATAGACTACGGCGGACAGGGCACGCGGGTGATGATGCTTGTCTACGACCTGCCATCGACCGACGCGATCTACGCCCGTTTCGGCGGCGTCAGCGGCCAGGCGTTCGTGATTGCCGGCTTCGGCATGACGCTTCTCAAGAACAACAACGTGCTTGTGGTGCCGATCCGCACCGGCGTCGGCGCCCGCCTCGGCCTCAATGTCGGCTACCTCAAGGTAACGCCGAGCCCGACCTGGAATCCCTTCTGAAGCTTGCGCGGCGGCGGACTCTCCTCCGCATCGCCCTTTCAGCCACTTGCTCTATGTGCGCCGTCCGCTTAATCATTGGTTCTGACGCAAATCAACTTCTGGAAGCAGTGGCCTCGCCGTGATCGAATACGCTCTCTTGTTCGGATTGGGCTTCCTGGCCGCGGCGTTCCTCGCGTTTCTGATATCGCCTGCCGTTCACCGTCGGATTGTCTGGTATACCGAGAACCGGATGAGGGCGACCATGCCGCTTAGCCCGCAGGAAGTCCGCGCGCAAAAGGACATGGCACGCGCGCTCTACGCTGCGGAAAATGCCCGCACCACGCAGGACCTCGTGCGCGAACGCGAAAAATCCCTGTCGCTGCAACTGAAGCATGATTCGATTGCGCGCGATGCCGGTCACTTCGCGTCCGAGATCGGCGCGCTCCAGGCCCAGATCGGCGACATGAGCGTTGAAGCTGCTGAACTGCGCTCCCACTTGCGCAAGGACGAAAACTACATCAGCCAGCTGAAGACCAGTCTCCATATTGTCGAGCAGGCGAGCGCTGCCAAGGAAGGCGAACTGGATGCACTGCGCACGCGTCTCAACAGGGTGGCGGAGCAAGCCGACGGCCTGAAAATCGACATGGCAGCCCGCGAGACGGAGATCGAAAGTCTGAATTTCAAATCGAACGCGTTGCGCATCGAACGCGACAACCTGCGCCAGGACGTGACCTTGCTGCAGAAGCGCGCCAAGAATGCCGAGCAGAAGCTGACGCAGCAGGAGCACACGGTCATGCGCCTCGAGGACAAGTCCCGGCGGGACGCCACGGCACTGTCCGACAACCAGGCGCTTCTCAACCGTCGGCAACAGGAAATTTCCAAGCTCAAGGAGCAGCTCAAGGCGACCAATGCAGATCTGCGCAAGGCAAACCGTTCGCTTCGCAGTGCCGGGCTTGCCGCTGTCGTGCCGGAACTGGTGTCGGAAAAACGGGCAACCGACAATGCACCGGGCTCCGAACTCGACACTGCAGCCGTTGCCGCCCGTCTGGCCGAAGAGGTCCGTGCCCGCAGCGCCGCAGTATCCGAAAGACTTTTGAACGCGACGACAAATTCGACGGGTGATGGCGCGATACGCGAGGAGATTGCGACGATCGCCGCAAGCATGGTGGCGTTGACAGCAATCAACGAAGGGCCGTCGTCGCCCATTCGCGATCTCCTGCCCGACGGAGCGGCACCGCAGGAAGGCGAGCGCATCGACCTCGCGCAGCGCGCGGCAACGATCCTTTCGGAACCCGGCTGATCTCAGATTCGCCGCGTGGCCGAGGACATGGCGAAAAGCGCAATGCCGGTTGCGGTCGCAACATTGAGGCTATCCAGACCCGCCGATTGCGGAATGCGCGCGCTGCGGAACCGCGAGAGAACCGCCTCCGGCAGCCCCTCGCCCTCGGTACCCACAACCAGGGCCATGCGATCGGACGGCGGTATCGAGCGGATATCGGTCTCGCCGCGTGGCGACAGCGTCCAGATCGCAAAGTCACGAGCTGCAAGCCGCCTCAGGATATCAACCGCATCGCCGCCGCGCTGGTAGGGCACGCTGAGCACGGAGCCGACGGACACGCGAAGCGCTTTGCGGTAGAGCGGATCGCAGGACGTCTCATCGAGAAGAATGGCATCCGCCTTGAAGGCCGCAGCATTGCGAAACATCGAGCCGGCATTGTCGTGGTTCGAAATGCCGCAACCGACCAGAACCAGCGCGCGATCCGGCAATCGATCGATGATAGCGCCGGCTGCCGTCTCCCGCCGCCCGAGCGCGAGCACGCCCCGGTGCAGGTGGAACCCGACAATGCGATCAAGCACCTCCGCTTCCGCGACGTAGACCGGGACATGAGCGGGCAGCATCTGGAGGATCTCGCAGACGCCATCGACGCGGTTTCGAAGCAGCAAAACCTTCTCGGTGACAAAGTCGCCGTGCCCGAGATGCGCTTCGGCGAGCATCCGAAGAACGACCGTACCCTCGGCGATGAAGCGGCCCTGCCGCCCGGTCAGGTCGCGTTCGCGAATGTCGCGAAACTCCGCGATGCGGGGATCGTCGGCGCTTTCGATCGTGATGAGACCGGAAGCCATGGCGTTCAGCCGCCGTGGATCGTCACGTCGGCGACGGTACGCCCAGCCTTAATGTCGAAGACCAGGACCTTCATCACGCCATCGAAGGTCTTGCCGTAGAACATGATCTGGCCGCCGGACAGAGCCGTGGATTCGATGACGAAACCGAGCGGCAGGCTGGCCGTCGTCGATACCGGCGCATCCGCGGGCACTCCGGGGGTCGCAACGGCCGCCGGTTCCTTCGCCGGGGCACGCATCGTCTTGTAGACAACCGCGCCGAAGACCGCCATAAGGCTCACGAACATGATGGCGCCCGAGACGATCTGCAGGCGGATCATCTTGCGCCGGACACTTTCCATCGCCGGATCGAGGGGCTTTTCTTCCTGATCGTCTTCTGGCTGGATATTCGTCATCTGTGGCGTCCCATTTCTATAAAATACTTCGGAGAAGAAGCGTCGTGAACGACCCCTTTAAACAAGCATCCGGCATTATGAAAGTCCTGACCGCCGACGAGCATGCCGAAGGCCGTCTCGACGCGTGGATGACAGCACAGCTTGGCGAGGAATTCTCCCGCAGCCGCATCAAGGTGCTGATCAAGGAAGGACAGGTCTCTTCCAAGGGGGCCGTCGTCGCCGATCCGCAGAAAAAGGTACGCCCAGGCGACACGTTCGAAATCAATCTGCCGGAGCCTGAAGACCCGACGCCAAAGGGCGAGAACATTCCGCTCGACATCCTCTACGAAGACGACGACCTCGTCGTTATCTCCAAGCCGTCCGGCATGGTCGTGCACCCGGCAGCAGGCAATTGGAACGGCACGCTGGTCAACGCGCTTATCTATCACTGCGGCGATACGCTTTCAGGTATCGGCGGCGTCCGCCGTCCGGGCATCGTGCATCGGCTGGACAAGGACACAACAGGCGTCATGGTTGTTGCCAAGAACGATGTTGCGCACCGGCATCTGTCGCAGCAATTTGCCGACCACGGCCGCACCATGCCGCTGGAACGGGCCTACCAGGCCATTGTCTGGGGCCGCCCGCGCTCGCTGACGGGCACCGTCAATGCGCCACTTGGCCGCGACACCGGCGACCGCACGCGTCGAGCCGTCAAGCGCCCCGGCACGCAGGATGCCGACGAGGCGATCACCCACTACGAGGTACTCGAACGCTTCCACGAAAAGCCGGACGCGACCTCGCTTGCCTCGCTTGTGGAATGCCACCTGGAAACCGGCCGCACCCATCAGATCCGCGTCCACATGGCACATATCGGCCATCCGCTTCTCGGCGATGCGGTGTACGGCGCGCATTTCAAGACCAAGGCCAACCTATTGCCGGATGCGGCAAAGAAGGCGGTAAACGGCTTCGGCAGGCAGGCGCTGCACGCCTACATGCTGCAGTTCGAGCACCCCCGCACCGGCGAAATCATGCACTTCGAAGTACCGTTGCCCGACGATATGGTGGAACTGGTCGAGCTGCTACGCGCCTAGAAGGGTAACGCCTTCGTGAAGCTCCGCCATATCTTGAACCGCTGTTCTGCCATACTTATCTGTACATTGACCTAGTGCGGGCTTGGACAAAGCCGCATGTCCCGGTTCGCCTTTTAAAAACGCAGGGACGCGTTCGATCGGGGACCGGAATTCAGATAGGAGGGTGCAATCATGGCCCGGAGTAGTTTGCCGTCCATTACAGCCGGTGAGGCTGGTCTTAACCGTTATCTCGACGAAATCCGCAAGTTCCCGATGCTGGAACCGCAGGAAGAATATATGCTCGCCAAGCGCTATTCGGAGCATGGCGACCGCGAAGCCGCGCACAAGCTCGTCACCAGCCATCTGCGCCTCGTGGCGAAGATCGCCATGGGTTATCGCGGCTACGGCCTGCCGATCGGCGAAGTCGTGTCCGAAGGCAACGTCGGCCTGATGCAGGCCGTCAAGAAGTTCGATCCCGAGCGCGGTTTCCGTCTTGCAACCTATGCCATGTGGTGGATCAAGGCCTCGATCCAGGAATATATCCTGCGTTCGTGGTCGCTCGTTAAGATGGGCACGACCGCCAACCAGAAGCGGCTGTTCTTCAACCTGCGCCGTTTGAAAGGCCGAATCCAGGCCATCGACGAAGGCGATTTGAAGCCTGAGCACGTGACCGAGATCGCCACGAAGCTGAGGGTTTCCGAGGAGGAGGTCGTTTCGATGAACCGCCGCCTGTCCGGCGACGCTTCGCTGAATGCACCGATCAAGGCCGCCGAAGGCGATTCCGGCCAGTGGCAGGATTGGCTTGTCGACGACCACGAGAGCCAGGAAGCTGTCCTGATCGAGCAGGACGAACTCGACACCCGCCGGCGCATGCTGGCCAAGGCAATGAGCGTGCTCAACGACCGCGAGCGCCGTATCTTCGAGGCGCGCCGCCTCTCGGAGGATCCTGTGACGTTGGAAGATCTGTCGACGGAGTTCGATATCAGCCGCGAGCGTGTCCGCCAGATCGAGGTTCGCGCCTTCGAGAAGGTACAGGATGCCGTGCGCAAGGAAGCGCTGGAGCGAGCAAAGGCAGTTCGCGTCGTCGAGGCGACAGCCTGAACTCTTTCTCGTCACGCATGATTAAAGGGCGGGTCGTTGGACCCGCCCTTTTCATTTGCTATTCCGTGTTGGCCTACTGGCTCGTCGACACGTCGCCGGAAGCGGCCCATTCCTTGATCGCGGTGGCGAACGCCTCCCCGCCTGTCGTCCCCTTCTGCATGGTCAGCAGTGCCCGGCGTCCGTTGCGGTAGGTGATCGGAACGTCGATCCAGTCGCGGGTCGCAAGAAGGTCCAGATTGGCCTTGCGGGCATCCGGATAGTCGTTGAGTGCGATCATGTGGAAGTCGTCGGTGATCTTCGCCGGAACCGCGATCAATGCATCGCCACGGTCCTGCTCGGTCCGCTTCATCGAAATGCGCTGAACGCTGTCGATGGCCCCGCCCTCGAAGTTCGGGGGCAGCGAGAACACGACTTCAACGATGTGGCTCGCCGGCAAAGACGGGTCCGAGTTGCGCTTGAAGTTCAGCTGAGCCGTCAGATTGCGCTCGGGAACCGTGACCATACCCTGAACCACAGCCTGCTGCTTTCCGTCCGGTCCCGGCTCGTGCTGCAGGCTCCAGACCACCGATCCCTGGATCGCCGTCGGCGAGCTCTGTCCGATGCGCTCTTCGTAGAGGAACAGCTTTTCACTTGAGCCGACCGGTGTCGCTGCCGGCGTGGCAGTAGCCGGCGTGGCAGTAGCCGGCGCCGCCGTGTCCGGTGAGGCGGCGGCAGCCGGCGCTACGGGCGTGCTGGCAGGAGGCGTGGCATCCGAAGACGCGACGTTCTGCTCGGCAACCGATTTTCCTTCAGCAGTCTGCGCGCTTGCAACGACAGCCGGACCGCTGTCGGCTTCGCTACCATCGGCAAGCAGCCGCTGGGTGAACTTGCTGTTTACCGAGGACCCGTCGTTCAGCGAAGCGACTTCCTTCTGACCCTCGGCGGGTTTTGTCGCATTGGCCGGGTCGCCGGCCTGCTGCGCAGGTGCCGTCGTATCAGTCTTTACCGGCGCTTGCGGGTCGGTCTTTGCTGTCTTGGACGGGGCAGCGCTGACGAGACCCTTGACCATTTCGACCAAGGCACCCTGGTTGGTCCAAGCCGCATACGCGCCACCGCCGACGACGCCCAGCGCGAAAAGAGCGCCGAATATCGACCCGAGACCGAAGCGACGGCGCTTCGGTTCCATGCGGAAATTCTTGCCCTGGAACTTGGAGGCGATAGCGCTGTCGACATCCGCAGGCGACGACCCGTCGTCATCTTCGGCGACGACGCCTCGATTGTCGTATCCCCGCAGCTGCGTCGCCTCTTGCCAGGCATCGCTGCTTGCGGCGACTGCGACTGCGGCCTTCGGGTTCGAGATGCCGTGAACCTCGGAGAACAGGTCGCTGTCGTCGAAACGTGCGCTGACCGAAACCTTCCGCTCGCTGTCAATCGGAGGCAGATCGTCAAACGCTGCAGCTTCCCACGAGAAACCTTCATTCGCGGCAGGCATTTTCGCCGGCTCGGGCGGATTCTCTATCCCGGAAATCACGTCCTCGAATGCGCGCGCCGCATCGTTTGCCGGTGCAATGTGTTCCGCTTCGGAGAACTGCCGCAACTCTTCAAGCGCCCAGTCCGTCGCCGCAACCTTGCTGGCGGGCTCTGGTACTTTCTCGGCGGGCTCGGCCCAAACGGGGTCGAAATGGGCGGCCGCGTCGGCATGCAGTGGCTCATCGCGGCTATGCTCGACAAACTCCTTCGGCGCCTGTTCGAACGCGTAGACTGGCTCGACGAGACGATTGCCGAGATCGAAATCGCGCGCGACTGGCTGAGCAACCGGCTCGGCTTCTTCCGCCCGTTGCTCGACGACCTCAGCCGGCTCCAGGTAGGGCTCGGCCACAGGCTCCGGGGACAGGTCGTGGAGACGCTCGTCGCGTGCAGCCTCGTCATAGTGCGGCACCTGCCACGGCTCGACCGGTTCGGGAGCAACAGGTGCCTCAGACTGAGGCGCCATCCAGGGCTCGTCCTGCTGCGCCGGAGGCTCCACTGCAGCCTCGGACTGCACGTCCCGATACGGTGTTGGCTCCTGATATTGTGCGTAAACAACTGCTTCGACGGCGGTCGCCTCAGCGGCTACCGGCTCGTCATGGGACAGCGGTGCATGAACCGGCTCGTCCACCTGCGCAGCGTCCGCGACGGGTTCAACTGCCGCAGGTTCCCGCTCGGCCGCACCGGCTGGCTCCGTCGCCATGTCGGCCACTTCCGCGATCGGCGTGGCGTCTTCGGCCGGCAAGGCCAGGGCATGTTCGGCCTCGACTTCGCGAATTGCGGCTTCAAGCTTTTCAAGCTGCCGTTGCAGCATGGCTTCCGGCGGACGCGGTTTCATATTCTCGAGCTGCCGCTGAACAGCACCGCGAGCACGCTCGTATACCTTCACCCGCATCTCGGGAGTGTTGTCGGTCAGGCCGTCAACCGCCCGCCGGATAACTGCGATAAAATCCGCCATTAGTACTTTCTCTAAGAGTGTGGTTCGGCAGTCGAACCACACCAATAATGACCCGCGACCTTAATCCTCAAACGGATCGGTCACAAGTATCGTGTCGTCTCGCTCGGGACTTGTAGACAGGAGAGCGACGGGTGCCCCGATCAACTCCTCGACCTGGCGCACATACTTGATCGCCTGCGCCGGCAGATCAGCCCAACTGCGTGCGCCAACCGTCGATTCCTTCCAACCTTCAAGCGTGATGTAGATAGGTTCCACGCGTGCCTGCGCACCCTGGCTCGCCGGCAGATAATCGATCTCCTCGCCGTCGAGGCGGTAGCCGACGCAAATCTTCAGCTCGTCCAGGCCATCAAGAACGTCAAGTTTGGTGAGCGCGATACCGGTGATGCCCGAGGTGCGCACGGTCTGCCTGACGAGAACGGAATCGAACCAGCCGCAACGACGCGGGCGGCCCGTATTGACGCCGACTTCGCGCCCGACGGTCGATAGGTGCTTGCCGACCTCGTCGTTCAGCTCGCATGGGAATGGGCCTTCCCCGACGCGCGTCGTGTAGGCCTTGGTGATGCCGAGAACATATCCGATTGCCGTCGGTCCGAGACCGGAGCCCGCTGCCGCCTGTCCGGCAACCGTGTTCGACGACGTCACGAAGGGATAGGTACCGTGATCGTTGTCGAGAAGCGCGCCCTGGGCACCCTCAAACAGAATACGCGCTCCGGCCTTGCGCTGCTCATCCAGCAGACGCCAGACGTGATCGATGTAAGGCAGGATCTGGTCGGCCACGGCAAGAAGTTCCGCTTCCAGCGCATCGCCGGAAATCTCTTCGAGACCCATGCCGCGGCGCAGCGCGTTGTGGTGCGTCAAAAGGCGCTCGATCTTCATGCGCAGCGTGTCCGGCTCGGCAAGGTCGATGACGCGAATGGCGCGACGTCCGACCTTGTCCTCGTATGCCGGGCCGATGCCGCGGCGGGTCGTGCCGATTTTCGTGCCGCTGTTGGACGCGGCATCTTCGCGAAGCGCGTCGAGATCACGGTGAAGGGAGAGTATGAGCGGCGCGTTCTCGGCGATGCGCAGTACTTCCGGCGTCACGGTGACGCCCTGGCCGCGCAGTTTCTCGACCTCGGCCACGAAATGATGCGGGTCGACGACGACGCCGTTGCCGATAACGCTGAGCTTGCCGCGCACGAGGCCGGAAGGCAGAAGGGCAAGCTTGTAGCTCACTCCGTCGATGACCAGCGTATGGCCAGCGTTGTGTCCGCCCTGATAGCGTACGATCACATCGGCACGTTCTGAGAGCCAGTCGACAATCTTGCCCTTGCCCTCATCACCCCATTGCGAACCGACCACGACTACGTTCGTCATTCACGTCTTCCTGTTAAAGGCGGATCTACCGCACCCTGCTCAAACCCGCGCATCTATAAAACTTTGTTTTTGGGAAAGCGACCCTGTATTGCCGCCTGAATCGGCTTTTTACGTGACAAATCAGCTTTGCGCGGGCTATTTGCCCGATCATACGAAGAGGTCTTGCGCCCTTCCCGCGCACGTAGGAAAGAATCGGCCGTGCAGTTTACCGCCTATATTTGTCTCGTCGTCGCAGCACTTTGCTGGGGCGGAAACGCAGTCGCCGGAAAACTTGCCCTCGGGCACATCAGCCCGATGATGCTGACCTCTCTGCGCTGGTTCCTGGCAACGGCGATTATTGCTGCACTGTCCGTGCCGCAATTGAAGCGCGACTGGCCGATCGTTCGGAAAAACCTGCCCCTGCTCTTCTTTTACGGCATTATCGGCTACACGCTCTTCAATGCCATGCTCTACTCGGCGGTAAAGTATACGACGGCAATCAATGTCGCAATCGAGCAAGCCGGCATTCCGATGCTGATCTTCCTGCTCAATTTCGTCTTCTTTCGTACCGGCATTTCATTCGCTCAGATCACCGGCTTCGCGCTGACGCTTTTCGGCGTCGCTCTGACAGCCGCCCATGGCGACCTTGCGACCCTGCTTCAGCTCGGCCTCAATCGCGGCGACGGCCTGATGCTGATCGCCGTGGCGGCCTATTCCGTGTACACGATTTTCCTGCGCTGGAAGCCTCCGCTCGACTGGCGAACGCTGATGGCCGTACCCTCGCTCGGCGCCATGCTGTCCGCGATCCCGCTGCTTGTCTGGGAGAGTTCGCAAGGCGCGGCTCAAATGCCGGACCAGAGGGGCTGGCTCATCGCCGTCTACACCGCGATCTTCGCCTCCCTGCTTGCACAGGTCCTTTACATCAAAGGCGTCGAATCGATCGGCGCCAATCGGGCTGGGCTATTCATCAACCTCGTGCCTGTTTTCGGCACGCTGCTTTCGGTGGCCCTGCTCGGCGAGCAACTCCAGACGTTTCATGTCATCGCGCTGGCGCTGGCTCTCGGCGGCATCGCCATTGCCGAAAGAGGCCGGCCGAAGGGCGCCGTGCCGACTGCGCCGGCGTGCGCGATGGATTAGCCGAGTTCGAGCGTCGTCACACCGAATACGTTCCTGAGCGGTATCGATGGCGCCGTCCCGCGATACATGCGCGCCGTCTCGAAAACAGGCTCAAGCCCCATGCCTGCAGCGAGAGCGACCGCTTCCTTGTTCTCGCTTGGAATGTCGATGAATACGAGCGCGCCTTCCGCCTCCGGCGCCAGCTCCGCAAGCAACGAGGCCGCGCTATCGGCATCGGCGGCGAAGAGCGGGCCGATCTTGTAGCCTTCATAGCAACGGCGGATTGTCCCATAGCCGCGAATCTTGCCGTTCTTGCGCACGACCACCGTACGGCGGTGCTTGCGTCCGGAACACCAGGAGGCCACGAAGGCTGGTCGCGGTGCGGGAAAGACGGTCGCATCGTAGCGCAACAGTCCGTCGAGCTTGTCGGACACCGCGTGCGCGACCAGGGTCGATGGCGGCACGGACGAAATCTTGCCGCCATAGCGAACCGTCTTGTAAGCCTCTTCGAACCCGACTTTACGATAGTTGTCCTGCTGCGCGAGGACGCCGTCGAGACCGATGCTTCGCCCTTCCGCAGAAGCGATGCCGGCATCCCAGATGGCTTTGCCATAGCCCTTCCCGCGAAAATCCGGGTGAACCATGTAGAGGCCGAGGAAGGCAAATGCATCGCCGTACTTGACGACAGAAATGGAGCCGACCGGCACCTCGCCAAGGACGCCGACGAAAAAGCCGGAAGGATCGGCGTCGTGGAAGGCAAGCGAATCGTCCAGGCCCGGATTCCATCCCTCCTGACGCGCCCATTCGAGCACTAGCTCCAACTCACCGGGCCGCATCGGGCGAACGGCAAACTCCGAATTCATRCAACTTTCCCAATCAGGTCCACCGCAAGTGCGCACAGGCGGCATGTTCGTGAATAATAAATCTAGCGGCTGCTAGGCACAACAGGACGAAGAAACATGTTCATGGCTGAAGCGATCTACATCGATCGTCATGAGGCGCGACGCGAGAATTCTTCGCATCAGAATCATCATKGAACAACGAAACTCCAATCTCAAGACAATTACTTAAGACAACATGAACCGAACGACAGTCCGAAGAATTCGACCGGACGTTTCGCGGACGGACGAGCATCCATGGCCCTGCTACATGGACTGAAAGCAGGTTCCGGCACGATTGGGCGACAATAAAATGCTCCCTGGCTCCCGTCCCGAGCATGCCGCCGCGCAAACGGACAGCCTTCACAGGCTGTCCGTCGCATGAGGCCGCTCAGCGGTAGGGCGCGAAAAGAACGCCGACCGCCTCGACTTCGTTCGGGCGTAGGTCGTGGCCGCCCGAATGCCACTCGGTGGCGACCGACGCCTTCTGGCTTTCGAAGTAGTCGGCCAGAGCCTGCGTTACCGCTTGTGGGCTTATCGGATCGCGCTCGCCGGCCGTGATCAGCACCCTGCGACCTGCGAGCGCTGGATTTGCCTTGGGCCGAAAGGGGATCAACGGATGCATCAACGCGGAAGCGTCGAAGAGCCCTTTTTCGATCAGAACATTGGCAAGGATATTGGCACCGTTCGAAAAGCCCAGTCCCAATATTGCGGACGCGCCATGCTCCTCGGCGAGGTTCCTGACAAAAGCCGCCATTTTCTCCGTCGCCCGTGCAAGGTCAGTCATGTCATAGACGCCCTCGCCCGTTCGTTTGAAGAAGCGTGCCGCCCCGAATTCGGAGACATCGCCACGCGGCGAGACGATCGTCGCATCCGGCAGCAGGCGCCTTCCGAAGTCGAAGAACTGGTTTTCATCTCCGCCCGTGCCGTGCAATACGAACAGAATGGGTTTTCCCGGTGCACCGGCGTGCAGCCGGTGCACATAGTTGTTATCGGTCATGACAATCTCCCTGCCTTAGCCTTCGAGCGGCTGCAGATGCTGTTCGATCAACGCACGCAGGTGCTGGTGCTGCTGCGGCAGTTTCAGCGCTTCTCCAAGATGCGCTGTATCCTCGTCCCTGTTGAAACCGGGTTCGTTGGTCGCGACTTCAAACAGGACGCCGCCGGGCGTACGGAAATAGATCGCCCAGAAGTAGTCGCGATCGATGACGGGGGTGACCTGGTAGCCCGTGTCCATCAGCGCCTTGCGCACTTCCAGCTGCTTTTCACGGTTTTCGACCGCAAAGGCCACGTGATGGACGGAACCGGCGCCCGGCAGCGCCCGCGAGATGTTCGGCATCGTCTCGAGATCGACGAGATGCGCGCCATTGCCGCCAGGGATGGTCAGCCGCTTCACGCCGTCACGCTCTTCCTGCACTTCATAGCCCATGAACTTCAAAAGCTCGGACGTCGCCCCGTCGTCGCGCAGCCGCATGGCGACAGAGTGGAATCCGCGGATCGCATGATCCTCGCCGATGCCGCCATGTGTCCAGGGCAGGCGTTTGTCATCCTTGACTTCGACCAGCGCAAAACCGTCGCCGTCTGGGCCGGCAAAATTCAGGCGCTTCTCGCCGAAGGTCTCCTCGGTCTTCAGACCCCCTGCGTTCAGCTTGGCGAGGCGGTCGCTCCAAAAGCCGATCGATCCTTCCGGGATCGAGAACACCGTCGTGCCGACCTCACCTGTTCCCGGGCGCCCCTGCGCCATCTGCGGGAACGGGAAGTAGGTCATGATCGTGCCCGGCGCACCGGTCTCATCGCCATAGTAGAGGTGGTAGACGTCAGGCGCATCGAAATTGACGGTCTTCTTGACCCGGCGCAGCCCAAGCGCGTTGGTGAAGAACTGATTGTTTGTGCGGGCGTCCCCAGCCATCGACGTGACGTGGTGAAGACCCTTGATTTGATCGATCATTTGAGACCCCTTTCTGGCCCGCCTCGCGGGCTTTCGATGGGTGATAGATGAGCCCTAACTGCCAATTGGAATAGCCCCATCGGCCGGAACGCATTGTCTCCTTTTAGTAAACGATGCGAAGGCATCGTTCAGATCCTCATGCCTCCTGAGGATTGGGCGGCAGTTGCCAATCGATCGGCGGACGACCGTGGGATTGCAGGAACGCATTCGCCTTCGAGAAGTGACCGCAACCGAAAAATCCGTTGTGCGCCGAAAGCGGCGACGGATGCGCGGCCTTCAACACAAGATGACGGGAGCCATCGACGAAAGCCGCCTTGCGTTGCGCATAGGCGCCCCACAGCATGAACACCACCGCGTCGCATTCCTCGTTCACCTTGCGGATAACGGCATCGGTGAATGTCTCCCACCCCTTTCCCTGATGCGACGCAGCCTGCGCCTCCTCCACGGTCAGCACGCTGTTGAGCAACAGAACACCTTGCCTTGCCCAATGCTCCAGAAATCCGTGGCGTGCCGGCGCGATGCCGAGATCGGCTTGCATCTCCTTGTAGATATTGACCAGCGAGGGTGGGATCCGGACGCCGGGACGCACGCTGAAGCATAGACCATGCGCCTGCCCCAGCCCGTGGTACGGATCCTGTCCAAGGATCACCACCTTGACATCCGCAAGCGGCGTCAGGTTCAGAGCGCGAAAATACTCCGACCCCTTGGGAAATATCCTTTTGCCGCTTTCCTTCTGCGCCGTCAAAAACGCCTTGAGCTTCGGCATGTAAGGATTTTCGAACTCCGCTGCGAGCGCGCTCCTCCAGCTCTCTTCCAGCGCTATCGTCTGTCCATTCATGCAATTGCCTCCACCGGCGCCCTGCTGTACGAGCTTTCGACTTGCTTCGAAAAGGGAATTGGCAGACATTTTATTGGTCGTCAGCCGTCAAAATTTAGAAACTTTGTGCAGATTGCTTTCAAAACACTGACGAATTCAAGCGCATACGAGGGCTTATTCAGGATGAAATTTGGGACAAGCGGGCTTCGCGGCCTTTCTGAGGACCTGAAGGGCCGTGCCTCTGCGCTTTATGCGACTGCCTTCGGCCGCTATCTCTTGGACAGCAGGCGCGCAAATTTGGGCGACACGATCCTGATCGGCCGCGACTTTCGGGATTCAAGCCCGCAGATCGCTGCCGCCTGCATCGATGCGTTGAGCGGGCTGGGTTTCACCGTTGCCGACTGCGGGACGCTTCCGACGCCGGCACTGGCTCTGTATGGCCTGCAGGAAAATGCCGCCTGCCTGATGGTCACGGGCTCGCATATTCCCGCCGACCGGAACGGCATCAAGTTCTATCGGCCAGACGGCGAAATAGACAAGGACGACGAAGCAGCGATTACATCGGCTGCCGCAGACCTCGATCGCGCCGGCTTCGTTTTCAGGCCGGGCAATGGACAGGCCGAGGATCGGTCCGCGCAAGGCCTCGCTCTCTTTTCGGATCGCAACGCGCAATTGCTGGACAAGGGGGCGCTCGCTGGTCTGAAAGTCGGCGTCTACCAGCACAGCACCGTGGCGCGCGACCTCCTGGTCGATCTGCTTTCGCAATTCGGCGCCGATGTCGTTGCCTTCGCACGCTCGCAAAGCTTCATCCCGGTCGATACGGAAGCCGTCTCCGGGGAGACGGTTTTGCTCCTCAAGGAGGCCGCGAGGACGTACGGCCTCGACGCAATCGTTTCGGCTGATGGCGATGGCGACCGTCCGCTTGTCACCGATGAAACCGGGCTGCCGCTGCGGGGAGATCTGCTGGGTCTGATCACCGCCAATTTCCTCGGGGCCAAGGTCGTCGTGACGCCCGTCACGTCGAATTCCGGCATCGAGGCTGCCGGGGACTTCACTGTGATCCGCACGCGCGTCGGCTCTCCCTTCGTCATTGCCGGCATGCAGGAGGCCCGCGCAGCCGGTGGCGACAGCGTCGCCGGCTTCGAGGCAAATGGCGGCGTGCTGACGGCAAGCGCTTTTTGCGTGAACGCTCACAACCTGCGTGCACTCCCGACCCGGGATTGCTTCTTGCCGATCCTGGCGACCTTGTCGCTTGCAGCGTCGAGAAGCCAACCGCTGTCGGTGGTCGCATCTGCCTACCGCCTGCCGTTTGCCGCAGCCGACCGGCTTGAGAACTTCCCCGTTGAAACAAGTGCTCGCCTGATGGCGCATCTGCGCACGGGATCGGACAATCTTGCCGCCTTTCTGCAGCCGCTGGGCGAGGTCGGCAGCGCCAGCGATATCGACGGACTGCGGGTGACGCTGCGGGATCGGCGGATCGTCCATCTCAGACCGTCGGGCAATGCCCCGGAGATGCGCTGCTACGTCGAAGCGAAAACGGAGACTGAGGCCGCCAATCTGTTGGCAGCCGGCCTAGGACGCATCCGCCAGTGGGCGGACGCAAACTCATTGACGGCATAAAACCATTCGAGGACACGTCCACATGACGCAAAAGATCGTTCCAGTGATTATGGCAGGCGGCAAGGGCACACGGCTCTGGCCGTTGTCGCGCGCCGCCGCGCCCAAGCAGTTCATTCGCTTCATTGGCGACCGTACGCTCTTTCAAGAAACGCTGGCGCGTGTGTCCGACCCGGCGCTCTACGCGGCACCCGTCGTGCTCACCAACGAGGAATTCCGCTTCCTGGTGGCCGAGCAGGCTCGTGAACTCGACCTCGCTCTCACGGCGATTCTTCTCGAACCGGTGGCGCGCAACACCGCTGCCGCGGTCGCTGCCGCCGCCACGCTGGTGCGCGACCGTTTCGGGGAAGACACGATCATGCACGTGCTGGGTTCCGACTACGAGATCGTCGCGGACGGCTCCTATTTCGACGCCGTGCGGACTGCTGCTGCCGCCGCCGCCGATGGCAAGCTGGTGACCTTCGGCATCAAGCCGAGCGAACCCGCAACCGGCTATGGCTACATCCAAGGAGGAGAAACCCTTCCGAGCGGAGCGCAGACGGTCAAGCGGTTCATCGAAAAGCCGCCGCTTGAAAGCGCGGTAGAAATGCTGGCCGCCGGAGGCTTCTACTGGAACTCGGGCATGTTCATGTTCTCCGCCTCGCACCTCCTCGGCGAAATGGCCAGCTACGCGCCCGCCGTTCTCAAAGCCGCAAGCGAAGCGGTCCGCCGAAGTGAGACGGATCTCGACTTCATCAGGCTCGACAAGGCCGCATTTGCAGAGAGCCCCGATATTTCCATCGACTATGCGATCATGGAGAAGACAGGCAACGCCGCCGTCGTCCCCTCGCCTTTCAAATGGTCTGACCTCGGCAGCTGGGACTCCGTCTGGAAGAGCGGCAGCCGCGACCACCACGGCAATGTCGCGGCCGCCAATACGACCCTGGTCAACACGAGGAATTCGCTTGTCATGACGCACGGCGTGCACCTTGCCGTGCAGGGGATGGAAGACATCGCGGTCGTCGCCAGCGAGGACGCCGTCTATGTGGGCCGGCTGCAGGACAGCCAGGAAGTCGGCGCCATCGTCAAGATGCTCGCCTCGATGCCGTCGACCTCGAAGCTGACGGAGACGCATCCAACCTCCTATCGCCCCTGGGGCGGTTACACCTCCATCCTCAACGGCGACCGCTTCCAGGTGAAGCGTATTTTTGTCACTCCGGGCAAGAAGCTCTCCCTGCAGAAGCATCATCACCGCTCCGAGCACTGGATCGTCGTCAAGGGAACGGCTGAGGTGACGATCGGCGAGACCGTCCAGATGCTGCGCGAAAACGAATCGGTCTATATCCCGCTCGGCGAAGTCCACCGTCTGGCGAACCCGGGCAAGATCCTGCTGGAACTGATCGAGGTCCAGACCGGCTCCTACCTCGGCGAAGACGACATCATCCGCATCGTCGACGAGTTCGGACGCAACTGAGCGCCTTTGTCTTGAACTTATAAAGTTACCCCTGTAACACCATAGCAATCCCGCCGTTCGGCGGGCCGCGATTGCTGTCCCGGGGATGCTTCCATGCGAATTGTGATGATTGGGTCGGGCTATGTCGGCCTTGTTTCCGGTGCATGCCTTGCCGATTTCGGCCACCATGTGACCTGTGTCGACAAATCGGCCGCCAAGATCGATGCGCTGGAAGCCGGCGAAGTGCCGATCTTCGAACCGGGCCTGAAAACCATCATCGCACACAACAGAAGCGCCGGCCGGCTGGACTTCTCCAAGGATCTCGCCGCTCCGGTTGCCGCAGCCGATGTGGTCTTCATCGCTGTTGGCACGCCGTCGCGTCGTGGCGACGGCCACGCGGATCTGACCTATGTCTATGCGGCAGCACGCGAAATTGCTGCCTCTGTAAACGGCTTTACCGTCATCGTCACCAAGTCGACGGTTCCCGTCGGCACCGGCGACGAAATCGAACGCATCTTCCGCGAGGAGTTCCCGGACAAGGATATCGCCGTCGTCTCCAATCCCGAATTCCTGCGCGAAGGTGCAGCGATCACCGACTTCAAGCGGCCCGACCGCATYGTTCTCGGCACCGAGGAGCCGCGTGCGGTCGAGATCATGCGCGAGGTCTATCGTCCGCTCTATCTGAACGAGGCGCCTCTCTATTTCTGCGAGCGCCGCACGTCSGAACTCATCAAGTACGCCGCCAATGCCTTCCTCGCCATGAAGATCACCTTCATCAACGAAATCGCCGACCTCTGCGAGCAKATCGGCGCCGACGTGCAGAAGGTCGCCAAGGGYATCGGCATGGACAARCGCATCGGCGACAAGTTCCTGCATGCCGGCCCGGGCTACGGCGGCTCCTGTTTTCCGAAGGACACGCTGGCGCTCGTCAAGACCGCCCAGGATTTCGACAGCCCGGTCCGCCTGATCGAGACGACCGTGGCGATCAACGACAACCGCAAGCGCGCCATGGGCCGCAAGGTCATCGCCGCCTGCGCGTGGTGCTGGTCACCGAGTGGGATGAGTTCCGCGCGCTCGATTTCAAACGCCTGAAGAAGCTGGTGCGCCAGCCGATCCTCGTCGATCTGCGCAATATCTATCCGATCGCCGAAGTCGTCAGGCATGGCTTCAGCTACTTCGCGGTCGGCAAGAAGAGCGGGACATAGACATGCGCTATTTCATCACCGGAACCGCCGGGTTTATCGGCTTTCACCTTGCCCGCCGCCTGCTGCAGGAAGGTCATGAGGTGACCGGTTTCGATGGTATGACGCACTATTACAACATCAAGCTGAAGCACATGCGCAATGCAGCGCTCGCGCAGTTTCCGGCATTCCGCCCGGTGACCGCAATGCTGGAGGATCGCAGCGCGCTCGAAGACGCTGTGGCAGCCGCCAGGCCCGATATCATCATTCATCTCGCCGCCCAGGCCGGCGTCCGCTATAGCAACGAAAACCCGCAGGCCTACTTGTCGTCGAACCTGGTGGGGTCGTGGAACATCCTGGAGATCGCGAAAAACGCGGGTGTCGCCCACCTGATGCTGGCCTCCACCTCTTCGATCTACGGCGCCAATCCGACGGTGCCGTTCCGCGAGACCGATCGCGCCGACGAGCCGCTGACCTTCTATGCCGCGACGAAGAAGTCGATGGAGCTGATGGCCCACAGCTATTCGCACCTTCACAAGATCCCGACCACCGCATTCCGCTTCTTCACGGTCTACGGCCCCTGGGGCAGGCCTGACATGGCCCTCTTCAAGTTCGTCAAGAACATGCTCGAGGACCAGCCGATCGAGATCTATGGCGAAGGCAAGATGAGCCGGGATTTCACCTATATAGACGACCTGGTCGAATCGATCGTGCGGCTCTCGGCTGTCGTTCCCTCTGAGGCCAACCGGGTCGCCGACGAGCGCGTCGAAACGCTCTCGCATCAGGCGCCGTTTCGTATCGTCAACCTCGGCGGCGGCCAACCGACCAGCCTGCTGGACTTCGTCGATACCGTCGAAAAAGCACTCGGTCGCTCCGCCAGACGCACCATGTTGCCGATGCAGAAGGGCGACGTGCCCCGCACCTTTGCCAGCCCCGATCTCCTGGTGGCGCTGACCGGCTATAAGCCCGACACGGCCCTCGCAGACGGCGTTTCAGCCTTCGTCGATTGGTACCTCGAAGCCCGAGGCGAACTCGACACGGCTGCATAGCAGCTTGCCAGCCGCAGGCTAACCGGCAACCGGTGAGACGAAGATTCCATCAATCTCAGATGCCGGAACCGGACGACCGAGCGCAAAGCCCTGCAGCGTTTCGCAACCGAGCTTGGCAAGCGTCGTGGCATGTCCCTCGGTTTCGACCCCTTCGGCAATCACCCTGACACCCAGAGCCTTGGCAATCTCGATGATCGACTTGACCACCCGGCGTTGCTCGTCGGAAGTGTCGATCTCATCGACAAGCTGCCGGTCGATCTTCAGCCGCGTCGGCCGCAGCCGGACAAGGCCGATCAGCGAGGCGTGGCCCGAGCCGAAATCATCGATCTCGATCTCGATTCCCATCTGCTTGATCTGCTCGACGCTCTGAAGCATTTCGTCGTCGCAATCGTCGAGAAAGATCGTCTCGATCAGTTCGAAGACAATGGCGTTCTGCGGAATATCGAGGCTCAGCAGATCGTCTGTGAGATGGGGGTCGTAAAGGCGCTGGCCGGAAATATTCACGGCGATCCGGGGCACCTGCACGCCGCGCCCCTCCCATTCGCGGCGATCCTTCAGCACGTGCCTTAGGATCGCCGCATCAATATCGGCCGAAAGGCCGTATTCGTCCGCGATCTTCAGGAAATCTCCAGGCACAAGGATGCCCCGTTCCGCGTGCTGCCATCGCACGAGCGCCTCCAGGCCGACAATCTCGCGCGTTCGGGCATCGAGCTGCACCTGATAGAACGGAACGAACTCTCCGGCCTCGAGCGCAAGCTTGAGCTCTTCCCCGATCCGGCGCTTGGCCATCAACTCGTCCTTCAGCTGTTGCGTGAAGAACTGTATGCGATCGCGTCCGGAGGCCTTGGCCAGGTAGAGCGCGATATCGGACTCGGCCAAAAGGTTGGCTTCACTCCTGTCTGCAGACCAGGAAATCCCGATGGATGCCCCCGATTGCAGCAAATCCGCGCCGAAGCGGATTTTCTTGCGCAGGCGCCGCTGCACGTCGCGCGCGATCTTCTGGAGGATATCGACGCTTGCGAAATTGACCAGGATGATGACGAATTCGTCGCCTCCGATGCGCGCTATGACACTGCCTTTTGGAAGCGCAGCCTCGATCCGCAAGGCGGCCGCCCGCAACACGGCATCGCCGGCCGCATGGCCATGTGCGTCGTTGATCTGCTTGAACTCATCGAGATCAAGGTGCAGCACGGCGAGCGTCGACACCGTCGGGTCCTCGGCCAATTGCGCCAGCCGCTTGTCGAAAAGCCGCCGGTTCGGCAGGCCCGTCAGATAATCGTGCTCGGCGGCATACTCGATGCGAGCTGCACTCTGCTCCAGTGCGAGTGCCCGCGCTTCGGCCACCGCTCTCTGGCGAGCCGCCTCAGCATTGAGACGGACGTCCGCCGTCACATCCCATTCCGCGCCGATGAAGGAAGGCGCTCCCTCCTCGCTGACATAGAAATGCGCGCGCGACCGGATATAACGCACATCGCCATCAGGCCAGACGATACGGAACTCCGAGTTATATTGCCCGCGCCTGGCCACCGCATCGCTGAATTCGAGTTCGGCACGCTCGCGATCGTCGGGATGAATGGCATTGGACCAGACCGACGTCGCAACTAGCCCGCTCTTGCGCCCCGTTTGGTAGAGACGGTGCATCTGCGCGTCCCACGAGATTTCGTGCTTCTCCAGATCGTGTTGCCACACGCCGATCTGCGAAGCATCGAGCGCAAGCTCGAGACGCCGCAACAGATCCTGGAATTCCCGCTCGGATCGTGTGGAATCGTTAGGGACCAAAGTCGTCTAAGCCTCATGCAGCTTCAAAGCAACAGACCTCCACAGGTCCGGAGGAAGCGTTCGATACGCACCGACCAATCTCTACGCGAGAGTTTAGTGAGAACCCTCTAAAAATCCATCAATGATTGTGTCGCGCCTCATCATCATTTCTGCTTATCCAATCCGCGCCTCGACGGAACACTCCACTCACCGCTGCTTTTGCGAACGGGCGTTCTTCTCTTCAAGATGCAGCAGCAACCCGCTGTGATCAATCTCCCCGCCGCCGCCTTCGACGAAGGCGGCAAATTCCGTGCGAACGACTTCGGTGAGCGGCAAGGTCAGCGACAGCCTTTCTGCTTCTGCAAGAATGTTGTTCAGGTCTTTCAGCTGCAGTTTCGATGGACCCGCGCGACCGAAGTTGCGTTCGACCATCCGCTGCCCGTGAATGTCGAGGATCCGGCTTTCGGCGAAACCGCCACGGATCGCCCGGCGAAATGCCTCTCGCGAGCCGCCACCTGCCTCGACCAGCATCATGGCCTCGGCTATGGCGCCGATCGTCACGGCGACGATCTGCTGATTTCCCAACTTCGCAAGTTGGCCAGTGCCACTCGGTCCGACATGAGTGACGCGACCGAGTGGCGCAAAGACGCCGATGAGCTCCTCGACAACGGCTGCGTCGCCGCCTGCCATGATCGCAAGCGTTCCGGCCGCCGCGCCGACAACACCGCCGGAGACCGGCGCATCGAGATGCCGGATGCCCTGCTCGGCCAGTCTCGCCGCATGCACGCGCGCCGCTTCCGGTGCGATCGAACTCGAGTCGATCACCACGGCTCCGGCTTCAAGCGCCGGAGCAACGCCCTGCGAAAACAGGACGTCCGACACTGCCTTGCCGTCGCTCAGCATCAGGAACACCACGCAAGCACCCTTCACCGCCTCTGCGGCCGTATCGGCTACGACCGCCCCATCCTCAAGAAGCGCATCGGCCTTTGTCCTGTCGCGGTTCCACACCGTGACGTCGAACCCGGCATGCAGCAGCCGACGGACCATCGGCGCTCCCATCAGCCCGGTCCCCAGAAATGCGATGCGGCGCGCCGTGTCGTTCATCAGAGATTTCCTCCCATTTCGTCTTCGATATGCACCCGGATGATATCGTCGAACGACGCATCGGCAACGAAGCCCAGCTCCTTTGCTCGGAGCGCCTCGAATGCCTGCGGCCACCCCGCGACGATCTTCTTGACCAGTTCATCGGGTTCGCGGCGGATCAGGCGGACGGCATCGTCACCGGCAACGCGGCGCAACGCCTCGATCTGATCCGCCACCGTGGCGCTGACGCCCGGCATCGTCAGGTTTCGCCGAGAGCCCAGGAGCTGGCGATCGATGCTGGCGGCATGGATCAGGAAGCCGACGGCCGAGCGCGGCGAAGCGTGCCAGTGCCGGACCGTATCGGGTACCGGAAGGATTGCCGGCTGCCCGGCAAGCGGTTCGCGCACGATGCCGGAGAAGAAACCGGATGCCGCTTTGTTCGGCTTGCCCGGGCGGATGCAGATCGTCGGCAATCGAATGCCTATGCCATCGATGAACCCGCGGCGGGTATAGTCGGCGAGCAGGAGCTCGCCCATCGCCTTCTGCGTGCCGTAGCTTGTCAGCGGCGTCAGATTGAAATCGTCCGGTATCACCTCCGGGAAAGGCGCTCCGAAGACCGCGATGGACGATGTGAAGACCACGCATGGCCGGTACCCGTCCTCAACGTGGGCAAGACGGATTGCCTCCAACAGCGCACGCGTCCCATCGAGGTTGATGCCGTAGCCCTTTTCGAAATCCAGCTCCGCCTCTCCCGAAACGATAGCGGCAAGATGGAAAATCACATCGGGCCTGGGCTTGACGAGGCGCGCCGCCTGAGCCGGGCTCGAGATATCGGCAGCACTCGTATCGACGAGGCCCGCAAAGCCTTGCGGCACGGCGGGCTCGATCACATCAACGAGCGAAAGACGGGAAACCGACTGCCCCGCCAGACGGCCATCGGACACCAGCCGCGCCGTCAACTTGCGCCCGATCATGCCAGCCGCCCCGACGATCGCAATATGCATTGAACCCTCCATCAACCGTTACCCCGAACGACTCCTCTCGCCCGATGTACGTCAATCAAGACTAACTGCGGGATCGGCGCAAGAAAACAGAAAAGGCGGGACAATGCCCCGCCTTTTACATTTATCGAGATGGTGAAGCCTATTCGGCGGCCAGTCGTATCACCTCTGCCCCGCCCTCATCGTGATGTTCCTCCTTGTGCTGCACGAGCGGACGGTTGCCCGTCAGCTTGCGCACCAGCACATAGAAAACAGGTGTCATGAAGATGCCGAAGAAGGTGACGCCGATCATGCCCGAGAACACCGCCACACCCATCGCCGCGCGCATCTCGGCACCGGCACCGGTCGAGGTGACCAGCGGCACGACCCCCATGATGAAGGCCATCGAGGTCATCAGGATCGGGCGCAGGCGCAGACGGCTTGCCTCAACAGCCGCCTGGACCGGCGTCCGTCCCTCGAACTCCAGCTCGCKGGCGAATTCCACGATCAGGATCGCGTTTTTCGCCGAGAGACCGACAAGGACGATCAGGCCGATCTGGGTGAAGATGTTATTGTCTCCGCCGGTGAGCCAGACGCCTGTCAAGGCAGCCAGAACGCCCATCGGCACGATCATGATGATCGCAAGCGGCAGCGTCAGGCTTTCATACTGGGCAGCGAGCACGAGATAGACCAGGAGCAGCGCCAGCGGGAAGACCAACATGCCCGAGCTTCCGGCAAGAATCTGCTGGTAGGTCAGATCCGTCCACTCGTAGCCGATGCCCTTAGGCAGCGTCTCGTCGGCAATCCTCTCGATCGCAGCCTGGGCCTGCCCCGACGAGAAACCCGGTGCCGGGCCGCCGTTGATATCGGCAGCCAGGAAGCCGTTGTAGCGGTTCGTCCGCTCAGGCCCCGTGGTGGCATCGACCTTCAGTAGCGCCGAAAGCGGGATCATCTGGCCCGATGCCGAACGAACTTTCAACTGTCCGATATCGTCCGCAGTAGCACGGAATTTGGCATCGGCCTGCACCCGGACGCTGTAGGTGCGGCCGAAGGCGTTGAAGTCGTTCACATAGAGCGAACCGAGGTAGATCTGCAGGGTTTCGAAGACATCGGTGACCGAGACGCCGAGCTGTTCGGCCTTGGCGCGATCAAGGTCCGCATAGAGCTGCGGCACGTTGATCTGGTAGCTGGAGAACAGCCCTGCCAGTTCGGGTGCCTGATAGGCCTTGGCAAGGAATGCCTTGTTGGCCTCGTCGAGCGCCTGGTAGCCGAGACCAGCCCGATCCTCGAGCTGCAGCTTGAAGCCGCCGGTCGTGCCGAGACCCTGGACGGGCGGCGGCGGGAACATGGCGATGAACGCATCCTGGATCGCACCGAACTTCTGGTTCAGCTGCATGGCGATTGCCCCGCCAGAGAGATCGGGCGTCCTTCGCTCGTCGAACGGCTTCAGGCTGACGAACACGATACCGGCGTTCGAGCTGTTGGTGAAACCGTTGATCGAAAGACCCGGGAAGGCAATCGCATGCTCGACGCCCGGCTGCTGCAGGGCGATGTCGCTCATGCGCTTGATGACGTCTTCGGTACGGTCGAGGCTTGCGGCATCAGGCAGCTGTGCGAAGCCGATCAGATACTGCTTGTCCTGCGCCGGGACGAAGCCGCCGGGCACGGCATTGAAGAGACCGTAGGTCGCTCCGGCCAATGCGAGGTAGATCACCATGACGATGCTCTTTCGCGACAGCAGACCGCCGACGCCCTTGCCGTAGGCGTTCGAGCCGGCGCTGAAGGCGCGGTTGAAGCCACGGAAGAACCAGCCGAAGACGAAGTCCATGCCCCGCGTCAGCCAATCCTTCGGCGCATGGTGGTCCTTCAGGAGAAGAGCCGCGAGAGCCGGGGACAATGTCAGCGAGTTGATGGCCGAAATGACGGTCGAGATCGCGATCGTCAGCGCGAACTGGCGGTAGAACTGACCCGACAGCCCGGTGATGAAGGCCAGCGGCACGAAGACCGCCACCAGCACCAGCGCGATCGCGACGATCGGCCCGGACACTTCCTTCATGGCGCGATAGGTCGCCTCACGCGGACTGAACCCGTTTTCGATATTGCGTTCGACGTTTTCGACGACGACGATCGCGTCGTCGACGACGATGCCGATCGCCAGCACGAGCCCGAAGAGACTGAGCGCATTGATCGAGAAGCCGAAGACGTACATCACCGCGAAGGTACCGATGATCGATACCGGAACGGCAATCAGCGGGATGATCGACGCCCGCCATGTCTGCAGGAAGAGAATGACGACGATGACGACGAGCGCGATCGCTTCCAACAGCGTGTCCACGACCTTCTCGATCGAGGCCCGCACGAACTTCGTCGTATCGTAGACGATCTCGTACTTCACCCCCTCAGGCATCGCCAGCTGCAGCTCGTTCATGGTCTTGACGACCTCGTCCGAGATGGTGATGGCGTTGGAGCCCGGCGCCTGGAAGACCGGGATGGCGACCGCCGCCTTGCTGTCGAGCAGCGAGCGCAGCGAATAATCGGCGGCGCCGAGCTCAACGCGTGCGACGTCGCGCAGGCGGGTAATCTCACCGTTCGTGCCGCTCTTGACGATGATGTTACCGAACTCTTCCGGCGTCTGCAGACGGCCTTGCGCGTTGACGTTCAACTGGACGTCGATGCCGGGCAGGCTCGGCGATGCGCCGATGGTGCCGGCGGCCGCCTGGACGTTCTGCTGGCGGATGGCGTTGGTGATGTCGCTTGCGGCAAGCCCATGCTCGGCCGCCTTCTGCGGATCGATCCAGACGCGCATCGAATAGTCGCCCGAACCGAAGATCTGCACCTGGCCGACGCCCTGGATGCGCGCCAGCCGGTCCTTGACGTTCAAGACGCCGTAGTTGCGCAGGTAGGTGATGTCGTAGCGGTTGTCAGGCGAGGTCAGGTTCACGACCATCATCAGGTCGGGCGAACTCTTGACCGTGGTGACGCCGATGCTCTTCACCTCTTCCGGCAGGCGGGGTTCGGCCTGCGAGACGCGGTTCTGGACGAGCTGCTGTGCCTGATCGGGGTCGGTGCCGAGCTTGAAGGTTACAGTCAGCGTCATCACGCCGTCCGATGTCGCCTGGCTGGACATGTAGAGCATGCCCTCGACGCCGTTGATCTGCTCTTCGAGCGGCGTGGCGACGGTTTCGGCGATGACCTTCGGGTTGGCGCCCGGATAGGTGGCACGCACGACGATCGACGGCGGAACGACTTCCGGATATTCGGAAATCGGCAGCGATCGCATGCCGATGAGGCCGGCGACCACGATGAGGACCGATAGTACCCCGGCAAACACCGGGCGGTCGACAAAGAATCTTGAGATGTTCATTTCAAAGCCCTCTCCGGGATGAAACTGGGATAAAACGGCCCTCTCCGGCGGTTGGGATGCCGCCGGTGGGTCATGTCATTTCGGGTACCTGGGCTTTCCTCGTCCTTGTGAAGAGAAGAGGAAAGCAATTGCTGCGGCCTACTGGGCGGCCGCGACTTTCTCTTCCATCTGCGGCGCCACGACCGCACCCGGACGAATGCGCTGCAAGCCGTTGACGACAATCTTGTCGCCGACCGCAAGGCCGCTTTCGACGACACGCTCACCCCCGGCAGCCATGCCGAGCTGGACCGGCCGGTAGCTCACCTTGTTCTCCCCATCGACGACGAAGACGAACTTCTTGTCCTGGTCGGTCCCGATGGCGCGCTCGCTGATCAGCACCTTGTTCTCAGCTTTCGGCTGACCCATGCGGACGCGGACGAACTGGCCGGGGATCAGCTTGCCGCCCGGATTGTCGAACACGGCGCGAACACCGATCGTGCCGCTTGCGGCGTCAACCTGGTTGTCGATCAGCTGCAGCTTGCCCTTGATCGGGGTACCCTGATCGGCAAGCGTGCCGACCTCAACCGGGACCTGTTCCAGGGCAGGCACTGCACCGTCGCCAGCAGGAAGCTGCGCAAGCGCCTTGGCGACCATCTCTTCGCTGGCATTGAAGCTGGCGTAGATCGGATCGACGGAGACAAGCGTCGTCAGCGCCGGCGAAGTCGACCCTGCGGCGACGAGGTTGCCGACGGTGATCTCGAACTTGCCGACGCGTCCGCCGACCGGTGCACGGACCTCGGTATAGCCGAGTTCGAGCTGCGCCGATTGAAGGGCGGCCTGGGCAGTGCGAAGACCCGCCTGGGCTTCCGTAAACGCATTTTGGCGCTGGTCCATGTCGCTTTGCGAAATGGTCCTGTTTTCGGAAAGCCTGCGGCCGCGCTCAAGCTCGATCTGCGAAAGATTGACCTTGGCTTCGGCCGAGGCCACCTGCCCTTCCGCCTGCGAAACGGCGGCCTGGTATGGGGCAGGATCGATGGTGAAGAGCAGATCGCCCGCCTTTACCAGCGCACCTTCGCGGAAGTGAACCGACTGGACGGCACCGGCGACGCGCGAACGGACCTGCACGCGGTCGACGGCTTCAAGCCGGCCTGAGAATTCTTCCCAGTTGGTGACGTCGCGGCTGGCAACGACGGCAACCGTGACCGGCACAGCGGGAGCCTGTGCAGGGGCGGAAGCGGCCGTGGCGGTCGCGCTCATCGGCAGTTCGAAAAAGATGGCTGCGGCCGAAACGGACGCAGCAAGTCCCAAGCCGGCGCCCACAAGGGCCCAGCGCTTCTTACTGGACGTCATTGGTACTCTCCTTACGGCCCTCACGGCCGGAAATGATCAGTTCGTCTTCAATGCAATGGGTTGAACGCTAAGGGTCTTCACGAAGCTTCCAAACTCGCGGCTGACAATTTCCTGCCAGGTGGAAGCCTTTTCGGACATCCCGCCGTAAATCGATGGCCAGCCTGTCCCGGCGGGAAGGACATGCTGACGGACTCCGACGCCTGCCTGCTTGAGGCGATCGGCATAGCCGAGCGTCTCGTCGTGGAGCGGGTCGTCTTCAGCGGTAAAAACCAGGGCAGGCGCAACGCCCGAAATACGCGAACACAGACACGGCGCCGCATAGGGATGGCAGCCGCCACCGCTGAGATAGTGGCTCCAGCCTTCGGCCCAGCGTTGGCGCATGCCGATGCCGTCGGCCTTGCGGATCGACGACGTTCCCATGAAAGGATCGAGCAGCGGCGAAATCAGGATCTGTCCGTCAAGCGCCTCGGCATAGTGATCTCGTGCCTTAAGGGCGACGCCGGCGGCGATATTGCCGCCCGCTTCCTCGCCCGCAACGATAAGCAGAGAATTGCGATCGCCGAGCCCCGAGGCACGCTTGTTCGCCATGTAGGAAAACAGCGAGTACCCGACTTCGAGCGGCTTCGGAAAGACGTTGCCAAGCGGTGCATTGTAGTCGGGAACGACGACGATGGAGCCGGCTCGCGCCATGCTCTCGGCAGCAACACTATCCTTGATGCCGGACTGCAGGAACGCGCCGCCGTGAAAGAACAGCACGATCGGCGAGCCCTTGCCGTATTCGGCGCCCTGATAGACGCGTGCGGAAACGGGGCCGGTGGCCACCTTCTCCAGCATCATGTCTTTCACCTGCACCGTCATCGTCTTAGCCTTCGCTCCACCGGAGTAACGTATTGCTTGTCATCACGGCTTGCAATTTCTGAAAAAAACATATTGTTATTCCAGTCTCGGAATAAGAAGCGCCATCGCGATTACACTGTTCCGAATTTCGAACAATACCGCAGTGCAACCTTCTTAGGTGATTTCCGATGGACCAGCTCTCGGCAATGCGCGCCTTCATTCGCGTCGTAGAGACAGGCAATTTCACAAGGGCCGCCGACACGCTCTCCATGCCCAAGGCGACGGTGACCAATCTTATCCAGGGGCTTGAGGCGCATCTGCACACCAAGCTTCTCAACCGCACCACACGGCGCGTCATGGTGACGACGGATGGTGCGCTCTACTACGAACGAGCGGCGCAGATCGTTTCCGAGCTCGAGGAGCTGGACGGAAGCCTGACGAACTCGCAGGGATTGCCGAGCGGACGCCTGCGTGTCGAGATGGCCGGCGCCTTCGCGGATTGGATCGTCGTGCCCGCGCTGTGCGACTTCTACCAGAAATATCCGGATATCCGCATCGATCTCGGCGTCAGCGACCGGACGGTGGACTATCTCGCGGAGAACGTCGACTGCGCGCTGCGCGCCGGCACGCCGGCCGACCAGTCCCTGATCGCAAGACGCGTCTCGGAAGTCGATCTGATCACCTGCGCGTCGCCGCTCTACATCGAGAAATTCGGCAAGCCGGAGCGGCCGGAAGATCTCGAAAACGATCATTATTCGGTCAGTTATTTTCGCGCGCAGACCAACCGGACGCTCCCGTTCGAGTTCCGCAAGGACAACGAACAACTGGAGATCAGCCCACGATACATGGTGTCGGTCAACGACAGCAGAACCTTCGTGACTGCAGCAACGACCGGCCTCGGTATCGCGCAGCTGCCCCGCTTCATGATCCGCGAGGCGCTGGCCAAGGGAGAACTGGTGCAGGTACTGCCCGAATGGAACCGCGAACCGCTCGCGCTCTACATCGTCTATCCGCCCAACCGACACCTCAGCAACAAGGTGCGCGTCTTCGTGGATTGGCTGGTCAAGTTGCTGGTGGAAGCCAAGCTGAACGAGACCTGACAGAAGTGCGGCCCGGAAGGAAGTTCCTTCGACGGGCCGCAACTGTCTGATTTTTATTTTATTCTTTCATGCTCTGCCGCGCCATCAGGGGAAATGGCCCCGCAGTTATTTGAGGCTGGAGATCCGGAATTGGAGGCGTCCCGGCTGCCCCTACTCAGCTAATATAGACAATACGAATACAAATGTAAGAGGACATTCTCTTGAACGATCATTCGCGAAAATGAAATAATGTCTGCCAGGGTGCCGGCTTTGTCGTGTCGAGTACAGGTCGAGGGCCGGCTTTCGATCCGGAACGCTGGCCCCAGTCTTAGGTCTCAAACGATAGCCGTCGGCTTCAGCAGATCCTGAAGACCGATATTGCGGAACATCTCGGCCCGCACACGGTCGGCAACACCGTTGACGATCTCGGCACCGTCCTGCGACGGATCGACATGGACGCGGAAGGGGCGCTTGCCGAACGGCATGCCGATGACATCGACGATGGCAACCGCGACCGAGCCTGCATCGGCATCCGCTGGCTCAAGGGCAGCCAGACCCTGCAATGCCTGCTCCGGCACGCCCTTGTAGGGACCCTCGTTATATTCGGCGGCCCGCGCCGTGTCGGCCGGCGAGCCTGAATGGGCGAAGTGGTTGGTGCCCTTGGTGAAGGCGCCGGGAACGATGATCGACGTCTCGATGCCCCACCGGGTCAGCTCGGCGGCGTAGGAAACGGCCAGCGAATCCATCGCTGCCTTGGCGGCGAAATAGGGCGACAGATACGGAGGCGTGCCGCCGCGGGTGCTGGACGAGGAAACCCAGACGATCAGCCCCTTGCCTTGCCTGCGCAGGTAGGGGAGCGCTGCACGGTTCACCCGCTGGGTGGACAGCACATTGATGTCGAAGAGTTCAGCAAACTGTTCCGGCGTGAACGCTTCCGCCGGGCCGAACGACATATGGCCGGCATTGTGCATGACGACGTCGAGACGTCCAGCATCGGCGATGATCTTGGCGATGCCGGCTTCGACGGAGGCGTCGGAGGCGACATCGAGTTCGACCGAGCGCAGGTCGGCGCCGTTCTCCTTGGCGAAGGCCGCAGCGTCGGCCACCGCCTTGGCGTTGCGGCCTTGCGTGGCGCGCATGCCGGCGTAAACGATATGGCCTTCCTTGGCGAGGGCGCGGGCGGTGAGAGCGCCGAAGCCGCTGGATGCACCGGTGATGACGATAACTTGCTTGCTCATTGTCCTGTTCCTTGTTCGAGATGGGCGTTGATTGGCTCGTTGGCCGGGCGGCGGGATACCCGCCGCCCGGCTGTTGAAGGATCAGACCATGCCGCCGTTGGCGCGCAGCACCTGGCCGTTGATCCACGAACCGTCAGGACCGGCAAGGAAGGAGACCGATGCCGCAATATCCTGCGGTGTTCCCAGGCGTTCGAGCGGGTTCATCTTCGACATGCGGGCAACGAGGTCGTCGGACTTTCCGTTCAGGAAAAGATCGGTGGCCGTCGGACCCGGTGCGACGGCGTTGACGGTGATGTTGCGGCCGCGCATTTCCTTCGACATGATCGCCGTCAACGTTTCGACGGCGGCCTTGGTGGCAGCGTAGACGCCATAGGTTTCAAGCTTGACGCCGACGACCGAGGTCGAGAAGTTGATGATCCGGCCGCCGTCGCGCAGGCGCTTGCCGGCTTCGCGCAGCGTATTGAACGTACCCTTCAGGTTGACGCTGATCTGGCGGTCGACGTTGGYGTCGTCGGCATCGGCGATCAAGGACAGCATCATGATGCCGGCATTGTTGACGAGGACATCGATCCCGCCGAAAGCCGCTTCCGCTGCATCGAACATGCGGCGAACCGCTTCGGCATCGCTCACATCGGCCCTTGCCGTCAGCGCCTTGCCGCCGTTCTGTTCGATCGTCGCTGCCAGTTCCTCGGCCGGAGCTGAGTTGCCGGAGTAGTTGATGACGACGGTGAAGCCGTCCTTGGCGAGGCGTTCGGCGATCGCTGCGCCGATGCCTCTGGAAGCGCCGGTAACCAGTGCGACTTTGTTTCCCGATGTGGCCATTGTCTTTCTCCTTCAGTCGTTTGCGCCGCAGCGCGTTTTCGATGAGCAGAAGATGACGCTTTTCTTCCGGCGGATAATCGTCCATTATTCGCCATCACTATCCGGAGATTGCGAACAAACGAGATGGACAGATTTGATGCCATGCGGGTGTTTTCCCGTGTCGTGGAGCGCCGCAGTTTTACCGCCGCCGCCGAGGATACCGGCCTGCCGCGCTCGACCGTCACCGATGCCGTCAAACAGCTGGAAGCCCGCCTCGGCGTCCGGCTGCTGCAGCGAACGACGCGTCATGTGAGCCCGACGCTCGACGGAGAAGCCTACTACCAACGCTGCCTGACGATCCTCTCCGATATCGAGGATGCCGAAGGCGCATTTGCAGGCGCCAAGCCGAAGGGCATGTTGCGGGTCGATGTGCACGGCACGCTCGCCCGGCATTTCGTGCTGCCCAGCCTGCCATCATTTCTGGAGACCTATCCAGACATCGAATTCTACATGAGCGAGGGCGACCGGCTGGTGGATCTCGTCCGCGAAGGCATAGACTGCGTGCTGCGCGTCGGCATCCCGCAAGACAGCGACATGGTGGCCCGGCGTGTTGCGATGCTGGAGGAAGTGACGCTCGCCTCGCCCGGTTATATCGAGAGATACGGGATGCCGGAGCATCCCGAAAAGCTGGAGGGGCACCGCATGGTCGGCTTTCGTTCGACGGCGACAGGGGGCGTTCTGCCGCTCGAATTCATTGTCGACGGCGCCGTGCGCAACATCGTTCTGCCTGCCGTCGTCACCGTGAATGCCGCCGAAAGCTTCATCTCGGCCGCGCGCCTCGGCCTCGGCATGATCCAGGTGCCGCGCTATCATGCAGAAAAAGATCTGGCATCCGGCGCGCTCGTGCTCGTCCTGCCGGATTTCCCGTTGACGCAGACCCCGGTTTCGCTGCTCTATCCTCGCAACAGGCAGCTCTCGCCGCGCGTGCGCGTTTTCATCGATTGGCTGGTGCAGGTCTTTGCTCGACAATCCTAGCAAAAAGCGCTTCACTTCAAGCAACTGTCGGAACCGGGAGACATGTCCATGGCCATCACAGAAGTCACAGTACACCCGAAGGACGGCGGCTTCGTCGTTGCCTTCGGCGATCAGTCGGGCAACGGCATAGCAGTCACCCTCTACACCGCAGCCTCTCCGGGACTGACGAGCGACAACGCCATAACGCGCGCCAGGGCGCTGCTTGCGACCGCCCTGCAGAGCTCGCAGACGGATGGCCCGCGCGGCAAGGATCCGGCGCTTCTGGAAGAAGAGCTGGAGGAAGGCCTCGAAGATACGTTCCCCGCAAGCGATCCGGTTTCGGTGACCGGGTCATCAATCGCTCACGGCAAAGCCAGCCACTAGCGCGAAGGACAGATGACACAAGCGCTTGGTGCAATCAGCACCGCTCCCCTCAACGGCGACGAGCTTCAGAGCTTCTTCGAGCGCGACGCGGTGGCGGTCGCGCGGGATCTGCTCGCCTGCCGTCTCCTCGTCGGCAATGCCGGTGGCCGCATCGTTGAGACGGAAGCGTATTTCCCCGACGACGAGGCCTCTCACGCCTTCCGCGGCCCGACGCGGCGCAACGGCGCCATGTTCGGCCGCCCCGGCAACGTCTACATCTACCGCATCTACGGGATGCATTGGTGCCTGAACTTCGTCTGCACCCCGGGTTCGGCGGTGCTCATTCGGGCGATGGAACCGCAGATCGGGCTTGCCGAAATGATCGAGCGGCGCGGCACTGATCTCGCGGTGCAACTGTGCAGCGGCCCGGGGAAACTCTGTCAGGCACTCGGTATCGACATCACGCTCAACGACCGGCTGCTCGACCGCGAGCCCTTTTCGATCGCGCCGTCCGTGCGGCCCGCCGAAATCGTCTCCGGCAAGCGCATCGGCATAACGAAGAATGCCGATGCACCCTGGCGCTTCGCCATTGTGGGGTCGCGTTATCTCAGCAAGCCGTTCCGGTGATCATTCCATGACGGCACTGTGGTCCAGCACCGGCGCAACCTTGGGCTTGCGCAGCAGGAGTGCCAGCGGAATGACCGCAAGCGACATGATCATCAGCAGCTTGAAGTCGTCCATATAGGCGATGATGGTGGACTGCAGCGTGATCAGCTCGTTCAGCGATGCCCGTCCGGCCGCCGTCAGCGGGCTCAGCCCCTGGGCAGCGGTCGCCTCGAATGCCCGGTTGAACGGTGTCACATAGGCCGCAATCGTCTCGTGGTTGACCTGCGCGTTCTCGACCAGCAGAGCGGAGACGATCGAGATGCCGACGCTCGAGCCGATGTTTCGCGACAGGTTGTACAGACCCGTTCCTTCGCCACGCAGATGCGCGGGCAGCGTCGAAAAGGCAATCGTCGTCAGCGGCACGAACAGGAAGCCGAGACCGGCGCCCTGGACGAAGCCGACAGAAACGATGGTCCACTGCGAGACGTCGGGCGTCCAGCCGGTCATGTCGTACATCGCCCATGCCGTCAGGCTGAGCCCGAGCACCAGGAGAAGGCGGGTGTCCACCTTGCCGATCAGCCTGCCGACGATGAACATGCAGAGCATGGTCCCCAGTCCGCGCGGCCCCATGACGATGCCGGCTGTCATCACAGGGTAGCCCATCAGCGTCTGCAAGTAGGGCGTCATCAGCGCCAGCGACGCGAGATAGGTAATCCCGATCACGAAGATGAAGATCATGCTGACGCTGAAGTTCCGGTCCAAAAACAGCTTCGGATTGACGAAGGACTTCTCTGCGGTCAGCGTATGTACGATCAACAGATAGAAGGCCGCGGCACAGACGATCGCCTCGATCATGATTTCGCCCGACGCGAACCAGTTGAGCTGCTCGCCGCGGTCGAGGAAGAGCTGCAGCGACGCGATCCCGAGGCTCATCATCCCGAAACCGAACCAGTCGAGTTTGGCCAGTATGTCCCGCTTCGTCTCCGTGACGTAGACGACGATACCCGCGAACGCCAGCGCGCCGATCGGCACGTTGATGTAGAAGACCCACCGCCAGCTGATGTTGTCGGTCAGCCAGCCGCCGATGACAGGCCCGAGGACCGGTCCGACCATGACCGAGACGCCGAACAAGGCCATGGCCGAGCCGCGCTCCTCGACGGTGTAGATGTCGAGGAGGATGCCCTGGGACAGGGGAACCAGCGAAGCGCCGAACAGCCCCTGAAGGAGACGGAAAGCGACGATCTGGTTGAGGGACTGCGCCAGGCCGCAAAGAACCGACGCGACGACGAAGCCGATGATTGCGGTCAGCAGCACCCGCTTGCGGCCGAACTTGGCAGCCAGAAAGCCCGACGGTGGCGTCATGATGGCGGCCGCCACGATATACGAGGTCAGCACCCAGTTGATCTGGTCGGCGCTCGCCGACACGCTGCCCTGGATATAGGGCAGCGCCACGTTGGCGATCGTGGTGTCCAGCGCCTGCATGATGACGGCCAGGATGACGCAGGCCGTGATCGCGCCTCGATTGGCGACCGGGGTGACCGGGGAAGAGGCGACGCTACTCATGATCCTTGCCGCCGGTGCGGCCCAAAAGCTTGGAGACGAAATCCGGAAGGCCGCGGGCGCGACCCGTATCGACGTCGACGACCGTGCTCATGCCGACGCGAAGCGGCGGGTTGCCGGTGGCATCCTCGATGCTGACGCGCATCGGGATGCGCTGCACGACCTTGACCCAGTTGCCGGTGGTATTCTGTGCCGGTAGCAGCGAGAAGCTGGAGCCCGACGCAGGGCTGATGCTTTCGACCTTGCCCTTCCACTCGACGCCCGGATAGCTGTCGACATGGATGCTGACCGTCTGGCCGGGCTTCACGTAGGTGAGTTCCGTTTCCTTCGGGCTTGCCGCAATCCAGAGGTTGCTCGTCGATACCAGCGCGAAGGCCTGCGACGACGCCTGCAGGTAGGAACCGGGCTGCAGAGAGTTCACATTGGTCGCGATACCGTCGAACGGCGCCTTGACGACGCTGTGGTCGAGTTCGCGCTGGGCATCATCGACCTTGGCCTTGGCCTCGAGGTAAAGCGGGTTCTGCTCGGCAGGCTGATCGGCGTTGCCGCCGAGCTGCGCCAGCGTTGCCGCGGCTTGCGCCTTGGCAACGGCGACCTTCTGGTGGCCGGCATCGAGATTGTGCCTGGCCTGATCGAAGGCGGCGCGCGTTGCCGCCGCGCTGTTGACGAGGCTCTGCTGGCGGTCGAGCTCGCTCTGGTAATAGGGAATATCGGCTTCGGCCTGAACGATCTCGGCCAGCGATTGCTGATAGCTGGCCTTGAGGTTCAGGATCTGGTTGCGGACCGCACCGAGCTGAGCCTCGGCGCCATCGAGAGCAATTTTGAAGGAATCCTGCCGCAGGCTGAAGAGGACCTGCCCTTTCTTGACCGCCTCGTTCTCATGAACATCGATCCGCTCGACAATACCGGAAACATCTGTCGTCAGACCGACCATGTCGGCCTGGATGTAGGCGTTGTCCGTGGACATGATCTGACCGCCGTTGACGTAGTCGTAGCCGCCAACGACGAGCGCGGCCGGCAGCAAGGCGAAAAGAACCGGCCGTGAGAGGCTGCGCCGGCGGCGGACCTTTGTGCCGCCGGGCGCAGCCACGGCAGTAGCGGGCGCTGAATTGGATGAAGGCGCCTCGGCTACCGTTTCCTTGCGTTCGCAAACGTCGATGTCTTCAACTGGGTTCTTGGCATGTGCGTCGGCAACGACGCGCAGGGAGTGTTTGTCAGCCATGTTTGGTCTCATTCTCGGCCAGGGGGGTCCGGCAGGCCTGCACTAGGTTGGTTTTCATCAGGGACAGGATCTGGAACAGCGCGTCGCGCTGTTCGGCCGATACGCCATCCAATGCTTCGCCGCGCGTCACATCTGCGATCTCACGCATCGCCGCCAAAAGCGGGCGGGCTTCATCTCGCATGTAGAGAAGCCATATGCGGCGATCGGTCGGATGCTGCCTTCGCTCGACAAGCCCACGTTCGGCAAGCTTGTCCAGGCTACGCACAAGTGTGATCGGCTCTATTTCAAGTATCTCAGCGAGCCCGCCCTGGTGGATCCCCTCGTTGCTCGAGAGATATGCCAGCGTTTGCCACTGCGACCGGGTCAGTCCAAGGCATTTGGCACGCTGCTCGAACCGCTTGCGCAGCAGGCGGGCGATATCGTGCAGGAGGAAGCCGAGGGTCGGATTGCCGTTCATTGATGTTTGCGCCAATCATAAGCACACTTATAATGTGCCCAGATATATTAAGCGCGTGCAGTGCACAAGTGCGCCCGCTGCAGATTCGGCGGATGCGACCAAAATGCCGCACCGGCTTTCCTCAGGCAAAAGCCAATCATGCTGCGGAAACAAACGGCAATGAGACGACAAAACGAAAAGCCGCCACACGCTGCGATTATGGGTCCGGCTCGAAATTGCAACTGCTTGGCATTTGCTATTTTCTTCCCACGCCGTTTATATACCTTGCACAGATACTTAGCAGCGAGCACCTGGTCGACGCGCCGTTGATTTCGCAGACGGCAGGCAGCGACAGCATCGTCGCAGACGCTCTGGACAGCAGTCGAAATGCGGGCGAAGCGTTTTCGTCCGAAAGCAGCAAGACATGACACGCACTATCTCATCGACATAAAGGGCGCTGCCGAAAAGCCGCCTCAACCGGGGGACTGCTATGCCTTTCTCGCTCAAACGCGCGCTTCTGCTGGCCAGCATGATTGCGCTGCCCATTGCGAACGCGGCAGCCCAGGACGCGCCGCCTCCCCCGCAAGTGACCGTTGCCAAACCCGTGGTCCGCGACGTCATCGACAACGACGACTTCATCGGCCGGTTTCAGGCCGTCGACGAAGTGGCCGTCCGTTCGCGTGTCGGCGGTTATTTGCAGGAAGTGCACTTCACCGACGGCACTCTGGTCAAGAAGGGCGATCTTCTCTTCGTGATCGACCAAAGGCCGTTCGTCACTGCCCTGAATGAAGCAAATGCGGCCCTGGAGGTCGCGAAATCGACGCTGGTCTATGCCGAAGCACAGTTCAAGCGGGCCGAAAGCCTGGCCACCAGCGGCAGCCAATCGGTTTCCATACTCGATGATCGTCGCCGTGAATGGGTTTCGGCCCAGGCCAACGTTCGCGGCGCCCAGGCAACCGCCGACCGCGCGTCGCTCGACCTTGAATATACGAAGATTACGGCTCCCCTCAGCGGACGCATCGACCGCCGGCTGATCTCCACGGGCAATCTCGTCCAGGCCGATCAGTCCATTTTGACGACAATCGTTTCGCTCGATCCGATCGACTTCTACTTCGATGTCGACGAACGGCGGCTGCTCAATTTTGCCCAGACGGCACGTGAACGCGGCAGCGATTTGCAGCAGGGCGGTGGCGGCGTGCAGGTTCAGGTGAAGATCTCCGACTCCAACGAGCAACCGTTCAAGGGAAAGATGGACTTCGCCGAAAATCGCATCGACACTCAAACCGGCACGATCCGCATTCGCGCCCGCTTCGACAATCCGGACTACATTCTCCAGCCGGGGCTTTTTGGCCGCGTCTCCGTCGAGGCGTCGAATACCTACAAGGCGATCCTCATACCGGATGAAGCGATCGGCTCCGACCAGAGCCAACGGGTCGTCTACGTCGTCGGGGACGACGGAACGGTGTCGGCAAAGCCGGTGCGACCCGGCCCGCGGCTTTATGGCTACCGCGTTATCCGCGACGGCATGGACGGAAACGAAACGATCGTCGTCAACGGCCTGATGCGCGCCCGCCCCGGCAGCAAGATCACGCCGCAGATGATCGAGCTGCCGCAGAGCCGCGACGACATCCCGCCGGAAGCGGCAGGCATGGAGCTCAGCCGATGAGGTTTGCACACTTCTTCGTCGATCGGCCGATCTTCGCGTCCGTTCTCTCCATCGTGCTGCTCATCGTCGGCGGCATTGCCTATTTCCAGCTTCCGGTCGCGCAATATCCGGAAATCGCACCCCCGACCATCGTCATTCGCACGGCCTATCCCGGCGCCGATGCCGAAACGATCGCCAATACGGTGGCAACGCCGATCGAGCAGGAGGTGAACGGCGTCGAGGACATGCTATACATGTCCTCCTATTCGACAGCGGACGGCTCCATGTCGCTGACGGTCACCTTCAAGCTCGGCACCGATCTCGACAAGGCGCAAGTCCTCGTCCAGAACCGCGTGGCAATCGCAGAGCCCCGCCTGCCCGAGGAAGTCCGGCGCATCGGCATCACGACGGCGAAGAGTTCGCCTGACCTGATGATGGTCGTGCACTTGCTCTCGCCGAACGAGCGCTACGATCAGCTCTACGTCTCCAACTATGCACGCACCCGCATCCGCGACACGCTCGTTCGTCTCGATGGTGTCGGCGACGTCATTCTGTTCGGGGAGCGCGAATATTCGCTGCGCATCTGGCTCGACCCGCAAAAGCTGTCGGCCTACGGCATGACATCCTCGGACGTCGTGCAGGCATTGCGCGATCAGAACGTACAGGTCTCCGGCGGCTCCATCGGCGGGCCTCCGACGTCAGGTACCAATGCCTTCCAGTACACGGTGACGACGGAAGGCCGCTTCTCAGATGCCCGGCAGTTCCGTTATGTCATCGTGAAGGCAACGCCGGACGGCCGTCTCGTTCAGCTGCAGGATATCGCCCGCATCGAGCTTGGCGCCAAGGACTACGTCACCAACAGCTATCTGAACGGCAAGCCGGCGGTGGCCCTCGGTATTTTTGCCCGACCCGGCACCAATGCCCTCGACGCCGCCGCTTCGATCCGCAAGACAATGGACACCGTCTCCCAGGATTTCCCGCAGGGCCTGTCCTACGACATCGTCTACAATCCGACCGAGTTCATCGCAGAATCGATCCACGAGGTCTACAAGACGATCGCCGAAGCTGCGCTTCTGGTCGCCATCGTCGTTCTCGTCTTCCTGCAATCCTGGCGGACGGCGATCATTCCGATCGTCGCCATCCCGGTCTCGCTGATCGGCACCTTCGCCTTCCTGCTCGCCTTCGGCTTCTCGTTGAACATGCTGACGCTCTTCGGCCTCGTACTGGCGATCGGCATCGTCGTGGACGACGCCATCGTCGTCGTGGAAAACGTGGAGCGCAACCTTGCAAAGGGCATGACACCCCGCCAGGCCGCCCATGTCACCATGGATGAAGTCGGCACCGCCGTTATCGCAATCTCGCTGGTGCTGATCGCCGTTTTCGTGCCGACAGCCTTCATCCCCGGCCTCTCAGGCCAATTCTACCGCCAGTTCGCGGTGACCATTTCGGTGGCAACGGCGATTTCGGCTCTCAATTCCCTGACCCTGTCACCGGCGCTCGCCGCCCTCGTTCTCAAGCCTCACGAAGAAAATCACAAACGCGGCAACGTCTTTTCCCGTATCGGCGGCGCATTGGCGGACGGTTTCAACAGGGGCTTTGACAAGGTCAGCGCAGGCTATTCCTGGATCGTCCGGCACACCGTCCAAACCGTTGCGGGCCGCTGCATCGCCCTGCTGGTCTTCGCCTGCCTGCTCGGCGCCACATACTATATGAGCAGGATCGTCCCGAGCGGCTTCGTGCCGGTCATGGACCAGGGCTACGCCATCGTCGTCGTGCAATTGCCCGACGGTGCTGCCCTGTCGCGCACCGACGCAGTCATCGAGCATGCCTCGGAGATCATCAAAAACACGCCGGGCGTCAAGAATGCCGTGGCATTTTCGGGCTTCAGCGGCGCAACCTTCACCAACGCCTCCAATGCGGGCGTCGTCTTTGCGGCCTTCGACACGTTCGAAAACCGGCTTGAGCACGGGCAGACCGCCAACAAGATTATCGGACAGCTGTACGGCAGCCTGCAGGCGATCCAGGAAGCCTTCATCATCGCCATTCCGCCACCTCCGATCTCCGGCATCGGCAACGCCGGCGGCTTCAAGATGCAGCTGGTGGACCGCGAAGGATCCGACATGCGCCGCGTCCTTGGCGCTGCCTACCAGCTGATGGGAACCGCGAACAAGACGGCCGGGCTTACCGGTGTCTTTACCACCTTCTCTGCCAGCAGCCCGCAGTATTTTCTCCAGATAGACCGCGATAAGGCGCGCGCGCTGAACGTTCCGATCCCCAATATCTTCGACACGCTCTCGATCAACCTCGGCACGTCCTACGTCAACGACTTCAACGCCTTCGGCCGGGTCTACCAGGTGCGCGCACAGGCCGACCAGCAGTACCGCGTCGAGCGCGATGACATCCTGGCGCTCAAGGTGCGCTCGGCAACCGGCGCCCTCGTGCCGCTCGGAACGCTGATAGATATTCTCGACACCAGCGGCCCATCGCTCGTCCAGCACTACAATATGTACGTCTCGGTGCCGGTGCAGGGCAACGCGGCGCCGGGCATTTCCACCGGAAGTGCGCTCGACACGATGGAGGGCCTTGCCAAACAGATCCTGCCGGCGGGAACGGCATTCGAATGGACCGAGATCGCCTTTCAGGAAAGAAACACCGGCAATACCGCGATCTACATTTTCGCACTGTCCGTCGTCTTCGTGTTCCTGGCGTTGTCAGCGCAGTATGAAAGCTGGGTTCTGCCGCTCGCAATCATCCTGATCGTCCCCCTCGCCATCCTGGCCGCACTGATCGGCGTGCACCTGCGAGGTATGGACAACAATATCCTCACGCAGATCGGCCTGATCGTGCTGATCGGTCTGGCGGCGAAGAACGCGATCCTGATCGTCGAGTTTGCAAGGCAGGCGCAGGACGATGGAAAGTCGGCCGTCGAAGCTGCCATCGAGGCCAGCCACCTGCGTCTGCGTCCGATCCTGATGACGGCCTTTGCTTTTATTTTCGGCGTCGTGCCGCTGATGCTCGCCACCGGCCCCGGCGCCGAAATGCGCCAATCACTGGGGACGGCCGTTTTCTCCGGGATGCTTGGCGTAACGATCTTCGGCCTGTTCCTGACACCCGTTTTCTACGTCGTGCTGCGTGCACGCCGGCGGAAGCCTGCCCCGACCGCCGGAGCCGAAACGTCCGCCGCCGAAGAACCGGCGGTCGAAGCCTCGTCATGACGGCCGCCGCGCGAGCGCGCCCTGCTTCGGCCGCGTGCGGGAGAACAGCTTTCTCAAGGGCTTTTCGACGAGTTCGTAGGCCGCAACGCCAAGGATCGTTCCGCCGATGACCGCTACAAAGACGGTAGCGGCAGTCGAGAGGCCGACAACGCCGGCCGCCTTGACGATCACCGAGATTGCCAGCGTATGCCAGAGATAGATCGAGTAGGACGCATCGCCGAGATAGGTCAGAACCGGGACGCGGCCGATGCTTCCATCGGCTTCGAGCGACACCATGCCGTAGACGAGAGCCATTGCGAGGGGACCGCAGATCGCCTCATCGAAATCGGCTCCGATCAGGAAGATGGCAGCGAAGCCGGAGAGCGACGCGCCGATACAAGCCAACCCCAGGCTTGTGCCGGCAATCCAACGCCGCAGCCAGAGCTCCGCCAGGAACACACCGCCAAGAAATTCGAGGATGATCGGCCGGGTGTAGGTATGGAGAGCCGGTGACGCCGGTTGGACGATCAGTCCGATCAGGAAGAAGCCGCCGAAGGCAGCCGACAGGAAAATCAGCCTCCGGTTTCGCGGCAGGAAAAGAGCGCCCGCGAAGAGCACATAAAAGAAGATTTCGAAATTCAGCGTCCATCCCTGCACCAGAACCGGCCAGATCTCGCCGTTGCTCGGCGATATCATGGGAACGAAGAACAGCGAGGCGAGAACATGCGCCCCCGTCAGCTGGAGGTTCGGAAAGAGGCCTGCGACGGCACCGAGGATCATCACGGCAGTCACCAACCAGTAGGAGGGGGCGATCCGGCGAATGCGGTCGAGCAAAAAGCCCTGCGGCGTCATTGGCCGGCGCTCGCTGATCACCCACATGATGAAGCCGCTGATGACGAAGAACACGTCGACGCCCGCCGCACCGATCGCAAAGTGCTCGCCCGACTTTTCCGCCGCGTGAAAGACCACGACGGCAAGCGCCGCAAAGGCGCGCAGATATTGGATGCCGTAAAGAGTCTTCATCCGGTTCCCTCGAACAACCGGTCAGTGCCGGTCTGAAAATGCAAAAAATGACGTTATGGCATAACCGGTTGTGGCGGCCTCTCGCGTCGCCATGTCCCGGCAACCGGCTGGCGACGTGAGACCGCCAGTTTCCCGGCAGCGAAATAGAAGAGAAACGTGCCGACGTTGTAGGGCGTCAGAATGTCGATCTCGACGAAGGAGCGGATCGTGAGCAGCACCGCAATCGAGAACAGCAGATGCGACTCGTCATTCCTCAGGTCCTCGATCAGACGGCGAAGATGCCCCCACAGAACCTTCAGGAGCGTCACAGCAAGGATCAGCACCCCGGCCAACCCAAGCTCGACGGCCGCCTCGATGTAGGTATTGTGAAAGTGGAAGCCGCTTCGCGAGCCGATAAAGAACTCTTCCCACAGGCGCTCGGGTTCGGAGAACCCCTGAACCCAGTAGGCCTGGTATCCGACACCGAAAATCGGGTTCTGCGTTGCCGCCTCGATGCCCTGCTGCCAGAGATAGGTGCGCCCCGTCAGCGTCGAATCCTTGCCGAAGATACCGAGCACGGCATCGACCGCACCGAGATAGACGCCGGCGACCGCCAGCACGATGAAGGCGACGCCCCCGCCCACGACCAGCAGCTTTCGCTGATCGGGCGACAACGACAGGACGACCCGAAGCCCCAACATCAGCGCGATGACGACCACCGTCGTCAGCACCGATGTTGCCGATTGGCAGGCAAGCAGGCAATAGGCCGACAGCATCCCGACCACGCCCGCAGCTGCCATCCAAAGACGGCGCTCACCGAAGATGAAAACGGCAGCAACACAGACAATGAGACCGAGCGACGCATAAAAGCCGAGCTGGTTCTTGGAGGCGAAGGCACCGACGAAACTGAACGTGCCGTCAAGCGGGTCGTACTCGTAATAGCCGAACAGCAGGGAATAGATGAGCACGATGCCGACACCTGCGATCATGCCGACCGTCAGCGTCCTCACATCGAGCACCCGCACGGCAACCAGGGCGCAGATCACCTGCGTCAGATACTGGATGCTGGCGCGCATCGAAACACCGGGAACCGCAGACCAGAAGACCGACAGGAACGCCAGCGCGGCGAAGGCAAAGAGCCAGGTGTATCTGTTGTAGTTCCCAAGCACGGTCCGATAGTCGACCGCGATCAGCGGCAGCCAGAGCGCATAGTACAGCAGGATCGCCACCTGCCCGAATTTGATCGAATAGGCGAAGCAGAAAAGCGATAGCGCCACGGCGGGAACGGCATAGGCTGCATTCCCGCCGGGCTGAATGAGCGCCGACTTTGCGATACGCATGCTGCCTCGCTACCTCATATACAGTCCGGCAGTCACCTTGATCAGGTCGCCGGGCTGCAGTGCGGTATTCTCCTGCACCGGAATTTCCTTCGGCTGTCCGTCGACGTCGCGAATGATCGAATAGGCGATGCTCGCCGCACCGCTCGCATTGTCGAAACGCGCCGCGTCGGTCGACTGCGTGAGCGCCTCGGACATCAGCGAATTGCTGGTCGTGAGCTTGAGGTTGAGTTCGTCAAGCTGCGCATCGGCATTTTGAAGCTCCTGCGCAATCTGAGCATCCCGATCGTTTCGAAGCGTAATCTCGTCCTGGTTGGCCTTGCTGATGTCCTGCTTGGCCTTCAACGAATTGGTATCGATATCGAGAAGCGTCGCCTCGATATCTGCGGCACGCTGTTCGGCGGCCATCTTGCGGGCGCTCAGCGCCAGACCCTTCTCCGCCAGATCCTCGACCTTGTCGCGGTCTTCGGTTGCCAGCTGAAGCTGGCGGCTCTGCGTCTCGGTCTTCTTGGCCAGCGTCTCGACTTCGCTCTGCAGCAATGCCCTGAGATCATCGAGGGCCTGAAGCTGCAGCGTCAGCCGCTTCTTGCGCGACGTCATCAAARCCGCCTCGCTTCCAAAAAGCGCCTTTGCCTCGGGCTTGTCCTGAAGCTCCTTCGGCATCTCGAACGTCTCCTGGTTTGCTGCTTCGGCGCGCAGGCGGGCCTGCTTCACCAGCAGCCGTGCCCGATCCGCCAGGTAAACGACGGCATCGCCCTTGGCGTTGATGAAGTCGCGGGCGAAGCGTTGGCCGGCCTCTGCGCGGCGGAGCCCGCCGGCAATACTCACGGCCTTGACGACCGTAAGGTTCGGGGCGAAGGGATATTCGCCCGGCTTTTCGATGTCACCGGATAGATAGACAGGCCGGAACTGCGACAGCTCGACGGAGGCGGACGGCCGATCCTTCAGGGCAAATTGCTTCTGCAGAGCCGAACCGATCTCCTGTGCGATCGCATCCGTCGTCTTGCCGGAAGCAGGCATATCGCCGACGAACGGCAGGGAAATGCTTCCGGATGGCCCGACCGTGTAGTCCCCGCTGATGACAGACCAGTCGCGGATCGTTCCGTCCGCCGTCTGCCACTCGGCGACGCGAATAGCGAGCTTGTCCATCACCCCAAGGCGGTATTCATCCGCGCTGACAATGCAAGAGGACAGCAGAAAAGCACCCAACCCGGCCGCAACTGCGATACCGGATTGCAGAGCGCGGCTTCGCCCGGCCTTGCCATTCCCGACCTTGCCATCAATGAAGCGTTTTTCCATAACTTTACCCGTATGTCGGCACGACAAAGCCTAAGGCGTTGCCGCGCAGTTTCTCGTTGAGCTTTGGATGCGCGGCTAGTAGCTGCCGCGTTGAGCGCAAACCGCGGGGATCGTGCGTGCGATGATCACGACATCCCGGACCAGGGACCAGTTTTCGACGTAGTGGGTGTCGAAAGCAACGCGGGCTGCATAAGAGACATCGTTGCGTCCGCTGACCTGCCAGAGACCGGTGAGGCCCGGGCGCGATTGCAGATAATAGACGGCCGCATGCTCGTACATTTCAAGTTCGTCTTGAACGACGGGACGCGGGCCGACGATGCTCATTTCGCCGCGTATGATGTTGAAGAGCTGTGGCAGCTCATCAAGGCTCAACTTGCGCAATACGGCACCGACAGCAGTCACTCTGGGGTCATGCTGCAGTTTGCGCGTTGCACGCCATTCTTCCATGGCTTGGGGATTGTTTCGCAGATACTCCTGCAAGACCTTGTCCCCTTCGGTGACCATTGTCCTGAATTTCAGGCAACGGAACTCCTGGCCGTTATGGCCGATACGGCGATGCCCATAGAAGGCCGGACCTTTGTCCGACAGCTTCACAAGCAACATCACCATCAAAAAAATCGGGCTTAGAAAGACAAGCCCGAGGAAGGCAGCGGACACATCAAATGCCCGTTTCGCGAAACCGCCGGTGGGCGGAAACACGCTTTCGTGAACTACGCCATAAAATGGCGAACTGTCCGATCTCGTCGCAGACTTCATAGAGGTAACTCCACTTATGTTTGCCGTTTGGTCGGTGACTCAGGACGCTTAGCTAGCGCTGACGAATTCCAAGTGTATGAGCGGATTTTGTTTTTTTAAGCCACATTTTTAAAACCAATTGTTTTCGAAGGGTTTTGGCAACGTTTGTTCAACTTTTTGTTTTTCAGAAGTCACTTATACATCTCTACATCCGGACGACTTCCTTGAAATAACCTTGCTGCGTTGTAATAAAACCTGCCGGCATTGCTTCGGCGTCCAAAACTACTGAAGTCTAGGTCGATGCGGTGGATCGGCGCAAAGTCATCGTTTGCACGAACGGCTTCTGCATCAACCGGATATTTGATCTTCACGCACTGCATTTTATTGCATCGCAGCATTGATTTTGCGGCGCACGCGCAAATCGTTTGAAATTAAAACTGTGTAATAAAAGTTGAACGCACAACGACGTCGGACCCGCCCCGGGAGGCCGAATTGTGGCACGAACAAGAACGTGTATTGCCAAATTCGACGCAACCTTTGCGCATAACGCAACTTTAATGATGTTGAGTGTTTCGCCGGGTTTGGCACCGATAAGTGGCATTTTTACCAAACGCCGGAACAAACATTTAAGATCGTGCTTGTACTACCAGACCGCGGACGCAAAAAACGTCTCCAGAGCTTCAGTTATAAGGCGAAGTCCTGTAAACATATCTACATAAAGGTCCTGGTGGGAGCTTTCGTACTCAATGATTGTTCATTGAACGAGGCCCCGATGGGGAGGCAACACAATGTATGCACCTCGCGTTTTTGTCAGCATGCTCGGCGCACTGGGCGTTTTTGCTGTCGCGACCTATTTGCTGAGCGGCTCGGTCTCCGGCACCCTCATCAAGACGGCGATTTGTGCGATTCTCCTGCAGGCGGGCTATTTCGGCGGTGTATTGTATCTCGTCTGGAAAGAAGCCAGGAGCCGCAACGCCAACCAGGCTGCTCCCAGCCGAAGCGAAGAGCCTGAAAAGCTGCACGTGGCACCCTTCAACGGCTCCGAACCCTTCAACCGCTGAGCATCCCTGCTGCGCGAATATTCTCTGCCGCCTTCAGCCTGGGAACGCCCCTCCGTAACATCATGTGAACCGCCATGCGTTGTCTGCTGCGCTCCAACGTCCTAGTTCTGGGGCGAAACAACGGAGGTAAAGCGTGGCTCAAACGGCTAGCATATGTGTGATCATCGCCGCAAAGAACGCGGCCGACACGATCCAGACCGCTGTAAAATCTGCTCTTCTCGAGCCTGAGGTGGCCGAGGTTGTGGTCGTCGACGATGGATCCGATGACGACACCGCCGAAGTGGCCAGGCGCGCGGACGACGCCAGCGGCAGGCTTACGGTCGTTCGGTTCGAAAAGAACAAGGGGCCGTCGGCTGCCCGCAACCACGCAATCGCAATCTCCTCTGCGCCGCTGATCGCAATTCTCGATGCCGACGATTTCTTCTTCGCCGGGCGCTTCCGCCGCATGCTCGCGCAAGACGACTGGGAGTTCGTTGCCGACAACATCGCCTTCGTGGACGCCGAGACCGCGGCACAAGCGCCGCAGAAACTCGATCAGTTCGCGGAGAACCCGCTTTTTCTCGACCTGGCGACCTTCGTGGATGGCAACATCTCCAAACGCGGCGTCCGGCGCGGCGAGATCGGCTTTCTGAAGCCTGTCATGCGACGGAGCTTTCTCGACCAGCACGCGCTGCGCTACCGGGAAGACATGCGCCTTGGCGAAGACTACGACCTCTACATACGCGCTCTTGCAAATGGTGCGCGCTACAAGGTCATCCATAGCTGCGGCTACGGCGCCGTCGTGCGTGGCGATTCCCTGAGTGGCAGCCACCGTACGGAAGATCTCGGCCGGCTGTACGAGGCAGACCGGGCGTTGCTGTTGGCCTTCACACTGCCGCCGCAAGCCGCCGAAGCCGTGCGGCGGCACGAGCGGCACATCCGCGGCAAGTACGAGCTGCGCCGGTTTCTCGACATAAAGGGCAAATTGGGACCAGCCGCCGCTATCGCCTATGTCGCAGCACACCCCTCAGCCTTTCCGGCAATCGCCACGGGCATCTTGTCGGACAAGACCGAACGCTGGCGCAATCCGTCCGGCGTATCGGTCACCGCCCGAGGCGACAGGCTGAGATATCTGCTGGACGCGGCGGCGAAGTAGCCCGGCTACTTCACAATTTGCCGGGCTACCTGGCGAGTTTTCCCGCCGCGAGCTGCAGAGCGCTCTGCAGCAGGCGGGGATCCTGAAGCAACCAGCGCGCAAGCAAGGCGAAATCGGGACGACGGCGCTGGCGAAGCAGGCCAACCTGGCTCCATAGCGCCTGCTTTCTCGCCTGGCTCTTGTGCGCCTTGATGGTGGCGATCTCACGCGGCCTTGCCGAGAACCGGCTTTCGAGCCGGTCGAGCGCCATCCAGGTGATGAACTGCTGCTTCAGGAATTCCGGCGACGCGTTGTCGACGCCATGGAAGATGTTGACGCCCTCCCCGCGCAGCGCTCCCGCATCGGCGCAAAGCAGGATCTTTCGGGCGGCCAGCATGCAATCGCAGAAGAACAGCACGTCTTCGGCAGCCAGCCTCAAGGCCGCGTCGAAGCGCACGGTCTCGATCAGCGGCCGGCCGATGACCATGCATGACATATGCAGGAAGGCCCAGTTGTTGACCATCACGCCGGCGACATCAGGAACGTCCAGAACGAGCGGCTTTTCCATCAGCCGTCTTGCGCCCTCGATCTGCTCCAGCGCGGCAATACCGAAATGGTAGTCAAATTCCTCGCCGCCCTCGATCGACGCCCAGTAGCAATCGCCGCCAAGCGTCTGCATCGCGGTGAAGGCATTCTCAAGGTGATCCGGCGTCCAGATATCGTCGGAATCGAGAAAGGCCACATACTTCGTTTCTGCCGCAACATGGTCGAGGCCGGTGTTGCGGGCCCCGCCCGGTCCGGCGTTCTGCTGGCTGACGACCGTAATCCGCGCGCGCTCTGGTTCGGTCAAAGGCGCCAGCTCGTCTGCCGGCGAATACGGTGACTGGTCGTCGACGACAATGACCTCGAAATCCTCAAAGGTCTGCGAGAAGGCCGACGCAAGCGCCCGGCGGAGAATACCGTCATCCCGCTGATAGAACGGAATGATGATCGTGAACGTCGCCATACTCTCTCCTTGAGAGGTTCGAATTGGTGCTTCAGTCCATGCACCTAGCGTCCGAGGTGGCTGGGCGCAAGCTGCTGCACTGCACAATCATCAGGGTCATTTCGTCCGAAATTTGTCAAAGCCTGCAAACAGGAGTACAGCCCACCCCTGTTCCAAAATGCAGCGCCGTCACCGCGGATTGCCCCATTCTGGCCACAAAAGGCGCGGTGCAACGCCTCTGCGATTGTAACATTCTTCACCAACCCGCAAAAACTTTCGTGTTCGGCTGCGGGTCGGAAACGGCTAAGCCAGTGAATATAATCATTTTCTTGAATGCACTGCTGACGCTGGCTTTGACACTGCCTCACCGCACTCTGCAGATCGCCAATTGAGCTGCCGTTACGGCAGGCGGGGATCGTTTCAAAGCGGGACCGACGATCACTTTTTGCTGCGGTGCCATATTTTCTTCCGTGAATTAGCCCTAGCTTCTGGGCTGCGGGCTCGAGTCTGCTCTGATTGAAACGGTCGCAAGGGGAGGTGCGGCCCAAAAGGGGTGACTGATAGCGTGAATGTTGACGCCAACGTATCCTCACGGATCAACCTGATGCGGATCGTGCTCATCTCGGGCATTGTGTTCGTTCATATACCATTCGATGTCGGGAGCAGTCCGTTCGACGGGGCCTATGGCACCTTTGACTGGATCAGAGTGTTTCTGACGGAAGCGCTGTTCCGGGTCGGCGTGCCATGCCTTAGCGCGATCTCCGGCTACCTGCTGTTTCGCGGCGGGCTGGAGAACTTCAGCTATCTGAAAACCGTGCGCACGAAATCGCAGACGGTTCTCTTGCCGTTCCTGCTTTGGAACCTTGCGTTCTTTCTGGTGATCCTTGTCGCGCTCGGCCTGGGGATCGGGAATGGGTACGTACCGGATCCCTGGCACGCATCCGCCCGCGATCTGATGACGCAATTGCTTGCAGTAGAGGATTTCCCCGTCAACGTTCCGCTTTATTTCCTGCGCGATCTCTTCGTCTGCATCCTGCTCTCGCCTCTCCTGGCGTGGCTGATCCGTCGTGTGCCCCTGCTCACGCTGACGGCGTTGCTCGTGCTGGCGTTGATCCCGGAGATGCCGCTGTACTTGGTCCTCAAGCGTTCGATCCTTTTCAGCTTCAGCCTCGGCATCTATATCGGCCTCTACAAGGTCGACCTAAAGGCGCTCGATCGCTTCGCCCCGGTCGGCGTGGCACTTTTGATCGCCTGTTCAGCGCTTCTGGCAACCGCCATCTACACGACCGGACCGGTCATTCCAGACTGGGTGCAGCTATTGCGGAACATGCTGGCGATCGCCGGCGCGCTCGGCTTCTGGCTGCTCTCGGCGCCGCTGATCAAAACGCAGATCGGTCAACGCCTGTCGAAGACCGGGAGCCTGAGTTTCTGGATCTTCTGCGCCCACTACCCGCTCCTCGTCCTCCTCTGGATCGTCTGGGGCAAGACGGGCGTAAACATCTATCCGCTGTTCTTCATGCTCTCGCTGGCTCTCTTGTTTCCGTTCTTGGCACTCTCCAACAGCCTCTGCCGCAAAGCGGCCCCGCGCCTCTACGCGGTGCTGACGGGCGGACGCACCAGGAAACAGCTGGAAAAGCCGGTATCCGCCAGGAACACCCCACCCGAACTCGTCTCACAGCAAAGGTGACACATGACGACCAAAATCGCCCATGCGCGAAAACTTTGCCCGACCCTCAGCCTTTTCGGCGCCCTGCTGCTCGGCGCCTCGTCGGCGATCGCCCAGCCGGCCAGCACGTCCTTCGTCGAAAACTTCGACACGCTCGACCGCAGCATTTGGTACATATCCGACGGCTGGAACAACGGCGCGCATCAAAACTGCACCTGGTCGAAGGACCAGGTCAAGGTCGACGGCGGATCGCTGCAGCTGTCGTTTTCGGAAGGACAATCCAAGGATCGCAACTATCTTTGCGGCGAGATCCAGACCAAGAAACGCTACGGATATGGAACCTATGAAGCGCGCATGAAGGCCGGTACGGGCTCCGGCCTGAACTCCGCCTTCTTCACCTACATCGGCCCCGCCGACAAACAGCAGCAAGACGAGATCGACTTCGAGGTGCTGGGCAAGAACGCCGGCCAGGTGCAGGTCAATCAGTACGTCAAGGCCAAGGGCGGCAACGAAAAGCTTATCCCCGTCGGCAGCAACGCCGACGAGGGCTTCAACGACTATGCCTTCGTCTGGGAGCCGGGCCGCCTGCGCTATTACCTCAATGGCAAGCTCGTTCAGGATGTCACCGACCCATCGAAGATACCGAGCAGCCCGCAGAAGATTTTCTTCAGCCTCTGGGGCTCCGACACGTTGACCGACTGGATGGGCCGCTTTGCCTACACAAAGCCGACGACGCTCGAGGTCGAGCGCGTTGCCTACACGGCCGCCGGCGACAAGTGCCAATTCCCTCAATCCGTCGCGTGCGCGCTCAACTGATCGAAGCCATCGGCTCGTAAAGGAACATTGATGCTCAAAGTCCTCTATCTCGTGCACGATCTGGCCGATCCTGCCGTCCGGCGGCGGGTGCTGATGCTGCGCGAGGGTGGCGCCGATGTCGTGCTCGCCGGCTTTCGGCGGGGAGAAAACCGCCTTGCGGACGTGCATGGTGTGACGCCGATCGAACTCGGGCGGACGGCCGACGCCAGGTTCGCCCAGCGCATGGGCGCCGTCGCAAAGGCGATGGCCGGACTGAAGACCCTTTTGAAGAGCGTCGACAGGCCCGATCTCATCATCGGGCGCAATCTCGAGGCGCTGGCAGTCGCGCATCGCGCCAACAAGCTGTTCGGCGGCAACGTCCCCGTCGTCTACGAGTGCCTGGACATTCACCGCCTTCTGTCGCGCGACGATATCGTCGGCAAGGCGATGCGTGGAGCCGAAGCGTATTTCGGCCAGGACGCCAAACTCGTGCTCACGAGTTCGCCGGCGTTTATCGAACATCATTTCGCAAAACGCTCCGGCATCCGCGCAAGCAGCCTGCTCGTCGAAAACAAGGTCATCGCGCTCGATGAAGCCGCGACCGACACGTCGATCGCCCGCCCGCTCCGGCAGCCCGGCCAACCCTGGAAAATCGGTTGGTTCGGAGCCCTTCGCTGCCGCAAGTCGCTTGGTCTCCTCGCCGCCTTTTCCCGGCGCATGGAAGGGCGTGTCGAGATCGTGCTGCGCGGTCGCCCGGCCTATTCGGAATTCGAGGATTTCGACGCCTTCGTCCGCGACGAACCCTATCTCAGCTTCGAGGGTCCCTATCGCAACCCGGAGGATCTGCAGGCGATCTATGACGACGTCCATTTCGCCTGGGCGATCGATTTCTTTGAGGAAGGCCTCAATTCGAGCTGGCTGCTGCCGAACCGGCTCTACGAGGGCTGCCTCTACGGCACCGTCCCGATCGCGCTCGACGGAACCCAGACCGCACGCTTCCTGAGCGAAAGGGGTATTGGCCTCGTTCTGCCAGAGGCAAGCCCATTGGGGCTGGAAACGCTGTTCGAAGACCTGACGGGAGAGCAATACCGCGCCTTGAGCGGGGCCGTTTCTGCCCAGGACCGTAAAACCTGGCTTGCCGACCGCAGCGACTGCGAAGCGCTCGTTGCAAGCCTTTCCCGTCTTGCTCCGGCTTTCGCAAACAGGGGTGAAGCCGGAACAGCCATTCCCCAAGCAATACCTCAAGAAGGGTGGACAACCATGAAGCCTGATGTTTGTACAAGCGTCTCCAGTCTCATCATCATCCCCTGCCTGAACGAAGAAAAACACATCGAGCCCCTGCTTGCAAAGTTGAGCAAGGAGATCGACCACATGAACGCGACGATCGTCGTCGCCGATGGAGGCAGCAAGGATGCGACGCGCGAGATCGTCGCCGGCGTCAGCACCGCCGATCCACGCACCCTGCTGCTCGACAATCCGCGTCGCATTCAAAGCGCCGCCGTCAATCTGGCCGTCGCGACCTTCGGCCGCGACCATGACTATCTGATCCGCATCGATGCCCACGGAGACTACCCCGACGACTACTGCCGAAAACTGGTTGAGGAGGCTGTTTCGACACAGGCCGACTCCGTCGTCGTGGCAATGGAAACGGTCGGCTTCGGTACATTCCAGAAGGCGACGGCAGTTGCCCAGAACTCGAAGCTCGGCAATGGCGGCTCCAAGCACCGCGAGGGTGCAAAGGGCCACTGGACCAACCATGGCCATCACGCATTGATGCGCATCGCGGCCTTCGATGCCGTCGGAGGCTACGACGAGACCTTCAGCCACAACGAGGACGCCGAACTCGACTACCGCCTGAAGAAGGCCGGCTTCGGCATCTGGATGACCGACAAGACCCGGATGGTCTACTATCCGCGCGCAAGCGTCGGAAAGCTCTTTCGCCAGTACCTCGGCTACGGCCGCGGCCGGGCAAAGAACATTCTGAAGCACGGCAGCATGCCCAATCTGCGCCAGATGATGCCCCTTCTCGTCGTTCCGGTCTTCATCGGCGCCTTCCTCGCCGTTTTGAACTGGGCGGCGGTCATCCCCTTCAGCCTCTGGGCTGTTGCCTGCGTCGGCTACGGCTTCTGGATTGCCGTCGGGCAGCGCAACCCCTACGGGCCGCTGGCAGCGCTCTCCGCCATGGTCATGCACTTTGCCTGGTCGGCCGGCTTCTGGATGGAGCTTCTGAACTTCCGCGGACGAAAGGTGTCCCAATGAGCCACGAGAGATCCATCCTTTTCGATATCGGCATTTGTACCTACCGCCGCGCTTCGCTTGATGAAGCGCTGCTTTCGCTTGCCGTCCTTGCGGTGCCGGCCGGCACGAAACTGCGGATCATCGTTGCCGACAACGACAAGGCGCCAAGCGCGAGAGAACGCGTCGATGCCCTGCGCCCCACCATTCCGCACGAGATCGCCTACGTGCATTGCCCGGGCGCAAACATTTCGATCGCCCGCAATGCCTGCCTCGACAATGCGACCGGCGATTTCCTGGCATTCATCGACGACGACGAGGATGCCAGCGAAGAATGGCTGATCGAGCTCCTCGCCACCGCCGAAACAACAGGGGCGGATGCCGTCCTCGGCCCTGTTCGCAGCGTCTATTCGTCGACTGCTCCTGACTGGATGCGGGAGGGAGATTTCCATTCCACGCTGCCGGTCTGGGTCGGCGATGAGATTCGCACCGGCTACACCTGCAATGTCCTTTTGCGCCTTGCCTCTCCGCATGTCGCCGGTCGCCGCTTCAACCTCGCGCTCGGGCGCACGGGCGGCGAGGACACGGAGTTCTTCAGCCACATGCATGCCGAGGGCGGCAAGATCGCATTTGCCGAGAAAGCCTATGTCTACGAGCCGGTGACGGAAAGCCGCGCCGACCTTGCCTGGCTCGCCAAACGCCGCTTCCGCTTCGGACAGACGCACGGGCGACTGCTGCAGGAGAAGAGCCCGGGCTTCAAGCGGCTGAGGCAGATCGGTCTTGCCTCGGCAAAGGCCCTGTTCTGCTACGCGGCTGCCATCGGCTGCGTTTTCTCTGCTGTTCCCCGCTATCGCTATGCGCTCCGCGGTGTCATGCACTCAGGCGTCGCCAGCGGCCTGCTGGGGGTTCGCGAAATCCGTCAGTACGGAACGGCGGAGGCTGTATGACGCAAACCCAGCCGGACGTGAGCTTCATCATTGCCGCCTACAACGCGGCCGGAACGCTTGCCAAGGCGATCGACAGCGCCCTTGCCCAGCGCGGCGTCTCGGTCGAGGTGATCGTCGCAGATGACTGCTCGACGGACGAGACAAGAGCGGTTGCGGAGAGCTATGGCGGGCAGAATGTCCGCCTCCTGGCGCTCTCGCGCAACGGCGGCCCTTCCGTCGCCCGCAACACAGCGATGGCGAACGCCAGCGGCCGCTGGCTTGTGGTCCTCGATGCCGACGATACGGTGGAGCCGGACAGGCTGCTGCGCATGATCGCGCGTGCCGAAAAAGCAGGAGCGCAGATCGCCGTCGACAACCTGCGTGTCGTCAGGACCGATGGCACGCCGCCTGAGACGATGTTTGCCGAGCGATCGCTGTCGCAGACCCCCGAGCTGACGCTGCCGGCATTCATCCGCTCCAACGCCCTTTTTCAAACGACGCATAATTTCGGCTATCTCAAACCGATCTTTCAGCGCGCCTTCATCGAGAAACATGCACTTCGCTTCGATGAAGCGTTGAAGATCGGCGAGGACTATCTGTTCCTGGCGGCCGCAATGGCACGCGGCGGACGCTGCGTCATAGAGCCTGTTGCCGGCTACGACTACCATATTCGGGAGGGTTCCATTTCACGCGTTCTCGCCCTTCATCACATCGACGCCATGATCGAAGGCGATAAGGCCTTCCTTCGAAATCACACGCTGGATGCAGAGGCGGCCGCCGCGCAGGAATTCAGGACACGAAGCCTGCGCCGGGGACATGCGTTCCTCGTCCTCGTTCAGAATATCAAAGACAGGTCGGTCTTCGGAGCGATCAGGACAGCCTGGGGCAACCCGTCGGCGGTGGCGCATCTCAGCATGCCCATCGCCGCGCGGGCCAGCCGCGCGATCGCGCCGCTCCGCAAACTGATTGGCCAGCAGGCCGACCTCACAGCCATCGATGGCGCGACCCGCTCGCGCAAAGGATAGAGCCATGAACCAACGGAACCTCACCTTGCACAGCACTCTGCCGAAAGCGGCCGACGACTCCGATTCTTTCATCGACATCGACCGCTTGATCGCAATCGTGATACGCCGCGCCGGCTCTGTCGCGCTGTGCGTCGGCGCAATGGTGGCGCTGGCACTGGTCTATCTGCTGTTTTCCACGGCCCAGTACACGTCGATGACACAGATTCTGCTCGACGACAGCATGACCAAATACGCGCAGGACGCCGCTCCCGTGGCAAATTCCCAGCAGGTGGACATGCAGATCGCCAGCGCCGTCGAAATCCTGAAATCGAACGAGCTGGCCCTGCGTGTCGTCGACGCGGAAAAACTAGAGGACAACGGCACGATCCTCGATCCGCCACTATCGCCCGTCGCTCTCGTCAAATCGGGCGTCAGGCTGATCGCCAGCGCGCTGCTTCCGGGCAGACCGCCGGGCAACGAGGACGACGCCCGCAACGGACGCCGCCAGAAGGCAGCCGCCCTTCTGCAGGACGCCCTGACGGTGTCCCGCGTCAACCGCAGTGCGGTTCTTGCCGTTTCCTTCCGCTCCACCGACCGGCTTCTCGCCKCGCGCATCACCAAGGCCTATGCCACCGCCTACCTCAGCGACCAGCTGAACGCCAACTTCGACGCAACGGAAAGCGCTTCCGTCTGGCTCCAGCAGCGTCTGACCGATCTCAGAGGCCGGTCGCAGCAGGCGGCACTGGACGTCGCCACGTTCAAGTCCGATAACGGCCTGACATCGGCCAACGGCGAACTGATGTCGGAGCAGCAGCTCGCCGACCTCAACAAGCAGTTGATCGTCGCCCAGGCAGATAGCGCCAGCGCATCGGCACGCTACAACCAGTTCAAGTCGATCGTCGATCTCGGGCCCGATAGTGCGGTCAACAACGCTGCCATCTCGTCCGGCCAGACCGACAAGACCGTCATCCAGGACCTGCGTACGCGCTACATCTCGGTCACCAAGCGTGAACAGGAAATATCGACGAATTTCGGCGAGGACCACCCGCAAGCAGTCGCATTGCGCTCCGAAAAGCAGGATCTGACCCGCCAGATCTATCAGGAACTGCAGCAGCTGACGTCGAGCTACCGCAACGAGTTCGAGGTTGCCCGGTCTCGTGAGGCATCGCTGCGCCAGAATGTCGCCCACCTGACGGGCAAGAACTCAGAGTCCGACAAGTCTGTGGTGCGGCTGAACGATCTGGAACAGCGTGCGGCCGCACTGAAAACGCTCTATGAGTCCTACCTCGGCAAGTACGAGGAAGCCTCGCAGCAGCAGTCTTTCCCGATCGCCAAGGCGCGCGTGATCTCCGAAGCCGGCGTCCCGGCCTCGCCGTCCAGTCCGAAGAAGACGATGACGCTTGGGCTTGCCATCGTGCTCGGCCTCATGGCCGGCGGCGCGCTGACGGCATTCCAGGAATTTCGCGAGCGCTTCTTCCGTGTTGAAGGCGATGTCCGCACGATTCTTGGCCTCAAGTTCCTCGGCTATCTGCCGCTGGTCGGAAAGGGACCACGGGAAAAGAAGATCTTTCGTCCCCGCGCCCAGCCGGCAATGCAGCCGGCCGATCCTGCTCCCGACAGCGGCGCGACCTTCCAGCGCATCATGCGTGTCGTCCTCGAGGCGCCGCGTTCGGTCTTTGCCGAGACCCTGCGCAATGCCAAGCTTGCCAGCGACGTGATGTTCCAGGGCAAATCCGACCGCGTGATCGGTGTGGTCTCCGCGATGCCGGGCGAAGGCAAGTCGACCACGGCCGCAAATTTCGCCGCCCTTCTCGCGTCGAGCGGCAAGCGCACGCTTCTGATCGACGCCGACCTTCGCAACCCGGGCCTGACCCGTATGCTGAAGACGCCGCCGCAGTATGGTCTGGTGGAGGCTGTTCTCGGCGACGTTCCCTGGGCGAGCGCGGTCAAGGTTGATCCGGTCACCAAGCTTGCGATCCTGCCGGTTCTGCCGAACGATCACCTCATGCACACCAGCGAGCTTCTGGCCTCGCAGGGCATGTTCAACCTCATGGAAAATGCCCGCAAGATGTTCGATTACATCGTCGTCGACCTTGCACCGCTTGGTCCCGTGATCGATGCCAAGGCTTTCGCCCCGCAGGTCGACGGCTTTCTGTTCGTCGCCGAGTGGGGTGCGACGCCGACCAATGTCGTGCGCGACATCCTCAACGCCGAGCCCCAGATCAAGTCGAAGATCCTGGGCGTGATCCTCAACAAGACCGATATGACCGAACTCGGCAAGTTCACCAATTTCGGCGGTGCCGAGCGCTACCGCCAGAAGTACGTGAGCTACTATACCGACGAAACGCCGAAGGTCCGGGAGCCGGCGGACGCCCGCGCCTGATCAGGTCGAGAAGAGATGCACGCGCCCTTGCCATAACCGCGCGACGGTAAGCCTGTCGCTGTGGAAGGCGCCAGTATCGATGTTCAGCCGGGTCGGCTGCGTCTCCGGCCGCTCGACGGGTGTATGGCCGTGAACGATCAGCTTCGGCAGCGGCACTTGGCTTTCGAAGAAGCGGTGGCGGATGTAGACCAGATCATCGTCCTTCTGGTCTTCGATGGACCGCAGCGGATCGATACCGGCATGCACGAAGAGCACGTCAGGCGTATCGACGAGGATCGGCAGCGACCGCAGGAATTCGATATGCGGCTTGGGCAAGGATTGCCGGATGAACGCATCTAGCTTTGTCGCCGCGGGAAAGATCAGCGGCAATTGCTCGGCATCCAGGCCATAGGAGCGAAGCAGCGCATCCGCCCCCATCGGCATCCAGTCGGAAAAGGAAATCCGTCCGTCGACGTAGTCGAGCATGACAATCTCATGATTTCCCGTCAGACAGATGCGGTCGAAATGCTCCGGCGGGGGCGCCATGAGATGCGAGATGACCTGCGCCGAGGATGGGCCGCGATCAACGTAGTCGCCGAGCGTGACGATCAGCTTGCGGCCCGGCAGTCTTGAGGCATCATCGACGATTGCCTGCTCTGCCTGCTGCAACAGATCAAACCTGCCGTGTATGTCGCCGATTGCATAAATCGGCATGTCGCCTGGATCGAGTGTAAGCCGCTTGCGGCCGGCCGATGGCATATGGGACCTCACCCTCCACTACATGTTCAGCCGCCGGGACACGCCCGAAAGGCAGGAAAACCATAACTACCCCGCTCGTTGCCACAATCAAGCAGGTAATAAATTTTCAGTAGCGCCTGCATTTCTGGAAAAACACGCCTTATCATCGCAGCTTCGATCGATCACTCCTATAGCCGTCACAAAATAGAGAGCAGCCGATGGGAACCGTATCGCAGTTTCACGACCGCACAAGGCCCGCAGCGCGGCGTATCGAAAGCGAAGAAGAAGCGATCGGCACCGCCCGCAGCCTTTCTGCGGCCTTCGCCGTTCAATCGAGCGAGCGCGATATCAATCGTATTCTTCCCTATGCCGAACTGGACGCGCTCTCACAATCGGGACTGACTGCAATTACTGTCCCGCCGGAACATGAAGGCCTCGACGTCGCCAATGCGCTCCTTGGCGAGATCGTCGCGATCATTGCCGAAGGCGATTCGTCGATTGCGGAATGCCTGGAGCTTCACTTTCGCGTCCTGGAACAGCTTCGCGTTCAGGCGGGCGAGGAATTGAAGAGCATCCTTTTTGCCCGGGCGCTCGCCGGCGAGCGGTTCGCAACCGCGGTGTTTGCCGCACCGGGCGCAATCGTCGCCTCCGGCTTTGGCTACCGGCTGGATGGCAGGAGCGGACCCTCGCCCGGGGTTCTGTTCGCCGATTGGGTCGCCGTCCACGGCGTCATCGCGGAAGCGACCGGGATCACGCTCTACCTGCCGCGTGAAACCGAAGGTCTGCAATTCGTTGACGATTGGGATGGCTTCGGACAGAGAACGAATGGGACCGGCACGGTCATCGCGAGCCAAATTCCGCTAACCACCGACTCCGCCGTGATCGGTCCTGAGCGCGATCCCTCGACCGTCTCGGCACTGGGAGCATTGCTGCATGCGGGCACCGACCTCGGCATCGCCCGGGCGGCACTCGCAAACCTCCACGGAGCGCCATACACCTCGCATGTCGGCAAGCTTGCCGTCGATGTCGAAAGTGCCGCCGCCCTTATCGAGCGCGCCGGCGGCAAGCTGGACTTCGCACAGGTCAATCCCTCGGCGCGGTCGATCGAAATCGCGTTGTTTTCCGCATCCGCCGCAAAGATAACCGCAAGCGCTGCAGCCGTGGAAACCGCCAACGCGCTGTTTGAGCTTTCCAGCAGCAATGCGACAAGCATCGGCCGGAACCTTGACCGGCACTGGCGCAATGCCCGCCTGCGCGGCGTGGGAACGGAAGCGGATGATCTTTACCGGAAGGCGGCTGCCCACCATTTTGGCGAGAGCCGCTGAACGCTCACTTGGCTGCCGACATCGGCAACATGTCGTCGGCCTCGTCGAGCTTGTTGCCGCAAGCAACGAACTGCTCCAGCGTCATGTTATCGAGAATGTCGGCTATGGCATCCCTGACCTCTGTCATCGAGCGCCGGACCTGACAGGTCTCGGGATCGGAACAGTCGTCGCAAGCCTCAAACGCCGTGCGGCTGGCGCAGCGGATCGGTGCCAGAGGTCCATCGAGCGTGCGGATGACGTGACCGATTCGGATCTCAGAGGCTGCTCGCGAGAGGGAATAGCCGCCGCCAGGCCCCTTCTTCGAGCGAAGGATGCCGACGTTGCGCAGTTCAAGCAGGATGGTATCCAGAAACTTCTTCGGAATGTTGTTGCGTGCTGCAACGTCATTGATGAAGGCCGTTTCACCTGGGGCAAGCCGCGCCAGGTCCACCAGTGCCTTCAGGCCGTATTTCCCTTTTTTTGTCAGCATTTTCCGATCGCCTTGCGGCCCCCGCGTTTCGTCCCCTATCAACCAGCAAATAACGCCAAAAGCGTGGACAAACAACAAATAGCTAGAATTTATATAGTTTATGTTCACGTTTAGCCCGGTGATCGGAATTTCTGACCTTGCTTGCGGTCGGCAGGAGTAATATTTTTCCCCTCAGTTCAAGTAGGCATTGAAATTGACATGGAAATGCTGAGCAATCTTGGCTCTACCGGACAGTTGTCGTGGTCGCCTCGCCGGAAGGATCGGCAGGCGTGGGATTTGGACCACCGCTTGTCCAGACGCCGAATGCGAGGGCCACCATTCCCATGACAACGGCCAGGGCGCTGACCAGTGCCCAAACAGAGAGCCTCCGCCCCTCACTGAGCATGTGTTCTTCTTCTGCCTGGTGGTCGATCTTTCTCTCAGCCGGGCGGTCATCGTTTCCGCTCATGCAAGCATCTCCAGTGATGCAAACGCCGATCCTACTCGGTCCGTTCGATGAGGTCAGATCAGCGGATCGCGTCCTTCCGCACAGCTTCGGTTCAACTCGTCGGCGATGTCCCGCGCGTCTTCCTTTGCGAGACCGGTGAGATCCCGTCCGTCCGTCGCTGCGGGAAGCAACGTCAATGTGTCGACGACGGTCCAGCGACCGGTCGTCTCCGCCCGGATTTCATAACGGGGAAGATCCTCGCAACGGTCGCGTATCATCGGCAGGTTCCTCCTGAGCTTCTGGATACACTATCTGCGGCAAAGGCCACTTTCGGCAAGGACGGGCGTGACGATCTTGTCAGGTATCGACATCGGGCACGTTTGCTTTCAGTTCCTTGATCCAGATCCGCGCATTGCCGTCGGAGGGTGCACGCCAGTCCCCGCGCGGCGAAAGCGAGCCGCCGGAGGTAACCTTCGGCCCATTGGGCGACGCCGACCGTTTGAACTGGCTGATCGTAAAGAAGCGGAACAGGAATACTTCCATCCAGCGCTTGATCACAGGCAGGTCGAAGCTCCGGCGCTTGTCGTGGGGAAAATGCGGAGGCCAAACGCCTGCTTCGGCATCCTTCCACGCAGTGTAGGCAAGGAAGACGACCTTCGACGGACGCAGCCCAAAGCGCGTCGTATAGTAGAGCGCAAAGTCGTGCAGGTCGTAGGGGCCGATCTTGTCCTCGGTGCTTTGCATGACGCCATTGTCGTCGGCGGGGACGAGTTCCGGCGAGATCAGCGTGCCGAGAATGCGCTCCAGCGTCGCCTTGGTCTCGAGGTCGAAATCGCCGGTACGGATAACCCAGCGGATCAGATGCTGGATCAGCGTCTTCGGAACCGAGGCATTGACGTTGTAGTGGCTCATCTGGTCGCCGACGCCATAGGTGGACCAGCCAAGGCCGATTTCCGACAGGTCTCCCGTGCCAAGCACAAGCGCGTTGCGCTGGTTGGCGGCCCGGAACAGGAAGTCGGTGCGCAATCCAGCCTGCACGTTCTCGAAGGTCGTGTCGTAGACCGGCTTGCCACCGGCGAAGGGGTGCTTCAGATCCTTGAGCAGTTGCAGGGCAAGCGGCCGTATGTCCACTTCCTCGGCGGTGACGCCCATGCTCCGCATCAGCGCCCATGCGTTCGACTTGGTTTCGTCGCCCGTCGCAAACCCCGGCATCGTGAAGCAGAGGATGTCCGAACGGGGCCAGCCCAAGCGATCGAAAGCCCGCGCTGCGACGAGCAACGCATGCGTTGAATCGAGTCCACCCGAAATACCAAGGCAAAGCCGCCTGATCCCTGTCGAGCGCAGACGCTTCATCAACCCCTGCACCTGGATATTGAAGGTCTCGTAGCAGTCCTGGTCAAGCCTGCTCTCGTCGGCGGGAACGAACGGAAAGCGCGCAATGTCGCGCTCAAGGCCGATATCGCCTTCCGGCTTGACGAACTCGAACGAGACCCGTCGGAATTGGCGCTCGGCGGTCAAATTGAGCGTCGCCGCGTCGTTGAACGTCCCTGTCCTCAATCGCTCCAGCCGCAAGCGCTCGACGTCGATATCGGCAACGCACATCTGCGAGGAGGTCGGAAAGCGCTCGGTCTCCCCAAGCAGGTCGCCGAGCTCGTAGATGCAGGCCTGGCCGTCCCAGGCCAGATCAGTCGTCGATTCACCCGGTCCAGCCGCCGAATAGACATAGGCCGAGAGGCTGCGCGCCGATTGCGCCGAGCATAGCAGCTTGCGGATGTCGGCCTTGCCGACGGTGACGTTGCTCGCCGAAAGATTGGCAAGGATCAGCGCGCCGGCCAGCGCACCGAAATCGCTGGGCGGCGCCGGCGCCCAGAGATCCTCGCAGATCTCGATATGAAAAACGAAATCCTCGATATTTTCGGCAGCAAAGATCACGTCCGTGCCGAACGGAACCGTCTCGCCGCCAACACGGATGCTCTTTCCGCGGACGCTCCGGCCCGATGCAAACCAGCGTTTTTCGTAGAATTCGCGGTAGTTCGGCAGATGCATCTTCGGCACGACGCCGAGAACGCGGCCGGCGTGTATGGCGACCGCGCAGTTGTAGAGACGGCCTTCGCTCTGCAGCGGGGCACCGACGAGCAACACCGGCGTCAGCTCCCGGCTGGCTCGAACAATCTCGGCAATGGCAGTGTCCACCGCTTTCAGCAACGCATCCTGCCCGAGCAGATCGTCGATCGAATAGCCTGAAATGCCGAGCTCCGGAAACACCATCAGGCCTACGCCTTGCGCATGCCCCTGACGGGCAAGCTCCAGAGTGGCGGTCGCATTGAAATCCGGGTCGCCGATCTCGCAGATCGGCGTGCAAGCCGCCACGCGGACAAATCCCTGATCATAAGCCGAATAGAAATTCACAAATGCCTCCAGCTGCCAAGCGCTTCGATACAACCATTACATCCAAATGCGCCCGTGCAAAACCGGGTCTCGCTTCAAGATGCGTTTCGAACACGCCGTTCATTGCAAGCTTTCGGAAAGTCTTTCCCGACAAGAGTTTACCTGAGGTTGAAGACCCTGAAAAATGGACCGCGTTTGTCGGTGCAAAATTACCAAACCGTCATAAAACTATGGGGGAGACAGCCTATATCGCTCCCGCGCCCCTTCGAATGCCCTCTGACAGAGCGATGAATGTCCGACCTTGCCCACGTCCATGCAGGACTGCTTCGGGAAACCTATCCCGGTGAGCGCCGCGTTGCACTAACGCCGGAGGATGTGGCCCGGTTGTCCATGCGCGTGAAGGTCAGCTTCGAGCCGGGTTGTGGAGCTGCGGCTGGCCACGCCGACGAAGCCTATGTGGCCGCCGGCGGAAGGCCGGCCAGCCTCGGCGACATCACGGCGGGCTGCGAGATCATCGTCAGCGTCCGGCGAGCGCAGGCCGCGGCCACCGTCCGGAAGGCTACAGTCCTTATCTTCCTTGGAACACATGCGGCATCTCCTGAAAGTTTGCGTGCTGATGGCGGGCCGCTGGAACTTGATCTTGCCAGGATTGAAGGCCTGCATGGCGCCGGCTGCATGGATGCGGCAACGACACAAGCGACAATCAGCGGCCACGCGGCCGTCTTGGAAGGCGTCCGCCAGCTCGGCGTCGGACACCCGATGCTGATGATCGACGGAAGCCTTGTGCGGCCGATCAGGATGGCCGCATTCGGTGCAGACGCGGCGAGCCTTCAGGCGATCGCCACCGCGCGGCGGCTGGGCGCCCTCACCCACGCGTTCACATTCACCGACGAGGAACGGCAGAAGACCGAACAGCTCGGGGCAAAGTTCCTTGCAGCATGCCCGCCCTTCGCCTCGACGGACCGGGGACAATCATCGGCCGATCAGGCAGCGCTCTACAGGCAACTGGCCGGACATCTGGCTCAGATGCAGCTGGTCGTCATAAGCGTCGGCGGCTCGATCCGGCCGGCACCGATGATCCTCAACGATGAGACAATATCGACCTTGGCAGCGGGAACGGTCGTGATCGACCTCGCCGCGTCGAGAGGCGGCAATTGCTCCCTGACAAGAGCCGACGAGATCGTGACGGCCAGCGGTGTTCGCATACTCGGATCGACCACTTTCGCCAGCCACGAAGCGAAAGAGGCCAGCCGGCTACTTAGCGAAGGCATCCGGACTGCTCTGGAACGCCTGATCGGAGATGACAGGCGTCTTCGGCTGGACCGTCATGATCCGATCATCGATCGGCTGCTCGGCCGGCAGCCAGAAGGAGCCCGAATCGCCTCGTAGCCGACGCCGCTCGCAAAGCGCGCGGGCCCGGAAATGCTGCAGTGCAGCATCGATGGTAGCCGTTGGATTCGGCCGCACAGCATTGAGAATGGACGACTTTTTGTCCTTCTCGTGAGGCGTCCAATTGCGCGAAACGCAACAGTTGCCATTCTGCAACATGTCGATATTGCATCGCAAAAAAGCTCGATTGTGACTGCATCTATAATTGATACATTCAACGCAAAATGTAATTTGGCGGCGCGGGAAACACCACGTCTTCCGTGAGGGCTTGTATGAACATTGGGGTAGGTAGGGCCGTTTTCGGCAATGATGACCTGTGCCCAATCCACAAACGATTGGACTCGACTATGAATATTAAAATGATGCTCATCAGCTCCGCAGCGGCTCTCAGCGCCATCTCCGGCGCTCACGCAGCGGATGCTATCGTCGCTGCCGAGCCGGAAGCGGTCGAGTATGTCCGCGTCTGCGATGCCTATGGCACCGGCTACTTCTACATTCCGGGCACGGAAACCTGCCTGAAGATCAGCGGCTACATTCGTTTCCAGGTCAACGGCGGCCCGAACGCTGTTACCGGTGGCGCATCGTCCGCCGGTACGTCTGACTGGGATGCAGTTACCCGCGGCCAGCTTCAGTTCACGGCCAAGAGCGACACCGAATATGGTCCGCTGACGGGTGTTATCGTTCTGCAGACGAATGCCGACAATGCATCCGGCCAGATCTCCAAGCTCGACTCCGCCTATATCGACGTCGCCGGCTTCCGCGCCGGTCTGTTCTACAGCTGGTGGGACGATGGCCTCTCGGGCGAAACCGATGATATCGGCAGCAAGGTAACCCTGCACAACTCGGTCCGTTATCAGTACGAGACCGCCAGCTTCTACGCCGGCATCAGCGCCGACGAGCTTGAAGACGGCTACTACGCCGCCGGCGAAAAGCCGAACAACATCGGCATTGCCGCCGCTATCGGCGGCAAGGCTGGCGCGTTCACCTACCAGGTCACCGCAGGTTACGACACGGACAACGAAGAAGGCGCCATTCGCGCCATGGGTACGGTTGCTATCGGTCCGGGTACGCTCGGCCTCRCAGGCGTCTACTCCAGCGGCCCGAACTCCTACTATCAGGCAGCTGAATGGGCGATCGCCGCCGAATACGCGATCAAGGCAACTGACAAGCTGAAGATCACTCCCGGCGTTCAGTACTACGGCAATTACGGCATCGTCGCAGGCGACTTCAACGACAACAACGACGCCTGGAAGGTCGGCTTGACGGTTGACTATCAGATCGTTGAAAACTTCTACGCCAAGGCGACCGTAAACTATCTCGATCCGGACGTCGGCAACGACGTAACGACGGGCTTCTTCCGTCTCCAGCGCGCCTTCTAATCAACGATCGAGCGCCGCTCGATGCCAAGCGCTGCGCCTGCAAGGCCGGCGCGAAGGTGGCAGCGGCGCTCGAGCATGATGTTTCTGATCAGATTGACCTCCGATCAGTAGCGGGGGGTGGCACGGTTCCCTGCCGGACCGCCCCTCTTTTTGCCATGACCGGCTTACCGGCTTACTCTGCGGCGTGACGGCCATCGGCTGCCGCTCCGTTGTGTTTCTCCAGGTCGAGACGGCGAAGTTCGGCAATGCTGTCTTCTATGGTAACCGACCCAAGCATGTCGACCACGGCCTGCTCCGCCCGATCGCAGAGATATTCCGAGAGATCGCCGATATTCTGGCCCACGAAACCCTCGTGGGGAATCTCGTGCCGCGTGGCCCAGAGCTTCTTGTCGCCCGTGACCGATGAATAAATCTCGCTCAGCAGAATCTCGTTGCGCGGTCGCGCCAGACGAATACCGCCATTGCCGCCGGCCGACGCGGCCAGAATGCCGCTTTCGCTCAGAGGTAGAAGCAATTTCCGGACGAAACTTGCATTGGTGTCGAGCCCCTTTGCAAGAGTCTGGCTGGTCGTGCGAACGTCAGCCTGCTCGTTCACGGCGACGCTTATGACAATCTGCATCGCGGTCGAAAAGCGAGTATCGATCATGCCTATCCCGGCCTTACTTTAACGCGATCCGTCGGCGCGCCGCGCCTGATGGCTTGTGACGTCTGCACGAGAGATATTTCCGGTCAAAAACGATTGTCAAGAAAGGTGAATTAAAATCACGGTTGTTTGATGAAAAATATACGCGCGGCAAACGCCCTTGCATCGTCAATCCACTTAGAGCCAACCAATCCGCCGGAGCGCCCAGAGCGTCGCGATCGAGGTGATCGTCACGAATGCGACGATGACGACGAAGGCCCAGGTGTCGTTGACGCCGGGTATCCCCCCCACATTCATCCCGAAGAGCCCCGCCACCAAGCTTGGCGGTAAAAGCAGAGCAGCGAGCGCCGCCAGCCGGTTTGAATTGCGCGCGATGCGCTCGCTGATAACAGTCGAAAGGTCGTCGTGCAGGATGCCCGTCCGGTCGCGGATGGCGTCGAGGTACTCGATAAAGCGCATCAGCTTGTCAATCACCTCGCGCAGCCGCAGCTTGTCCCGCTCGATAAGCCACGTCGCGTCGTCGTGCTCTATCCTGTTCAAGGCGTCGCGCTGCGGCGCGAGATAGCGGCGAAGTTGCACCGAGCGGCGCCTCAGCAGCTTCAGCCGCCCCCGCACTTCGCCCGCGTCCCCATGAAAGATCATCTCGTCGAGCTCATCGACCTCTTCATCCATTGCATCGAGGACCGGCTCGAGGTCACGAACCAGCTTTTCGCCGATCAGCGCCAGCAGGTCGCCGGTGCGCTGCGGCCCCTTGCCCTTGTCGAACGCCGTCCGAATGTCGCGCAGAGCAGTGATGTAGTGACCGCTGTCGCGGAGCGACACGACCCTGTTGCCATCGACCCACAGATGAAGCGGCACAAGGTCTATATCCGGGTGCGGCTCATCGGCTTCTTCGGGTGAGGTGGCGCACACCCCCCGCAGAATGATCAGCAATCCGTCATCGACAGGCTCGACGCGTGGTCGCGTCTCCTCCTCAAGCAGTGCATCGGCCACGAAGGGATCAAATCCACCTTGTTTGTTCACCCATTCAGCGGCAGCCGGGTGATCGCGTTCGAAGTGCAACCAGATCGCACCGTCCTGCGGCTTCCAGGCACACACACGCGCCATGTCGATCTGCCTGCCGCCGCCATGCCCGTCGAGCAATAACGCAAAACGAAGTCCGGGCTCCGCACCATAGCTTGCCGTCGACGTATTGATCGCCTTCATTGCGCCCCGCCTGAACCTATCAAAAACGCTGGAAACACAGACGCCATGATCAAATATCTGCAACGATTCTAGCAGTTTGCGCGCAAGGCGCAACAACATTGCGGCTTGTTCGCAGCCTCATCCCGAAGCTCGAAGTCAATGCGGTGGGCGCCGCATTTTCGGACACCTCACTTGCGAGCCGGCACCCAAATTTCCCGGTTCCGAAGACCCCGATCTGCTCGATCGAGCGAAGTTTCCACCCGCTGCGGCAATCAACTCATCCGGTCGTTGCCTTGACCGTCAAGCGATTACAGCTCATAACATGTAAACCATCAGGCGAATCTAATAAAACTTTAGGCTGATGGATGAGGAGCCGAGGGGGCTCGTTTATGGCAGTCGTGTCGATCAGGTATCTGGTCTGTATGCCTATGTTGCCAGCTGCAGCCGCTTGGACCTGGTCCGAGGGGATATTGGCCAGTGCCACAAACTGGCTGAGCAACTTGGCTGTATCCACAATCCCGCAATTGCGTTCGCCTCTGGATCAAACCCTGGTCCTGGCGTTGCGCAACCGCGCATGGAAGTGCTGCGCACAGTTGTATGTTCACCTTGCGGGATGAAAGCATGAGTTGAGCCGTCCTTGACGCGGCGATTGATCTTGGGGGATAGGATTTGAAATATAGTGTCGCATGTGCCGCCGCCTTTTTGGGGGCAATGACCGTCTTCAGTTCAGCAAACGCAGCGGATATGGCCCCGGCTCTCAGCCCGGAAGCAAAGCCCGCCGAAACTCAAAGCGGATGGACCTTTACCGTTGCGCCATATTTCTGGGGCGCCGGCATGTCCGGCGACGTTGCCGTGTTCGGATTGCCGCAAGCCCATATCGACGCCAGCTTCAGCGACATCCTCAGCAATCTCGATTTCGCGGCAATGGCAATCGGCGAGGCGAGCTACGGCCGCTACAGCGTGTTTAGCGATATCATCTACACCAAGCTCTCCAATGATGCGACGACGCCATTCGGCGTGGTCGCCGACAATGTCGAGGTCACGTCCAAGACGTTTATCGGCCTCTTGGGCGCTGGCTACACCGTCATCGACGGTCCCGACGGCCATCTTGATGTCGTCGGCGCCGTCAGGCTCTGGTCTGCGGATACGGAAATCTCCTTCAACGGCGGGCTGCTCGGCGGCGTGCAGAGGGACGACAAAGCCACCTGGGTCGACGCCCTGGCCGGTGTCAAAGGCAACTACTTCTTCACGCCGAATGTCTACCTGACGGGCTGGGCCATGGCCGGCGGCGGCGGCGCGGATCTCGACTGGGACGTCATGGCGGGGCTGGGATACAAATTCAACGACAAGGTTTCCGCCATCGCCGGCTATCGCGCCCTAGGCGTCGACTATAGCAACGACAGCTTTGTTTTCGATGTCGTTCAGCAAGGGCCGATCCTCGGCGTTGCAATCCACTTCTAGAGTTCAGAAGGAAGCGGCAATGGCCAGCAGCAATGGCGGTCTTCGTGTTCTGTCCGCCATTCCGCTCAGGCGGTTATTGACGGTTGCCGCGCTGGTTGTTCTGTCGGGGTGCGGCGGCCATCCGAAGGATGTGCTGTTGCCTGTTGCCGACACTGCCCCTGCGGCAAGCAAGATCAGCATGCTGGTCGCAACGACGCGCCGCAAGTCGACGATACCGGGTGAGATGTTTACGGGCGAGCGTGGTCTGGAGCCGGCGTTTGCGGACATCACCGTTTCCATCCCCCCGAAAAATGTTCGCAAGGAAGGCGACGTCGCGTGGCCCAAGCGACTGCCCGCCGACCCTGCGACCGACTTCGCGACGCTGAAGGCAGAGGAAATCCCGCTGGATGCAGCCAAGAGCTGGCTCAGCGCATCGGTACAGAAAAGCCCAGATCACAGCGTTCTTGTTTTTATCCACGGGTTCAACAACCGGTTTGAAGACTCCGTCTATCGATTTGCCCAGATTGTCGAGGATTCCGGTGTAAAGAGCGCCCCCGTGCTCGTCACCTGGCCGTCCCGCGGCAGCCTGCTGGCCTATGGTTACGATCGTGAAAGCACGAACTATACGCGCAACGCCCTTGAACAGCTTTTCCAGTATCTGGCACGCGATCCCCAGGTCAAAGAGGTGTCCATTCTCGCCCATTCGATGGGCAACTGGCTGGCATTGGAATCGCTGCGCCAGATGGCGATCCGCAACGGCAGACTACCCGAAAAGTTCAAGAACGTGATGCTGGCAGCGCCCGACGTGGACGTCGACGTATTCCGCTCCGAAATCGTGGACATGGGCAAGCAACATCCGCAGTTCACGCTGTTTGTATCTCGCGACGACAGGGCGCTGGCGTTCTCGCGCCGGCTGTGGGGCGACATTCCGCGTCTCGGCGCCATCGACCCCGAGCAATCCCCCTACAAGGAAGAGCTGGAAGCCAACAAGATCGCAGTGATCGATCTGACCAAAGTAAAGGTCGGCGACAAACTCAACCACAGCAAGTTTGCCGAGTCACCCCAGATCGTCCAGTTGATCGGCCAGCGTATTTCCGAAGGCCAGACGTTGACGGATAACCGAATTGGTCTCGGCGACCAGATCCTGGCGGCGACAACCGGGACGGCGGCCGCGGCCGGCAACGCGGCCGGGCTGATACTTGCGGCGCCGGTTGCCGTGATCGACGCAAACACGCGTGACAACTATGCAAACCAGGTGAACGCGCTGGCCGGCGCCCCTACTGGCGGCAAACGGACGACAGCGACGAACCCCAAGTGCAAGGATGACCAATCCGCCTCGCCCCCGTGCCATCGCTAGATCTTCAGCGCCCAGAAGACGGCATGATCATGCACGATACCGGAGCGCTTCCACCAGAACCGCAAAAGCAGCCGAGGGCTGCCGACGGCTGGGATAATAGAGGTGATAGCCCGCAAACGACGGGCACCAATCCTCCAGCACGCGAACCAGGCGTCCGTCCGCCAGATGCGCCTCGACCTGGTTCTCCATGACAAAGCCGAGACCGAACCCGGCCGTGGCCGCGCGGACGATCATCTGGACGTTGTTGAAGGCGAGCTGCCCTTCGACCCGCACGCGCAGCTCGCGGCCGTCCTTTTCGAGTTCCCAGGCGTAAAGTCCGCCGTTGCTCAGCAGCCGCAGATTGATGCATTGGTGGTCGGCCAGGTCCTGCGGCGTGTTCGGGATCGGCCACCTGTCGAAATAGGCCGGCGAACCGACCACCGCCATCCGCAGGTCTGGGCCGATGCGCGTCGCGATCATATCCTTCGCAAGCGCTTCGCCCAAGCGGACGCCGGCGTCGAACCGTTCCGTCACGATGTCGGTAAATCCGGAATCGATGCTGAGTTCGACATGAATGTCGGGATAGGTCGCAAGCAGCTTCTCCAGCGCTCGCCACACGATGGTATCGGCAGCATGTTCGGAGAGCGTAATGCGGATCGTTCCGGCCGGTCGTTCCCGCAATTCGCTGAGCGACGCCAGCTGCGCGCCGATACTGTCGAGCGCCGGTCGCAGGGTGGCGAGCAGTCTTTCGCCGGCCTCGGTGGGCGCCAGGCTCCTCGTGGTCCGGGTCAGCAGACGCACGCCAAGCCTCGTTTCCAGCCGCCGGATCGTGTGGCTCAGTGCCGATTGGGAAGTCCCCAGTTTCGCCGCCGCCCGGGTAAAGCTTCGTTCCTCGGCGACGGCCAGGAACGCATTCAGGTCGACCAGTTCCTCGCGCTGCATTCATGAACTCCTGATATAACTGCTTACCAGACATAGCGGCTATTCGGCGGAAAGTCTTACCGCTAGACTGGCACGCCGGATGTTGTTCGTTGCCGCCCATCCGCAGGCTATGGTGTCCGGCATACTGAGGAATGGCGATGCAGACAAAGAATGATGGCTTGCGGCGTCCCGTATCGCCCGACGGCAGCGGCCGGTGGAGCCTCGTCCGAAAGACGGCGCGATAGCCCATGACGCTAGAACCAGACATCGTGATCGTCGGCGCCGGTGCGGCAGGAATTGGCGCGGCACGAAGGCTGGCCGGCGGCGGCCTGAGCTCGCTGGTGCTTGAGGCCCTGCCGCGAACCGGCGGGCGCGCCTGGACGCGCAAAGCTGCGGATGTTTCCCTCGACCTCGGCTGTGGCTGGTTGCATTCGGCCGACCGAAATCCATGGACCCGCATTGCCAAGGAGGCAGGCTTGGAGGTGAGGAGCGGCGAAACCGCCTGGGGCACCCAGTTCCGCGATCTCGGCTTCTCGCGTGCCGAACGGGACCTGGCACGGCTCGCATTTGCCCGGTGGAGCGAGCGTATCGCCGCCACGCCTCCCGCCAGCGACAATGCCGCCGACGCCCTGGAGCCGGGCGAACCTTGGATGCCCTACCTCCAGGCATTGAGCGGCTTCATCAGCGGCGACGAGCTTGAGCGTATTTCGGCGAAAGACTATGGTGCCTACGACGCAGCCTCGACCGACTGCAACTTTCGAGTGCCGGCAGGCTATGGCACGCTGATCACGGCGAGCCTGCCCGCCCAGGCCAAACTGCGCCTTTCCACGCCGGTGGAAGCGGTTTCGCTCGATGAACGACGCATTGCGCTCGCGACGCCMTCAGGCGTGGTTCGTGCCCGTGCCGCCATCATCACGGTCTCGACCAATGTCCTTGCCGGTCACAACACCGGCTGGCCTTCGGCACTCGATCCCTGGCGGGATGCTGCCGCGCGCCTTCCGCTCGGCTCCAACGAAAAGCTGTTTCTGCAGATCCTCGGAGATAGTCCCTTCGCTCCGGAGAGCCATGTGCTGGGAGACATCCATGATGCTTCGACCGGCTCCTATTACATCCGACCATTCGGTTGGCCGGTCATCGAATGTTTCTTCGGCGGAGCAGGCGCACGGGCGGCCGCCGAGCGTGGCGTTGAGGCCGGGTTCGAGCGTGCGATCGACCAGCTCGCCAACCTGTTCGGTTCGTCGGTCCGGCGCAACCTCAAGCCGCTCATCGCCTCAGACTGGGCGGGGACGGCGTCGATCGGCGGCGCCTACAGCCATGCCCTTCCAGGCGAGGCGGATGCCCGCCTTGTACTCGCCCGTCCGTTTGACGGCCGGCTCTTCTTCGCGGGCGAGGCAACGCATACGACCGACTTCTCCACTGCGCATGGTGCTTTCCAAAGCGGCGTTCGCGCAGCCGAAGAGGTGATCGCGGCACTCGCACCGGCTCGCTGAGCCGCGTGCCGACGCGGCCGCTGGCAGCGCAGCATCTCTTTCAACGCCCGCGATCTTCACCGTCGGCCCGCTCAGCGTGCTGCCGAACGCGCGGGCGGCCGGGCAAGCAGCCGCGCGCAGAGCAGGCTCCCTATTCCGGCAAGCCCGATCACCCAACCCATCGGCCAGGGCGTACCGTCGGCGAAGGCGCCGACGAGTACCGAACCGACGATGCCGCTGCCATAATGGATTGCACCGACGAGCGCCGAAACCGCACCCGCGCGCTCGGGGACATCGTCGAGCGCGCCGGCAATCGAGTTGGCGACGATGAACCCCGCAACGGAGATGAACAGGAACAACGGCACCGCAAGGCCCCAGAGGCCGCCCCAGCCGGTCCATGCCGTCACCGCAAGAGCGATGCCGGAGAAAGCCGCCACGACCGTGCCGCGCAGCAGCATGTGTGAACCTCCACGCCGCATGACCAGACGCGAATTGATGAGGTTGGTTGCCATGATACCGACGATGCCGACAGCAAACAGCAGGCCGTAAAGCTCGGCCGGCACATGGTGATAGGTGATGTAAGCAAACGGCGTGCCGGCGATATAGGCGTAGATACCGCCGTAGAAGAAGCCCCCCGCCCCCGCATAGCCGAGCAATTGGCGATGGCGCAGCAGCTCGCCGTAGTGCGCCAGGGCGCGGCCGAGCGGCTCTTTGTTGCGCCGCCCAACCGGCAGCGTCTCGGGCAGGGTGAGCAGAGCGGCGAGCGTCAGCAACCCGACAAGGACGAGGACGCCGAAGATCGCCCGCCATCCGGCCAGTGCGAGAATCTGCCCGCCCGCGATCGGCCCGAGAAGCGGTGCGATCGCCATGACGGTCATCAGCGTCGACATCATCTGCGCGGCGCGATCTCCCGCGTAGAGGTCGCGTACCATGGCCCGCGACAGCACCACGCCGGCACAGGCGCCGACCGCCTGCACGATGCGCCAGCCGATCATGGCCCAGGCGCTGCCGGCGAGGCCGCAGCCGGCCGAACCGATCACGAACAAGACCAGCCCGATGGCCACCGGCATGCGACGGCCGTAGCGGTCACCGATCGGTCCCCACAGTAGCTGGCCCAGGCTGAAGCCGACGAGATAGCTCGATATGGTCCATTCCATAGCCCCCGCACTGGCGCCGAGCGACTGACCCATGGCAGGCATCGCAGGAAGATAGAGATCGGTCGAAATCGACGCGAAGCCCATCAGGGCGCTGAGCATCGCGAGAATGCGCCAGCTCTGGTGGTCTGACGTTTGAGCGCGCAGCGAGGCAATCTCGCAGGCGCCGTCGGAAACGGTGGCGGAGCAAGATAACGCCGTATCGCTGCCAACCGTGTCCGGCGCTCCTCCGGCACTGGTCTGGTCGAGCATCGCCGTCACAGCTCCTGCGCCGTCGGACGGAAGAGGATCTCGTTGACGTCGACATCGTCCGGCTGGCTGATCGCGAAAGCCACCACGCGCGCAAAACGCTCGGCCGGAATGGCAAAGGCCCGATAGAAGTCCTGGATGCCCCTGGCGACATCGGCTTCCGTGATGCTCTGCGGCAGCTCGGAACCGACGGCACCCGGCGAGATGATCGTCGTGCGGATATTGTACGGCTTCACTTCCTGGCGGAGCCCCTCCGACAGCATGCGCACGGCAGCCTTGGTGGCTGCATAGACGGCGCTGCCGGGACGGACCTTGTGGCCGGCGACCGAGGAAACGTTGATGATATGTCCGCTCTTCTGCCGGGTCATGTGCGCAAGTGCTGCGGCAATGCCGTAGAGCACACCCTTGAGGTTGACGTCGATCATCCGGTCCCAGTCTTCCACCTTGCCGCGCTCGAGCGGCGAATGCGGCATCAGGCCGGCATTGTTGATGATCACGTCGACACGGCCATGGGCTGCGACCGCCGTGTCCACGAGGCGCTTGACCTGCTCGCAATTGGTGACGTCGGTCTGGACGGCGGCATCGTTGCCAAGTCCAAGCTCGTCAGCCAGCGCCTGCAGCCGGTCGAGGCGACGCGCCCCGAGCACAAGCCTGGCGCCCTGGCCCGCGAGGTGTCGCGCCGTTGCCTCGCCGAGCCCGCTGCTGGCTCCCGTGATGACGACGACCTTCCCGTCGATGTTCTGTGTCATGCTGTGCTCCGATCCTGGAAATGACGGAGCCCGCGCCGCAGATGCGCACGGGCTCGCAGGGTGACGACGGCATCAAAGGCCGGTGGTCTTCATCAACTGCTCGGGATAGCGTTCGCCCTCGACAGCGATCTCGGCTGCGGCACCTTGTATCTCGGCGAGATCATCAGCCGTCAGTTCGACGTCGGCCGCAGCGAGGTTCTCCTCCAGGCGGTGCAGCTTGGTCGTACCGGGAATGGGCACGATCCAGGGTTTTTGCGCCAACAGCCAGGCTAGCGCGATCTGGGCAGGCGTCGCCTTCTTCTCATCGGCGATCTGCTTCAGGAGGTCGATCAGCGCCTGGTTCTTTTCCATCGCTTCGGGTGTGAAACGCGGCAGGATCTTGCGGAAATCGTTCTCGCCGATCGTCGTTTCCTTGCTCATTGCCCCGGTCAGGAAGCCCTTGCCGAGCGGGCTATAGGCGACAAGGCCGATCCCAAGCTCTTCGCAGGCCTGCAGGATGCCGTTCGTCTCCGGTCCACGCGTCCACAGCGAATATTCATTCTGGAGCGCCGTGATCGGCTGCACCGCATGGGCGCGTCGCACGGTCTGGGCACCCGGTTCCGACAGACCGAAATGCCTGACCTTGCCCGCGGCGACGAGATCCTTGACCGCGCCGGCGACGTCTTCGATCGGCACGTGCGGATCAACGCGATGCTGGTAGAAGAGATCGATCACCTCGACGCCGAGCCGCTTGAGCGATGCATCTGCCACCTTGCGGATATTCTCCGGTCGGCTGTCCAGACCCGCTTGCTTGCCGTTCTCGTATTTGAAGCCGAACTTCGTGGCGATGACGACCTGGTCGCGAACCGGAGCCAGTGCCTCGCCGACGATTTCCTCATTGGTGAAGGGGCCGTAGACTTCGGCCGTGTCGAAAAACGTCACCCCGCGCTCCACCGCCTGCCGGATAAGCTTGATGCTCTCATCATTGCTCAACGCGTGGCCGTAGCTGAAATTGAGGCCCATGCATCCGAATCCGATCGCCGAAACCTCGAGTCCGCCGTTGCCAAGTGTGCGCTTTTTCATTTCTATCCTCCTGCTCACTTCGCGAGAGCTGAGTGGTTGCGATGGGCTAAGGATAGGGCACACGGGATATGCCGATTAGACGGCATAATCGGCATGAGGTTATGTCTGCATTTCATGAGTGTGAGCGCCACGGAGCCGTCGCCTCCCCGCCTTGACGCAAAACGCCGTCCGGAGCCATCGAATAGAGCCCGTCCCCGTCCACTGCCGCGCTACCAAGGTCCACGGTTGGGTGTATCCTTGCTGGGGACTGGACGGCTCTGGTCGTGCAGCAGGATGATTATGTCGTAGACAGGCTCTAGTCGCAGCCTGGCAAATCCTAAAATCGGTTTTCAGTATCAATCAGGGTCGCACGCAATGGCAATATTCCCTCAAAAGGCGAAGGTCGTAATTATCGGGCTTGGCGGTATCGTGGGCGCATCGATCGCTCATCATCTGATCGAGCGCGGTTGGGACGATATCGTCGGCATCGACAAATCGGGCATCCCGACGGATATTGGCTCGACGGCACACGCTTCCGACTTCTGCTATGCGACCAGCCACGACTTCTTGTCCTGCTGGACGACCCTCTATTCCATCGATTTCTACGACAAGATGGGCCACTACGCGCGCGTCGGCGGCATCGAGGTCGCCCGCGTCGGCGACGATGACCGCATGGAGGAAATCAAGCGCAAGGTCGCCTCCGGCAAAGCCTTCGGCACCCGCGCCCGCCTGATGGAACCCGCCGAGATCAAGGAGAAGTTCCCACTAATCGAGGAAAACATGGTGCAGGGCGGCCTCTGGGATCCCGACGCCGGCCTGGTCATTCCGCGGTCGCAGACCGTTGCCGGCAAGCTGATCGACGCCGGCGAGCAGAGCGGCAAGCTGACGTCCTTCGCAAACACGCCGGCACAGTCGCTGATCATCAAGGACGGCCGCATCAAGGGCGTGGTCACCCACCGCGGCACGATTGAGGCCGACTACGTGGTGGTCTGCGCCGGCCTTTGGGGCCGCCTGATCGCTGAGATGGCCGGCGAGGACCTGCCTGTCATGCCGGTCGACCACCCCCTCACCTTCTTTGGCCCCTACAACGAATTCGCCGACACCGGCAAGGAAATCGGCTTCCCGCTGGTGCGCGACCAGGGCAACTCGGCCTATATGCGAGACACTGGCGACCCGAAGACCGCCGAAGGCGGCCAGATCGAGTGGGGCTACTATGAGGAGAAGAACCCTCGCCTTTGCCACCCGCGCGACCTCCTCGAAAAACACGAAGCCCGTCTTTCCCCGTCTCAGCGCGACCTCGACATGGAGCAGATCCTCGAGCCGCTGGAGCGTGCCATGGAGTTGACGCCGATCCTGGGCGAACTCGGCTACAACGAAAGTCATTCCTTCAACGGCCTGCTGCAGGTGACGACGGACGGCGGACCGTCGATGGGCGAAAGCCAGAAGGTCCGCGGCCTGTGGTATGCTGTCGCCATCTGGGTCAAGGACGGCCCGGGCATGGGCAAGCTGATTGCCGACTGGATGACGGACGGCCGCACGCCGATCGATCACAACAAGATCGACTATTCCCGCTTCTACCCCCACATGCTGGAGGAGAGCTTCATCGAGAGCCGCTGCACCGAGGCCGCGCAGAAGATCTACAATCCGGCGGTTCATCCGCGCGAACCCTACGCGACCGGCCGCAACCTGCGCCGCTCGCCCTTCTACGAACGCGAAAAGGAACTCGGCGGCTATTTCATGGAACTCGGCGGCTGGGAACGTGCCCACGGCTATGCCGCCAACGAACACCTGCTCGAGACTTACGCCGACCGTGTGCCGGTGCGCGAAAACGAATGGGACAACCGCCATTTCTGGCGCGTCTCCAATGCCGAACATCTCGCCATGAGCGAGGACTGCGGCATCGTCAACCTCTCGCATTTCGCCATGTACGACATAGAGGGTCCGGACCATGTCGAGCTGCTGGAATGGCTCTGCGCGGCGAAGATCGGCGGTGACGCCAATGTCGGCAAGGGCATCTACACCCACTTCCTCGACGACCAAGGCATGGTGCGCGCCGACTTCACCATCATCCGCATGGCCGATCGTTGCCGGCTGATCGACGGCGCCGATGCCGGTCCGCGCGACTTCAACTACATGAAGCGCGTTGCGCAGGACAAGGGCTTTGACGTCACCATTACCGATGTGACGGAGACGTACGTGACGATCGGCATCTGGGGTCCGAACGCACGCACCACCCTGCAGAAGGTCGTCGAGAATGCCGAAGGCCTTTCGCCGGAAAACTTCCCATTCGCGGCGATCAAGCAGATCCGCATCGCCGGCAAGACCGTTACCGCCTTCCGCATCTCCTATGTCGGTGAACAGGGATGGGAACTGCACATGGCCTACGGCGACGCGCTCGCCGTCTGGGACGCACTGCGCGCCACCGGCGTGATGCCGTTCGGCGTCGAAACCTACGCCAACAGCCGCCGCATGGAAAAAAGCCTTCGCCTGCAGAACGCCGACCTGCTCACCGAATACAATCTGCTTGAGGCTGATCTTGCGCGCCCGAAGGTCAAGGAAGCCGATTTCTGCGGCAAGGCCAAGCACCTGGAATACCGCGCACGCGAGCACCAGCCTGCCATGCTCTGCACGCTCGTCATGACCGACAATATCGACGCGAAGGGTGTGGCGCGCTATCCCGTCGGCATCCTGCCCGTCATGGATCCCGAAACCGGCGAGACTCTCGTCGACGAACTCGGGCGGCGCTCGTTCACAAGCTCGATCGCCTTCGGGCCGACGATCGGCAAGAACATTGCACTCGCCTACCTGCCATGGTCCCACGCCCAGCAGGGCCGCAAATTGAAGGTCGAGTATTTCGGGGAGACCTATCCGGTCGAAGTCATCAGCGTCGGCTACAAGCCGCTCTACGACCCCGAGAACCTCAAGCCCCGGACCTGATTAATTCTCTGACCGCTAAGGTTTGAGGGATACGCCCTATCGAATGCCCGCCTCATCGCTGAGCGGGCATTCGTGCATGCGGCAGTGTGGCAAAGGGATGCTGAGATGCAGCGGGAACGCACTATCGGCGTGCGCCTCTTCACGCTCTGAAAAGAGGGAACCCAGCATTTGCGTCAATCCAAGCGCCACCATTCCAAGTCCGCCCGCCTGCACGGCCGCAACGGACAGTGTCCATGGGCAAGCCCACCAAAGCGTGATGTTCTGCATGAAGAGTTCGCCTGTCGGCCACTGAGCGCCGATGCAGTCGTGGGCAACGATGCCGAATGTCAAAAACACTCCGAAGATAGAGAGGCCGAGCCCCCATCTGGCGAAACCTGCACCCAGCTGCATAACGATCCCTCCGACCCAAGGCCATCGTTTCCTCCGCGCGCGTGCATCACTCCAGCTTTACCAAGACGGGTGGCCAGTAGGTGCCATTCGCGACCCCGTCGAGCGGTCCGTAGAAACGGAATGTCAGGCGGAACTTCTGCCCCTTCGGGATCGGAAGCCAGTTTCCGTCCGGTGCATCGGCGGGCTTGCTCGTTGCGAAATAGAGCATCAGCGAGCCGTCCGGACCGTACTGCGGATGCGTCTGTTCGTTGAGGAGATAGCGGTTCGAAGGATTGGGCAGGACACGGAAGTGGACATTGTCGACCGCAATAACCGACCAGAAGTACTTTGCGAAGCGTGAAGGCAGCGCATCCTTGGGGAAGGTCATCTTGTAGACGTGGTCGCCGGTCAACTCGTCGCCACTGTCGTCCCTCCAGCCGCGATAGTAGAGAACCTCCGGCTTGACGTTCGCCCAGATGCCGCCATTGTTCACCAGCGTCCGTGCCATATAGTCCAGTCCGTATTCTCCGACGACGCCCGGACGCGCCCAGCCGTTCAGTATGGTACCGTGGCCGATCGTGAGGCCCGCTTTGGCGATCTCAGGGAAAGCGTGCTGTTTGACGACGGCGTCCACCCGCTTCCGCTCTTCCGTGCTATCCTTGACGGCGGCAGCGACTTCGCGGACATCCGTCTGGAGCTTCTCCAGTCCCGGGTTGAGGTCTGGCTCGCTGTCGAGCGCAGTGACCGCCGCATCAAATGCCTCCACGCCCGGAAGCCGTTCCAGTTCGAAGATCGGCGTCTTCGGGATATCCGGCAGCTTCGGCGCGCCGGTCGCCCGCAGCTTGAACTCATGTTGCAGCAGGACCGCGCGATCCGGGTCGTTGCCGAGGGCCACGCGGGCAAGGACCCGAGCATGCGCAACAGGAAGATCGATGCGCAGGGCGCCGCCCGGCAACTCCACGCGCCTCGCAGACAAACGGCGAAATCGCCCGACGCCCTGTCCGGGAAGACGCGCTCGTTGATATTGGCAAGCGTCTCGCCCCAGCCATTCAGGAATTGCACGGTATAGTAACGGTCTTTGATCTCCGGGACCGTGACGATGGTGCAACTAGTCCCGTCGACCGCAACCCAGGCCTCGGAGTAGGCGACGTCCAGGTTCGGATTGGGCCAGTCGACCGCACCCGGTTTTTTGTGGACCAGCTGTTTCCCTTGAAGCCTTCGCGGAAGTCGAGCTGCTGCTGGCGCGTGATCAGCAGGCGGCCAAGAAGGTAGATATAGGCTTGACTGATCTCTTCATCGCCGACCTGTCGCGATTGCGCTGAGGTGTCACCGGCAATCATTGAAAAAGCGAGCAAGAGCAAAGCAGGACAGCGTAGCGGCTTCATGTTCCCGACCTCCCCGGCAGCGTTGGGAGCATCTTGTCCCTTCCGAGCGCGAAAGGAAGTACGTTACGGTAAATGTCGCCGAATCCTGCAACACGGACAGCCGCATTGGCCCGGAAGCGGAAGACTTCGCTCGGCCGGAATCAGGATCGGAAGAACACCATTCGGCAGCTGAGCGACCGCGCCGCCAGGGGCCGCCCTCGCTTGGCAGCGTTCGACGATATGCTCGACCGGCTGGTGGAGAAGCGCCGCCGCGAGGTCGCGCGCTGGAGCGAAACGGCGAGGCAGGGCCGCCAGGGCCTGCTACTGTCCGGTCACAATCGGAATTCGAGGCTCGTCCTTGGATTTTTTGTTTCGCCGCGATGCGCCCACCCGCTCCTGCACATCGGCGCCATGTTGCTATCATGGCACCCGGAGCGAACGGAATAGCGCCCCGTCATCAGTGCGGCTCGAGATGGGGTGCAGGATGGCTCGACCAGAAACTGCGTCAAGCGCAGCCCCTGCGAGGCCAGTTGGTCAATACGCGGCGTCGGCGACCCTCGAGGTTCCCCGCCGCCATAGACGCCGATGTCTCCGTGGCCGATGTTACTGCCAGAATGAACAGGATGTTCGGCGTCGGCTGCTGCGCGGACGCCGAACACGAAAGGAACGGGGGGCCTGTGAAGCCGAGGCAAACACCAACGCCTTGGCTGTCGTGCGCCATGGTCCATGCCATCCCATGCTCTGCCTCCGCTTGAGTACAGCAGTCGCTCCGCTCTCGTCAGCTTCCCAATCCAAGCGCCTTGTTCACCGCCGCGATGAGAACGGACCCCGCGTAGGGTTTTCGCAGAAAGGCGACGCACCCTGCCCGCTCTGCCTCGGCGCTCAGGCGGCCGCCGTCCAGGCCGGTGATAAAGATCACCGGCAGGGTCGCCCCCGCCTTTTTCAGCCTGAGCTGCAACTCGATGCCTGATATGCCACCGAGGTCGATGTCCAGAACAAGACAGTCGATCGCGGCCTTCGGATCGCGAGCAAGGAAGGCTTCCGCGGATGCATACTCCACGGCGGCAAACCCATAGGCATTGAGAAGTCGCCCTACGCTGCGGCGCAAGCTTTCGTCATCGTCAATGACAGCGATCGTGCGGCGCGGGTTCCCCACCTCAAGCCCCTCTCGTGACTATACGCGGTCCCCGTCACAGTAGGCTTGTCAGCGCTCGATTGATATTGTCCTAAGGGGAGGTCTCCCGATCAGCTCCCTTTGCGGGATGCCTGCCGGTCGATGAGATCGATACTTGCGGCCATCGATACCGCCTCGGCGAGTGATCTTACCCCGAGCTTTTCCATTACACGATGGCGGTGCACCTTCACGGTTCGCTCCGATATGCCAAGGACGTGCGCGATCTGCTTGTTGAGATGCCCCCGAATGATCAGCCCAAAGACTTCGGCCTCGCGCGCGCTCAAGCTCGCCACCAAAGTCCGCTGTTTCTGAAGACGCTCGTGCTCGACCCGGTTCTGTTCATAGTGAGCCAGCACTCGCTCGATTACCTCCATCAGCACCGCCGGCGAGCTGGGTTTTTCGAGAAAATCCTTTGCGCCCGCCTTCATCGCGTCGACGCCGGCCTTTATGTCTCCTTCGCCCGTCAGGAACACGACCGGCATATGAGGTGCAACCTCTGACAACCGATGTTGAAGCTGCGGTCCAGATAGGCCGGGCATCTGCAGGTCGAGAAGGACGCAGCCTGGCTCGCAATTCGGGAGGCTGGCGAGAAACTGGTCTCCCGATTCATACGCTTCGACCTTGAGCCCGTAGGCAGTGAGCAGCCTTGCTGTGGCAGTTCGGTAGGATTTGTCGTCATCGACGATATGGATGACCGCTTTCATCAGCCTCGCTCCTCCCGTCGGGCTAGAGGCAGGACCATGCGAAAGATGGCTCCGCCTCCTGGCCCGTTGCAAGCAGAGATCGTGCCGCCGTATGTCTCGACAATGGCGCGCGCTATGGAAAGACCCAATCCTGTCCCCGCCTGCTTGGTCGTATAGAACGGCTCGAAGATACTGGACAGGCGCTCTTCAGGAATGCCGTTGCCGGTGTCTGACACACAAAGCTCGGCCTTCTCGTCAGCCAGTCCTGTTGCAAAGGTGAGCATTCGCGCGGTTGGGACGGCCTCCATCATGGCGTCCATCGCATTGGTCGCCAGATTGAGGACGACCTGTTGCACATGCACCTTGTCTGCCCGCACCGGCAGTTCGGTCGTGGGTTGATTGGTATTGAGCGTAATTCCTCTGCGTTCGGCCTCGCCGTGTATGATGTGGATTGCGCTCGAGGTGACATCGTTCAGGTCGAACTCCTGCCAGTCGATCTCGTTTCTCTTCTTGAGCAACCCTCTCATCCGGCCAATGATATCACCCGCACGCTGGTCGTCCTCCTGGATGTCGAGAAGAATGTGCTGGATCAACGTCAGATCGGGATTGCCGGTTCGAAGCAGTTTAGACGCCGCTTCGGCATTGTTTCGAATGGCAGACAGCGGCTGGTTCAATTCATGCGCGATCGATGAGGACAGTGCCCCGGCCGTCGCCGATTGGTTGAGATGGACGGCTTCCAGCAGATGAAGTCGTGACCTCTCCTCGGCATCGCGGCGACGCCGGCGCTCGACCAGGAGCGCCAGGATGACCGCAGCCTGCAACAGAACGATGCCGAGGGCCACCATGATGGCGAGCCGACGCTCTTCCCAGAGGCTCTTTTCCCGATGTATCTGGAGGGTGCCCTGGGGGAGGTTCTTCTCCGCCAGGCCCCAACGCCGGAGCTGTCGGGCATCTGCGATGAATGTCTGGGGTGCCTCAAGATCTGCCACCGGCTTGCCAGCGATGGCATCGAGGACGAGATTGCCGACGGTCCTGCCCAGGGTATCAAACGTAACGGTACTTCCGCCGACCACGCCGTAGTCGATATATGTCTGGTAGGGGCCGTACATGGGTGCGCTTGCGGTCGCTGCGATCTGCCGCAGCGCTTCCCGCGGGATGAAGTTTCGCCCAGCCCCATCCTTGAAAATCGTCAAGGCAAGAATGATGCTGTCAGGTGGCACATGAGACGCCCTTTCAGTGAATTCGTCGATCGTTAGACCTTCGAGATACGTCGTCTCGTATGATTTGGAGAACTCGCTGAGATCGGCGCGCGCCGTCGCCAACCATCCTCGGTCGAAGTCCGACGAGCCCCCGATAATATAGAGGCGGCGAGCGTTGGGCTGGAGATCGCGGGCCATTTCGGCCGTCTTCAGAATGTTGAACGTGGTGAACGCACCGATCACGTCGTCAGGCAAGTCGGTATTCTCGGCGGCGGAGTTTCCAAAACCCGCCGCGACAATTTTCGCAGTGGGTGCGATCGAGTTGCGGTTCGCCGCTATGAAGCTTGCGGACTCCTTGCCGAGTGCGACAACGATATCGGGGCGATGGGCGGCGTATTTCTCCGCGAGATATCGAGCCGTGCGTGCGACATGGTCGGCCTCTGGAAATCTGGCCAAATCCAGGAACTCTGAAAACAGATCGATCTTGCCGTCCTTCGCTTCGAGCAAGCGGTTTCGCAACGCTTCGCCGGCAGCCGTCGTCGCCGCGATCCTTTCATTGTAGGGATAGAGAATGAGGACGCGCGGAACACGCTCGGCGATCGCAACCAACGTTTCAGAGGCAACTGCATAGCTCCCCCAGACGGTCGCCAAGACAGCCGGCATCAAAGTGGCTCGCGACAGAATAGCTGCACACCTGGATCCCCAGCTCATCAGCCGCCCCCCTTGTGGCGGCGGAAATAATACCAGTTTCGCGCTTCAGCGTCATCCGAGCAAAGCTACCACTAACGATTGTCTGTCGTGGATTCCCTAAAGTGCAATATCGCGTGGCAAGTCCATTCGATAGAGTCGCCTTGGATGACACTCCTTGCGCCGTTGTCGCCGTCGTATGGGCCAGGTTTCGGAGGATTCCCAAATGCTCGTTTGCCGCCGTGAATTCCTTGGATGGGCGCGAGATGGCGCCTCGATGATTGCCCTATCTGCCATCCTTGCTACGCCAAAGGTGACGCTGGCGCAGAGCGACCCTCTGCCCTCCTGGAACGACACTGCGCCGAAGCAGACGATCCTCTCCTTCGTCGGGAAGGTGACCAAGCAGGGCTCGCCCGAGTTCGTTGCGGAACCTGAGCGCATTGCCGTGTTCGACAATGACGGCACGCTGTGGGTCGAGCATCCCATGTACACCCAGCTTGCCTTCGCCCTGGACCGCGTCAAGACGCTGGCTCCTCAGCATCCGGAATGGACGAACATGCAGCCGTTCAAGGCGGTACTCGAAGGCGACATGCAGACACTCGCCGCATCAGGTGAAAAAGGCCTTCTGGAGCTCATCATGGTCACCCATGCGGGAATGACGACTGAGGAGTTCCAGAAGGTCGTGACAGATTGGCTTTCGACGGCACGCGACCCGAGGTTCAAACGACCCTACACCGAACTCGTCTACCAGCCGATGGTGGAGTTGCTCTCCTACTTGCGCGCCAACGGCTTCAAGACGTTTATCGTCTCGGGTGGCGGCGTGGAGTTCATGCGGCCATGGACGGAGAAGGTCTACGGCGTCCCGCCGGAGCAGGTTGTCGGTTCCTCGATCAAGACACAGTTCAAGATGCGGGACGACACGCCGACCCTATACCGCCTGCCGGAGGTCAACTTCATAGACGACAAGGCAGGCAAGCCGGTCGCGATCAACCAGCAGATCGGCCGCCGGCCGATAGCAGCGTTCGGCAATTCCGACGGCGATCTGGAAATGCTGCAATGGACGACGATGGCGGGTGCGCCTGCGCGTCTCGGCATGCTTGTCCATCACACCGATGCAGAACGCGAATACGCCTACGACCGCACGACCGAGTTCGGACGCCTCGACAAGGCGCTCGATGCGGCAGCGATCACCGGCTGGACCGTAATCGACATGAAGGCCGACTGGAAGCAGATCTTCAAGGACTAGGAGCCTGCGCCCCCACTCTGGGCGCGCCAAGGCTTGTGACATGAGACCTCAACCGCGTTCACCAGGGGCAGGCGTAGCTTGCATCCAACTGGGAGGATACCGCCATGAAAGTCGATCATATCGCCATGCTGATCTTTGTCGGAGGTTTTGCGCTGACAACCCCTGCCCTTGCACAGGACGCCCCGAAGAAACCTCATGTACCGCTCGAAAAAGCAATTGGCATAGTCACGCCGACCGGTCCGGTGCCGTCGCTGGCGGTCATCAATTCAGCCGGCGCCAAGATCGAGAACGGAAAGCTTGTTCTGACCGGTGTCTCTGCCAATTCGATCGTCTTTGCCGACCGGCCGGTGCGCGCTGCCGGACATGTGGCAACCGAACAGTTCATCATGCAATGGGACGACGGCAAGGACAACTTTGCCGTCGATCCTCCGAATGCCACCGTGTCGGTGCTGGGCGGCGACGGATCGGATGTCAGTGACGCCGTCGTCACGCTGAAAACACCCAAACTCGACGGAACCACGCTGACATTCGACATTGCCGTTTTGGAGGGAAGTCTAAGTGGTGCGTCCGGGCCCGCAGCCGTCTTCATCGATCATTTCGGGGGCGGAGGTGGCTTCGGCGGCGGCGGTGGATTTGGCGGTGGAAGCTTCGGGGGCGGCGGCATGCGCGGCGGAGACTTTGCCGGGGGTGATTTCCGTGGCGGTTTCCGCGGAGACGACGTGCATATAGGCGACACGAACATCGACCGTGTTGGAGGCAACTACTGGCATGCGCCGGTCTACCACGGAGCCTGGTATCGCGGCGCTCCCGTTGCCGCGGGCGTGGTCGCTGGCGCTGCCGTTGGAGCGGCGGCAGCCCGCCCCTACTACTACAATTCCTACTACGACAACAACCGGCAATGCGGCTACTACCCCTTCCCGCCTTGCTACTAGCATCCTGTTTTTCGCGTCACGCAGCAGTGGCGGCGTGACGCGCCACCTCCGGTGATCAGCGACGGGCCGCTTCGCGTCGTTTGATGGTCATCTTGCCCGGTGATCGTCGTGTTCGCTCTGAGAAAGCCTGATGTCCTGCAGGAGCCGGACGAGCGACGCCGCCAGGAAGCCGAGAGCCGCCATGAACAGCGCGGCGGCTCCCGGTTCGTGGCGATATCCCATGAAGGCGACGACGAAACCGAACAGCAGCAAAAATGTCACGCCGATTCCCGCCAGCACGGCGAGGCGCAACGCACTGTTCAAGAGGAGTTCCCGTTTCCTCAGCTCCCCGATTTCGTTCTTCAGCCACACTCGGGAGACATCGCTTTCATCGATCTCGCGGAGGCTCCTTATCCGCTCCGTGACCCCAGAAATCCGATTGACCAGAACCGCCACCATGGCCGCAACGCCATTGAGCACGAACGCCGGCGCGACCGCGTGGTTGATCATGGCTGATAGCTGATCAGCTTCGACTGACATGCAAGCACCTACGATTGCAATGCTCGGCATAAGCGGACGACCGCAGCGCCGTTGAGACGCTACGGAATGACATTGACTGCACGCGCGGCCACGAGAACGAGCGTCAGGAGCGAAATAGCGCTTTCGAGCATCATGAGGACCTTCGCACGTGGCGTGAGTGGCAGTACATCGGTCGGACTGAAGGCGGTCGCCGTGTTGAATGCCAGTGATAGATAATCGACGTAGAGCGGCCGCCAATCGGGCGATGCGAGTTCGGGCGCCGACGCCTGGGGAAACAGCCAGTCGGGTCTTCCCGCCATCCCACGCGCGATGCGCGAGGGGCCACCCGCGTCGACCTGCCAGTAAAGCAGGGAAAAGGTGAGAACGTTGGTGATCCAGATGGTAAATGACGACGTCAACAGCGACACTGATCGCGTCTCGGGCGGGTGGATGGTAATGATCCCGACCATATCTCCGAGTTCGGCCGCCGTATTGCCTGCGTAGACACTGGCAAGCAGCATGATGGCGACGTGCTCGATTCGTAGCCACACAGCGTTGTCAGTCGACACCGTTACCATGATCATTGGTACGATAGCTGCCACCAGGACCGCGTATGACACCCATCGCGGCATGGCATAGACGTGGTGCGGCAGCACCTCCAAAAGGGCGAACACCGCCAGGATCGCCACCACCGGAGGCCAGCGTGGTTCGTCACGACCTTTGGATGACATCGCTCATCGTTCCGCCCTCAGTCGGCCCCAAGGACCTGTCAGGTGAAGCATTGTAGCGGACGCCGCGAAGGGCGTCCGCTCCGACGTCGTTGCGCTACTGTGCGTCAGTCGTGACCAGTCTTCATTTCGCGGACCTGCTGCATCACTTGCTCCAGATTGTAGCTCGCAGGGCTCTGAAGCGGCGGGAAGTCGATGTAGGTCTCGAGATGCCTCAGCCACAACTGCTGGCCGATGGGCAGGATGTTCCAGTCATAGACATAGGCGGTGGACGGTGACGCGATGGCGCCGCCTGTACCGAAGAGTGTCTTCAACTGTTGTCCGACCGAGGTTTCAAATGGGTCGCGCTTGATGTTGACGACCTGGGTCCAGGCGTAAGGCTGCACGCCGCCAATGAATCCAGCCGGATCGTCGGAGACCATGGCGAAGTACATCTTCCAGTTCTTGTAGCGGACAGCCGACGGCTCCTTGCCGGAATAATACAAGAAACTGTCGCGCGCGGATGGCGACTTGCCTTCCAGGAAGTCGCGCTGATCGATCCCGTCGAGCGTGGTCTTGACGATCCCCGGATACTTGCCCGTCTCGATCTCTTTCTTCAGGCCGTCGCCCTTCGGACCACCGGCGATATTCACAAGCGTCGGCAGCCAGTCGAGGGACGAGAAGATGTCGTTCTTGACCGTACCGGGCTCGATGTGCCCCGGCCAGCGAACCACAAGCGGCGCACGCATGCCGCCTTCCCAGGTGCTGAGCTTTCCGCCCTTGAACGGGGTGGTGCCGCCATCTGGGAAAGTGATCGTCTCGGCGCCGTTATCGGTCGTAAAGACGACGATGGTGTTGTCGAGTTCTCCCATCTCCTCGAGCCTCTTCAAAACGTAGCCGATGTTGTCGTCCATCTGCTTCATGCCGGCTTCGTTGACGCCCCAGTCCTTGCCGCCGGGCTCGCCGACCATTGCCAAGTACTTGTCAGGCAGCACGGTGGTGATGTGCATGCGGGCCGGGTTGTACCAGACGAAGAACGGCTTGTTGGTCTTCTTCGGGTCATTGCGGTCGAGGAAATCGATGACCTTGCCCGAGATCTCCTCGTCAATCGTCTTGGAGCGCTCAAGCGTCAGCGGGCCCTCATCCTTGCAGCTTTGGTTCGCCGGGGATCCGTCGGACGATTTGCACGCAAGCATCGGACGCGGCGGCGTCAGGCAGGTCGTGGTCTTCGGGTCGACGGACGCCGGGTCTTCCGTTAAGCCGGGAACCGGCGTGTTTCTGCAAGGTGGCGCGATCCCCTGCTCGGTTGGGGTCTTGTTGATGTCGGGAAAGCTCACCCCCTGCATGGCGTCGAGGTGATAGAGGTAGCCCCAAAATTCCTGGAACCCGTGTGCCGTCGGCAGGGATTCGGTGGTATCTCCGAGATGGTTCTTGCCGAACTCACCTGTCGAGTAGCCGAGATCATACAGGAACTTGGCAAGGTGAGGCGTGCCGGCCCGCAGGTAGGACGGGCTTCCGGGAATCTCCGGCAGAACCATGCCGACGCGCACCGGCTGCATGCCGGTGATGAACGCGGTCCGCCCTGCCGTGCAGCTCTGCTCGGCATAGTAGGTCATGAACTTCGCCCCTTCCCGGCCGATGCGGTCGATATTGGGTGTTTCGCCGACCATCAGGCCCTGATGATAGATGCTCGGCTGCATCCATCCGATATCGTCACCCATGATGAACAGGATGTTGGGCTTCCTGGTCTCCTGCGCATGTACTGCCGCCGTGCTCGCCAAGAGGCTGCCAGCGACTGCCATCGCTGCCGTGAAGAACTTTGTCGTCCGTCTCATGTCGAATGCCTCCCTCAAGGGGCCGTCACGTGGACGACCAAGGTTGGTTGAAAGACGAGTCAAAGCAAAGCGATGGGCGTTTCTTCGGCTCCTGGGTCAAAACACAGGAATTTGGACAGACCATTCGATCGGGATGCGCGATCCGCAGCGCATATTCTCCCTCGCCTTGCGGAAGATGGAAGACCCACACTTCCGCCGGCATCTTTACATTGTATTAGCGATTGCCGATATTGGCCTTTGGGGAATCCGTTGCCGCGGTTCGGCCGTGAGTTGGTCAGCGATGCATTTCGTTGATGAAGCTGTCGGCACGTCGAACTCAGATCAAGGCTCCCGAAAGGACGATAGGCAGCGAGCCGCGTCGCGTGCCACAGGCGTGCTGACGGAGCTGGTTTCAGCAAGGACAGTGCGACGACTGGTTTGCTTGGCTGTGAACCGCCTGGGTTCGAAACGCCGTAGCGGCGGTCGTGCCGTCAATTGGTCCTCTTATGCTTTTGCAACCAATGCTGCCGTGGCCTTTGCTGTGTCTTGAACTTCTTTTTCCAGTCGGGCCGCGCGAAGGCGCAACGTCTTTTCCTCGCGAGCCGCAACGATCGAGTCCATCTCGTCGACTGCAGCGCTTCGGGAGAAGAACTGGGTCTGCGTGCGCGCGAACGCGGCCTCGGCCCGCTCGCGGGATTTTGAAAATGCCTGTGTCATATTGTGGGTTTCCTAGTGGATGGCGCGCTTTCCGCAGCATCGGGTAGGAGGAAGTTTTTCGGCTCCCTCCCCCCACACCACCGTGCGTACGGTTCCGTACACGGCGGTTCATCGAGCGTGATTTAGGCGGTGGAGTTCCTGTTGTAAAGAAAGCAGCCCGAGTTGGTCGAAGAAGGCTTTTCGGTAG
>NZ_JBFTOF010000025.1:0-81698 GCF_056397845.1 Rhizobium sp. 05L419
CACATCGCCGCCGCCGCCGGCGACCGGCACGTCCTTCCAGGCATAACCTTCCTTGGCCAGATCGCCCTTCAGCACGTTGAGGGCCGCCGCCTCACCCCCAGACGTCCACCAATGGAGCATCTGGACTTCCTTCACATCATCCGCGCGCGCTGCACCGCAGCCCGCTACCATCAGCGCTGCAATAGCAGTCGTCATCATAAACTTGCGCATCGTATTCCTCCCGGTTGCAAGTCGAGACGGAAGCTCCTCCCTCCGCCGTTGAATGCCCTCCCGCCATCCCTGGGGTCAAGCAATTCCTCTGCGGCGTCTACACCGCATGGATATTTAAAACGTTATAAATTGAACAGAGTCAAGCATCGCACGGCGTCGTTTGAAACGCAGCAGTAAAATATTGAAATGAAAGGATAGATTTACGTTTTAGGGCGCGCGCATAGTCAAAGTAGACTTGCAAACACTGCGCCATAAACGTTTTCACAAGCGCATTGCCTATCAGCGTGACTGAGGTTAGAAAGTCTTGTCATCATCGATGGGAGGAACCACGTGGCCGACACCCCCAGGGGAATGGTTCCGCAAACCATTCCAAAGAGCGGCAAGCCTACCCTGCGCACCATATCCGAGATCACCGGATTTGCCGTGACCACCGTATCGCGGGCGCTCAGCAACGCACCACAGATTTCGCTCGAAACGCGCAGGCGTGTCCACGAGGTAGCCGCCAACATCGGATATCTGCCAGATCGGGCCGCCCAGCGCCTGAAGACAGGCAGAACCAACGTCATCAGCGTTCTCTTGGACCCGCACGAGGAAATCCTCGGCTACGGCATTTCGATCATGCATGGGCTTGCCAAGGCCTTGAAGGATACGCCCTACCACCTGATCATCACTCCGAACCTCGTCAACGGCAGCAACATCGACGCGGTACGCCATATCGTGCGCAACGGCATGGCCGATGGGCTGATTTTTTCGCGAACCGAGCCTTTCGACCCGCGTGTGCGCCTGCTGCTCGAAAACGGCTTTCCTTTCGTCTGCCATGGCCGCACCGAGTTCTCGACCGAACATCCCTATGTCGACTACGACAATTTCAGCTTCGCCTACGAGGCAACAAGGTGGCTGATTGCCCGGGGTCGGCGCAAGCCAACGATCATCTTGCCCCCAAAACGTTTGACCTTCTCGCAGCATCTGCTGCACGGTTTCATGACCGCTGTCAGGGAAGCAGGTGTCGCCTACGAGATCCCCGAGGAAATCGACCTTGATTGTCCCGTCGAGCGCATCCGAAGCTATATGAGCTGGCGCGCCGGAGAACCGGAGGCGCCCGATGGCTTTGCCTGCGGCGGCGAGGTCTGCGCACTGGCTACCATTACCGGCATGAGCGATCACGGGCTGACGCTCGGGCGCGAATACGACGTGGTCGCCAAGCGCACATCGCAACTGCTCAGCCAGATCCAGCCCAAGGTCGAGACGATCTACGAGGACTTGACAGATACCGGAGAACAGATGGGCCGGCTGCTTCTAGCCCGTATCGCCGGTGAGGAAACGGCCAATCTGCAAATGCTGCTCAAGCCGCAGTTTCATTTTTCCAATCCGGGAGCCGCGGGCTGAGCCGTTTTGCCCCGAACCGTCGACGAGCGTCACAATACTCGATCCAAGTTCTCTCTTCGAAACGCCTCCGGCGTTTGGTCTTCCATTTGCGGTCGCTGTCCGGTTTCTCGAAAAATGGAAGGTGAATCCTGGTGAACGTAGGCGGCACTCAATGCTGAACAGAGAGCTTCTGGAGCGAACACTGCCTTCCCATTTATTCAGGCAATCCCGCCATACGGTAGCCTTCGACGAAGTGCTGGACTGTCTCTGCGATGCGGGCGGGTTGAGCGGCTGCCCAGTGCGTAATCGTGAAATTTGGCGTCGACACCATGAAAAGAGCGGCTTCTCGCTTCGCCTCGTCCCAGCGTCCGAGCTGCGCTAGACTGGCAGCAAGTATCCGGCGCGAGGCGCTGCGGTAAGTCGCCTCCATCCGCAAAACCTTGATGGCTTCCTCATACTGGCGGGCCGAATAGTGAGCGAGCCCAAGCTCCCAATAATACCAGCCCGCCGGACGCGGATTCAGTCGAAGCGCCCTTTGGATCAGTTCGATGGCGTCTGACGCGCGACCAGCGAACGCTGCAATCTCCGACGTCATCACCAGGGCATCCGGCTGATTTGGTTCCAACGTGAAGGCAACTGCAAACTCTTGATCGGACTCGCTCCAGAGCTTTTCATAGGCAAGCAAATATCCGAGAATCCAGTGACTTGCAGCGTCGTTCTCGTCCAATGCCACCGCTCTGCGGGCGAGTTCCAGGGCTCGCGATCGGTTCTCTGCCGTAGGTTCGATGCTGTGTGCCCACAATTGCCAGTGAACGAAGGCCAGCCAGCGAAACGCCTCCGCATATTCGGGATCGATCGAAACTGCCCGGCTCAGCAATATCTGAGCCTCGCGGATCGCGTCCGGAAAGCTGGTGAACATGGTGATTAGACTTCGCCCGCGAACACAGATGTCGTAAGCCTCCAGGCTCTTTGGACGATAGCGCGCCGGCAACGCCCCCAACCGTCCGACCAGGGCCTCGACGATCTTGCCCGTGACTTCGTCCTGAACGCCGAAGATGTCTTCGATGTCTCGGTCGAAGCGCTCCGCCCACAGGTGATCTCCCCCAACGGCATCGATGAGCTGAACGCTGATGCGCACACGACTGGCGACGCGGCGTGCACTACCTTCGACGATGTAGCGAACTCCCAAATCGCGTGCGATCAATCGAACGTCGACCGACTTTCCCTTGTAAGCAAAGGTTGAGTGACGGGCGATCACAAACAGGCTGGCATTTCTTGAAAGATCGGTAATCAAGTCTTCGGTCAGCCCGTCTGTGAACACGTTCTGCTCCGCTTCCCCGCCCATATTGGTGAACGGCAACACGGCGATGGATGCCTTGGCAGGTAGCGGCAACGCCGCTTGTCCCTCCTGCCAAATCTTGGCGCCGGATTGATAGAGGACACGATAGACATGAACCGGTTCGGCAATGTTCTTCAGAGATTTCGGTCCAAGATCGTCAAAGTCAAACGCCAGCTTTCGTTTGACTTGATCACGGATGCCCGCCGACACGTAGATGGCGCCCGGTTCGGCCAGGCTTTGCAACCGTGCGGCGATGTTGACGCCATCGCCGTAGAGATCACTACCGTCTATGACGACGTCGCCGAGATTGATCCCGATCCGCAGGACGATGCGACGCGCCTCCGGCAACGTATCGTTTGCCTCCTCCATCTTCCGCTGCAACTCGATCGCTCCTGACATGGCGTCGACGGCACTTGGGAACTCCAGGAGAACCCCGTCTCCCATCACTTTGACGATGCGTCCCCCATGTGCGCGCACGACAGGCTGGAGAATTGTCGACCGTCGCGCCTTCAGCGCGGTCAGTGTTGCGACCTCGTCTTCCTCCATCAGACGCGAATAACCAACGACGTCCGCGACGACGATTGCTGCAAGACGGCGTTGGACGCGTTCTTCGGCCATTGGGCAATATACCCGAGGAGGTGGCATTGCGCCTACGCTATTTGCACCTTGGGAAGAAGTCCATGACCAGCGAACACACCTCGGACAACGACTGTGCGTTGCGCAGCCTCGACCGATGCGTCCAATCCCGAGCCCTGGACGACCGTCATTGTGCTCGATCCTTGTTCTCCCGTCGGAAAGCATCAGGCGTTTTCTTCGTCCATTTGCGGAATGCGCGGAAAAAGGCGCTGGGCTCGGAATAACCGAGCTGGGCGGCGATGTCTGCGATCGTCTTTGATGTGTTGATCAGCAGATCCACCGCAAGGTCGCGGCGGATATCATCCTTGATGGCCGCGTAGCTCTGCCCCTCGTCATGCAGGCGATGGCGCAGCGTCGATGGTGGCATACGCATCGACGCCGCCAGTTCCTCGAAGGTCGACCAGGCGGACGGGGACACATCTGCGAGACGGCGGCGCACATTGGCAGCGATGCCGGCATCGTAGCGGTAGCGGACAAGGATGTTTGCGGGTGCGGCGCGCAGGAACTGTTTCAGCGCCTGCTCCGTTCGTGAAATCGGCAGGTTCAACATGGCACTGTCAAAGCCGAGGCGGCTGGTCTTCTGGGAAAAGCGGACCGGCGCGCCGAAGAAAAGCCGATAGTCTGCCCCCTGCTTCGGTTCGGCGCATCGAAAATCGACCAATCGAATAGGGATGCGCCGCCCCACGAGCCAGCATGCGATCCCATGCAGGATGATCCAGTAGGTTCGATAGGCAAATGCAGAACGGGGAGCGCCTGCATCCATGAGCTCGATTTGCGCCAGACCATCGCGAACGACGAGCTGACCGCTCGGATCGTCCAGCACGAGATCGAGGAAACGCAAAGCCCGGCGCAACGCATGGCCCAGCGTCGGGGCATGCAGCACGCAATGGCACAGCAGGGTGAAACTGCCCCTGCGCATCGGTCGCGCGCCCATGCCGAAGAATTCGTCGTCGAGCTCGGCTGCAATTGCCAGCCAAAGCGCTCCGTAGCGCTCTGCCGAGATCGGCTGATCGACCGTTGACGCCAGACCAACATCTTCAAGCAGCAGGGTCGTCGACTTTCCAAAACGCCGCAGGCTTTCAAGCGCCTCGTCGACGAATCCTGGAGCAATCATGCGCCTATCGGTCTCTGTCATCGGTCCTCCCATCAGTGGTAAAACTGGCCGATATATTGAAGCAGTTCTGTCATCGCCTGCAATAGGGCTGCGACGTAGACTCCGTGACATTGTGGCCTTGGCCTACCGCGGCGAGGAGCGTCTGGCGGCAGCGGCGAAGAGCAATTGCAGGACTGTGGGAGAGAACCATGCAGATCCGTGGAGGAAGCTTTATCGTCACCGGCGGCGGATCCGGTCTCGGCGCAGCAACCGTGCGGATGCTGGTCGAGAACGGCGGTCGCGTAGTCGTCGCCGACCTCAACGACGAGGCAGGACAAAGTATCGTCCGGGAACTCGGCGCCGAGGTCGTTCGCTACATCCATGCTGATGTCGCCAGCGCTGAGGATGGAGCCCGCGTCACGGCGCTGGCACTGAAAGCGTTTGGCGGCCTTCGTGGACTGGTCAACTGCGCCGGTATTGCACCGGCCGAAAAGGTCATCGGCCGCGACGGTCTGCATCATCTGGATAGCTTCGCACGGGCGATCAGCATCAATCTGGTCGGGACCTTCAACATGATCCGGCTTGCGGCGGCCGCGATCCAGCAGCAGGAGCCGGATGCGGACGGCGAGCGCGGCGTCATCGTCAGCACCGCCTCGGCTGCAGCCTTCGACGGGCAGATCGGTCAGGCCGCCTATTCCGCCTCCAAGGGTGGGGTTGTTGCCATGACGCTGCCGATCGCCCGCGAGTTGGCCCGCTACGGCATTCGCGTCATGGCAATTGCGCCCGGCATCTTCGAGACGCCCATGATGGCAGGCATGCCGCACGAGGTTCAGGAGGCACTCGGCAAGAGCGTTCCCTTCCCGCCGCGGCTCGGCCGCCCCGCTGAATTTGCCGCCATGGTCCGCCACATATGTGAAAACAGCATGCTGAACGGCGAAGTCATCAGGCTCGACGGGGCCTTGCGGATGGGTGCGCGCTGACGCTGCGTCCAGGAGGAGACGGAATGACAAAACAAGATCCCATCGTGATTGTCGGCGCGGCCCGCACCCCGATCGGCGGTTTTCAGGGGGCTCTTCGCGACGCGGCAGCGCCCGATCTCGGATCGGCAGCCATCAGGGCGGCACTCCAGCGCAGCGGGGTTGCGGCCGAGGCCGTCGATGAGGTGGTCTTCGGTTGCGTCCTTGCCGCCGGTCAGGGCCAGGCGCCTGCAAGGCAGGCGGCGATCGGTGCCGGCCTGCCCTTCTCCACGTCGGCCAGCACCGTCAACAAGATGTGCGGTTCGGGCATGAAAGCTGCGATGATCGGCCATGACGCCATTGCAGCGGCAAGCGCATCGGTGGTTGTCGCCGGCGGCATGGAAAGCATGACGAATGCGCCCTATCTTCTTGATCGTGCCCGCAGCGGCTACCGGCTCGGCCACGGACGCATGATCGATCACATGTTCCTTGACGGCCTGGAAGATGCTTATGACAGGGGGCGCTTGATGGGGACCTTCGCCGAAGATTGCGCCGAAGCCTACCAGTTCACGCGGGAGGCTCAGGACGCCTATGCGGTCGCCTCGCTGACGCGGGCTCAGGCGGCAATAAGGGCGGGTTCCTTTGAGGCCGAGATCACACCGGTTCTGGTCAGGTCCGGCAAGAGCGAAGAGACCGTCGGCCTCGACGAACAGCCGGGCAAGGCACGGCCCGAAAAAATCCCGGTCCTGAAGCCCGCGTTTCGCGATGGCGGTACGGTGACTGCGGCCAATTCCAGCTCGATTTCCGATGGTGCGGCCGCACTCGTCATGATGCGGCGCTCCGAGGCCGAACGCCGCGGCGTGCGGCCGCTTGCGACTATTGTCGGCCATGCCACGCATTCGCAGGCACCCAACCTGTTTGCCACCGCCCCGATCGGCGCCTTGCAGACGCTGTCAGATCGCACCGGCTGGGCTCTTTCAAGCGTCGACCTTTTCGAGATCAACGAGGCTTTCGCGGTCGTTGCGATGGCTGCCATGCGCGATCTCGACCTGCCGCACGACAAGGTCAACATCCATGGTGGCGCCTGTGCGCTCGGCCACCCGATCGGGGCATCGGGTGCCCGTATCATCGTAACGCTTCTGGCCGCACTTGATAAATACGATCTGAGGCGCGGGATGGCAGCATTGTGCATCGGCGGTGGCGAGGCAACGGCGATCGCTGTCGAGCGGCACTGACGCAAACTTTGAGGAACGCAACGATGATCCTATCCGACGTGCAGCAGCAGATACGCGATCTCGCCCGCGACTTCGCGCGCGAGCGCCTGGCGCCAGGTGCTGCCGCGCGTGACCGCTCGCACGCCTTTCCGCGCGATGAGCTGAAAGAGATGGGTGAGCTCGGCATGCTGGGCATGCTGGTTCCAGAAGACTACGGCGGCTCGGACACCGGCACGGTTGCCTATGCCGCGGCACTTGAGGAGATCGCGGCTGGCGACGGCGCCTGCTCGACAATCATGAGCGTCCACAGTTCGGTCGGATGCGTGCCGATCCTGAAATTTGGAACCAACGCGCAGAAGCAGCGCTTCCTGCCGAAACTTTCGACCGGCGAATGGATTGGCGGTTTTGCGCTGACCGAGCCGCAGGCCGGCTCCGACGCCTCGAACCTTCGCAGCCGCGCTCGTCGCAACGGCGATCACTACGTGCTCGACGGCGCCAAGCAGTTCATCACCTCGGGCAAGAACGGCCAGATGATAATCGTCTTCGCCGTCACCGATCCCTCCGCCGGCAAGAAGGGTATCACCGCTTTCATCGTGCCGACCGATACGCCGGGCTACGAGGTGATCCGCGTCGAGGACAAGCTCGGCCTGCACGCGTCCGACACCTGCCAGATTGCCTTCAACGACATGCGCATTCCGATAGAACTCCGGCTCGGCGCCGAGGGGGATGGCTACCGCATCGCCCTTGCCAATCTCGAGGGCGGACGGATCGGCATTGGCGCACAGGCAGTCGGGATGGCGCGCGCCGCCTTCGAAGCGGCGCGCGACTATGCCCGCGAACGCATCAGTTTCGGCAAACCGATCATCGAACATCAGGCCGTCGCCTTTCGCCTTGCCGATATGGCGATGCAGATCGAGGCGGCACGCCAGCTCGTCTTCCATGCGGCCCTGCTGAGGGAAAGCGGCCTTCCCTGCCTGTCGGAAGCCTCGATGGCCAAGCTTTTTTCGTCCGAGATGGCCGAACGCGTCTGCTCCGATGCGATCCAGATCCACGGCGGGTATGGCTACGTCGCCGACTATCCCGTCGAGCGTATCTACCGAGACGTGCGTATCTGCCAGATCTATGAGGGAACAAGCGACGTGCAGCGCATGGTCATAGCCCGTAATCTATAGTGCAAAATGACATAGGCCGTCCCGTTCCTGGAGGAGGAGCGGCACTGGCAAAGGGAGGAATGATACGACATGACGGAACACGCTCAATTGAGCCTGCATGTCCCTGAACCCGCCGTCCGTCCGGGCGGCCAGCCCGATTTTTCCAACGTCAAAATAGCAAAGGCGGGGGCCGTGCCGCGCCCTGAGGTCGATGTCGCCTCAGAAGAGATCCGCGATCTCGCCTATTCCATCATCCGCGTCCTCAATCGGGACGGCGAGGCAGTCGGGCCGTGGGCGGGAATGCTGTCTGACGTGGAGTTGCTTGCCGGCCTTCGCAACATGATGAAGCTGCGCGCCTTCGACGCCCGCATGCTGATGGCGCAGCGGCAGGGCAAGACCTCCTTCTACATGCAGCATCTCGGCGAAGAGGCTGTCAGCTGTGCGTTCCGCAAGGCGCTCAACAGGGGCGACATGAACTTTCCGACCTATCGGCAGGCCGGCCTATTGATTGCCGACGACTATCCGATGGTCGAGATGATGAACCAGATCTTTTCCAACGAAAGCGATCCGCTGCGTGGTCGCCAGCTGCCGATCATGTATTCGTCGAAAGAGCATGGCTTCTTCACGATCTCGGGCAATCTTGCCACCCAATACGTGCAGGCTGTCGGCTGGGCCATGGCCTCGGCGATCAAGAACGACCACAAGATTGCAGCTGCCTGGATCGGCGACGGCTCGACGGCCGAATCCGACTTTCACTCAGCACTCGTCTTTGCCTCGACCTACAAGGCACCTGTCATCCTCAACATCGTCAACAATCAGTGGGCGATCTCGACCTTCCAGGGCATTGCTCGCGGCGGGTCCGGTACGTTTGCGGCACGAGGGCTTGGCTTCGGCATCCCGGCATTGCGCGTCGACGGCAATGACTACCTCGCCGTCTATGCGGTTGCCCGGTGGGCTGCCGAGCGCGCGCGCCGCAATCTCGGTCCGACGCTGATCGAGTATGTTACCTACCGTGTCGGCGCACACTCGACGTCTGATGATCCGAGCGCCTACCGGCCGAAGACCGAGTCCGAAGCATGGCCCCTTGGAGATCCGGTGCTGCGGCTCAAAAAGCACCTGGTTCTCAAAGGAGCGTGGTCCGAAGAGCGTCACATCCAGGCGGAAGCCGAGATCATGGACGACGTCATGGGTGCGCAGAAGCAGGCTGAGGAGCACGGTACTCTGCACGCCGGCGGCAGGCCATCGGTGCGCGACATCTTCGAGGGTGTCTATGCCGAAATGCCGCCGCACATCCGCCGCCAACGGCAGAAGGCGGGGTACTGAGATGGCCAGGATGACGATGATCGAGGCCGTGCGCAGTGCCATGGACGTGTCGATGGCGCGCGACGACAATGTCGTGGTCTTCGGCGAGGATGTCGGCTATTTCGGCGGCGTCTTTCGCTGCACTCAAGGGCTGCAGGCCAAATACGGTAAGACACGCTGCTTCGATACGCCGATCAACGAATCCGGCATTGTCGGCACGGCGATCGGCATGGCGGCCTACGGGCTCAAGCCCTGCGTCGAGATCCAGTTCGCCGACTACATGTACCCGGCCTACGACCAGATCACCCAGGAAGCGGCGCGCATCCGCTACCGCTCCAACGGCGATTTCACCTGCCCGATCGTGCTGCGCATGCCGACGGGCGGCGGCATTTTCGGGGGGCAAACGCACAGCCAGAGCCCGGAGGCGCTCTTTACACACGTCTGCGGCTTGAAGGTCGTGGTGCCCTCCAATCCCCATGATGCCAAGGGGCTTCTCATATCGGCGATCGAGGATCCGGACCCGGTCATGTTTCTGGAGCCGAAGCGGCTCTACAATGGTCCTTTTGACGGGCACCACGAGCGGCCCGTCACGCCCTGGTCGAAGCACGAGCTCGGCGAAGTGCCCGACGGCCACTACACGATCCCAATCGGCAAGGCCGAGGTCCGGCGGGCGGGATCTGCAGTCACGGTGATCGCCTACGGCACGATGGTTCACGTGGCGCTTGCAGCCGCCGAGGATACCGGTATCGACGCCGAAGTGATCGATCTGCGCAGCCTTCTGCCGCTCGACCTTGATACGATCATTCAATCGGTGGCGAAGACCGGCCGATGCGTCATCGTCCACGAGGCGACGCTCACCTCCGGTTTCGGCGCGGAGGTGGCAGCGCTCGTCCAGGAGCATTGCTTCTACCACCTGGAGGCGGCCGTGGTGCGTGTTGCCGGGTGGGACACGCCCTATCCGCATGCCCAGGAATGGGACTACTTCCCCGGCCCCGCGCGCGTTGGGCGCGCCCTGATCGATGTCATGGAGGCCTGAGATATGGGCGAATTCGTCATCAAGATGCCCGATGTCGGCGAAGGCGTTGCCGAGGCAGAACTGGTCGAATGGCACGTCAAGGCGGGTGACCCCGTTTTGGAGGACATGGTGGTCGCAGCCGTCATGACCGACAAGGCAACGGTCGAGATCCCCTCGCCGGTCAGCGGCACAGTCGTCTGGCTTGGCGGAGAGGTTGGCGATACGATTGCGGTCAAGGCCCCCCTCTTGCGCATCGAAACGGCTGATGACGGCGGGGCGCAGGTGGCGCCTACGCGAGCTCGCAGCCTCGTTCAAGCGCCCGAGCCACCTATCCCTGTGCCCCAACCAACGATTGCCTCCCCGCGTGCTGCGGCGAGCGCTCCATCCAAGCCCTTCGGTGGTCCAGCTGGCCAGCCCGTCGAAAGGCCCTTCAACGGGCCGTGGGAAAAGCCCCTCGCGTCGCCCTCTGCACGGCTGTATGCACGCGAACACGGCGTCGACCTCAGGCAGGTACCGGCGAGCGGTCCGGCTGGGCGTATACTTCGGGAAGACATCGAGCAGTTTCTTGCGCGTGGCGCACTGCCCCTGGCCACGCAGCCGGGCACCGCTCGCAAGACGGCAACCGAGGAGATCAAGCTCACCGGCCTCAGACGACGCATTGCCGAAAAGATGTCGCTCTCGGCATCGCGGATTCCGCACATCACCTATGTCGAGGAAATCGACATGACGGCGCTCGAGGAGCTTCGCGCGACCATGAACCGCGATCGCAAGGTGGAACAGGCAAAGCTCACCGTGCTGCCCTTCCTGATGCGGGCACTGGTGAAGGCGGTGGCTGAACAGCCTGACGTCAACGCCACGTTCGATGACGACGCTGGTGTTGTCACCCGGCACGCAGCCGTGCATGTCGGCGTTGCTGCCCAGACGCCGTCCGGGCTCGTCGTCCCCGTGGTGCGCCACGCCGAGGCTCGAGGCATATGGGATTGCGCCGGCGAGATTGCGCGCTTGGCGCAGGCAGCGCGCACAGGTACGGCAACGCGTGACGAATTGAGCGGCTCGACCATCACCATCAGCTCGCTCGGCGCGCTTGGCGGCATCGTCTCCACACCGGTTATCAATCACCCGGAAGTCGCCATCATCGGGGTCAACAAGATCGCCGTGCGGCCTGTCTGGGACGGTACGCAGTTTGTGCCGCGCAAGATGATGAACCTCTCTTCCAGCTTCGACCACCGTATCGTCGACGGATGGGATGCGGCGACCTTCATCCAGCGGATCCGGGTCCTCTTAGAGACGCCGGCACTCATTTTCATTGAAGGCTGAAATCCATGAAAGAGATCGTCTGCAAGCTGCTTGTGATCGGTGCCGGACCCGCTGGCTATGTCTGTGCCATCCGGGCGGGCCAGCTAGGCATCGACACCGTCGTCATTGAGGACAAGAAGCCCGGCGGCACCTGCCTGAACGTCGGCTGCATTCCCTCCAAGGCGCTGATCCACGCGGCGGATGAATTCGATGCCATAAGGCTGATGGGGGTCGGCAAGCACCCGGCCGGCATTCGCGTGGAAGGTGCCACCATCGATCTCGCCAGGACCATGGCCTGGAAGGATGGCATTGTTGGTCGGCTGACCACCGGCGTGACGGCATTGCTGCAAAAGGCGAGGGTGAAGATTGTCCACGGCCGGGCGGCCTTTCTCGACGGCAAGATGGTGGAGGTTGAGACGGAAACCGGCGCACAGATCATCCGAGCCGAGAATGTGGTGATTGCCACAGGCTCGCAGCCGATCGAGCTTCCTTCCCTTCCCTTCGGCGGGGCAATCATATCCTCGACCGAAGCCCTGGCGTTGAAACAGCTGCCGAAGAAGCTTGTGGTGGTCGGAGGCGGATACATCGGACTGGAGCTTGGTACCGCTTTTTCCAAGCTTGGCTCAGAGGTGGCGATCGTCGAGGCCACCGCGCAGATCCTGCCGCAATATGATGCCGAACTGGTCCGTCCGGTGCAAAGAAAGCTCGCTGAGCGCAATATTCGCGTGCAGACTGAGACAAAAGCCCTTTCGAGCGACGGCAGCGGGCTCCTCGTCGAAACCGCGGATGGAAAGCAGGAACACCTTGCAGCCGACCGGATTCTCGTGACCGTCGGACGTGAGCCGAACACATCAGGTTCCGGACTGGAGCAACTCGATCTCGACCGGTCCGGTCGCTTCATCCGGGTCGATGATCGTTGCCGGACGTCTATGCGCGGCGTCTATGCGATTGGCGACGTCACCGGAGAGCCGATGCTTGCTCACCGCGCCATGGCACAAGGCGAGATGGTGGCCGAGATTATCGCCGGCCGAAAGCGCGCCTGGGACAAGCGCTGCATTCCAGCGATCTGCTTCACCGATCCGGAGATTGTGGCTGCCGGCCTGTCGCCCGACGAGGCTCGCGCTCAGGGTTACGACACCCGCGTCGGCCAATTCCCCTTCAGCGCCAACGGGCGTGCGATGACGATGCAATCGGAGGAGGGATTCGTGCGGATCGTGGCCCGCGCCGACACCAACCTGGTGCTTGGCCTGCAAGCTGTCGGGCAAGGTGTCTCGGAGCTCTCCGCCGCTTTTTCGGTTGCGATTGAGATGGGCGCTCGGCTTGAGGACGTCGCCGGCACGATACATGCCCATCCAACCCGCAGCGAAGCCATCCAGGAGGCGGCCCTTAGGGCACTCGGCCATGCCCTGCACATCTGATCGGCGGGCGCCCGTGCGCCAACTCAAGGTGTGCGCTTGCTGTTGGCCCACCGAGAAGCATGAAACCCGTCGACCGATGCGGTGGCGGGGCCCATACCTATCTACAGGGTTTGGGGCGGGAAGAGGGCCCCCTTACTTGCGGCCGCCGCTTGGACGGCCCTTGCCCCCCTGACCACTGCCGCCTGAGGTCTTGGCGTCATTGGCTTGGCCGAAGTTGGTTCCTCCGAGATGGCCTCCACCACTCGAATTGGCAACGTGGCGCTCTGTTCTGCGCTGAATCTCAGCCGCATTGGTCTTGCTCATCGGATAGTCCCTTCGATCGCATAAATGATCGTCTCCGGCGCCTGGCCAGATGACGTGTAAATCGATTTTGAGAGAAAAGGTCAGCTTGAACGCCAAGGGCGTGAAACAAAGCTCGACTAGCAATTTCGACAGCTGAATGTTGCCCGTTGATTGTGTTCAAAGCAAGTTTCGACGTGCCAGGAATTCACCGCGCTGCCGCGGACGTTCTTGCAGTAGGAAGCAAAGAATTTTGAGAGATGCCCTGGCGCATATCTAGTAACTGCTTCAACGCTGATGGCACGTCCGGGACAAAAAGCGGAGAACGATTGCTGCGCGCGGCACTAACGGACACGGGTGATGGAGGAATGGGACTCATCACCATATTTTGGTTGCATAAGTCAGTTTGCACTCGTAAAGAGTTTGTATGCGCAACAGACGATGAGCCGCTACCATGGATGCGATTCCAACCGAAGGCTTCGACGCGGCACTAACCTTGACTGATCACCTCAACCACTTGCCGGACAAGAAACGGCGGGAGCTGGCCCGTTTTCTCGAGATATTGTTTCGTGAAATCGAGCAGTTCAAATCGACCAAGCTTTCTAGCAAAAAGGCCGACGGCAAGGTTCTCAGGGTAGTTCTCTACGGATCCTACGCGCGCGGCACTTGGGTAGAGGACCGGTCAAGCGGCTATCGATCCGACTACGACCTTCTCATCGTGGTCAACAAACAAAGTTTCGTCGAGGAGTATGACCTTTGGGAAGCGCTCGAGGAACGGCTGCTTCAGGAACAAATCAGCCATTATATCGAGACGCCGATTATCCCAATTGTTCACAGCCTTATGGAAGTCAACGACCAGCTCGCACGCGGACGACCGTTCTTCGTCGATATCGCCAGGGACGGAATCACACTCTACGAAAAGCCGGGCCATCCTCTAGCTCAACCGAAGGAGCTAACGAGGGACCAAACAAAGGCCGAAGCACAGCAATACTTCGACCGTTTGTTTCTGGACGCTTCTTATGGCGTGAAGCGAGCAGAAGTGGCGCTTGCCGACCAAATGCGAAATTACGCGGCATTTGACCTGCATCAGGCCACAGAACGCCTGTACCACTGCCTTCTGCTTACCTTAACGCTGTACAGCCCAAAGTCGCATCGCATCAAATTGCTCCGCTCAAAGGCCGAGGATCTCGACGCACGGCTCATTGCCGCTTGGCCGCGCGACACGCGCTTTGCCCGGCGCTGTTTTGAGCTGCTGTCGCGCGCCTATGTTGAGGCGAGGTACTCACCCAAGTATTCGATCAGCGATGAAGAGCTCGAATGGCTTGTTGCCCGCGTCAAAACCCTGAAGGATATCGTCTCCGAAATTTGCGCGGAACGTTTGGCTGATTGATTTAGATATCGCTCTGTTTGGGGTCAAAGCAGAGAAGGCCGGCGGCAATCAGATGCCAATCATACAACTATAACGGACGGGCCGCGAGTACGTCATCGGCCTCGTCCCGGCTCATGCCGATAACGGTCTTTGCAAGAGCAAAACCGAAACCGTTGCGGGCGAACGCCGCAATTTCCTTTGCCTGGCGATCGCCCGCGGCTCCGTCGCGACGAAACGGACCAAATCCACGCTTGCGGGCAAATATCACGGCAGCCGGCAGATCATCGGTCTCCTCCAGCGTGGCAACAACCGTTTCGCGATCGATGCCCTTCGCCGACAGCTTCTGTGCGATTAATCGCTTCGATCGCCCGTTGCGCACGCCGGAGCGCGCGCTGATTTCCGCGTAGGCGACGTCATTTAGACCGCCGAGCTCATAGGCGAACTTGACTGCGGCGTCTGCGACAACCCTGGCCTGCGCGTCCGTGATGCTCTCGAACTTCTGCCTTGCCTTCCTGGCAATCGCGTCGGAGAGCTGCCTCTCCGTCATCATCCTTCGCTCGAGGCGGTAGATGGTCGAGTTTCTCGCCCAGCTCAGCATGCGTGCGGTGGGAATGTCGGAATGCGCGTCGTCGTCGGCCATGAATTCGCTGCGTCGCTCGGAGAATCGCTGGAGCGCTATACTGGCGCGCTAGAATGCCTAGCGCCAGACGTTGAACCGGCTCTGCATGTGTTCGATGCACCGCCGATTTGCTTCGAGGCGACCAGTGCCTTCGATGGTCGCAAGGAAGAGTGACGCGAGGTTGTGCGCCTCGGTTGTCCTCGGCTCTTCGATCCCGGATGGAAGCCAGATCGGGATACCTTTCAAGGCAAGCATGCCCGACAGCCAGACATCATCGACCGCCCATATCACCTCGGGGATGTCATAGGCGACGTCGTCGAAGAACTCCGGTCTCACCACGACACCCCCGAGGCCTTGAAGAATATCCACATAGCCGCCCCTGGCTATTAGGTTGGGCATTGGTTTCGGTCGATCCAGGCGCAGGACTATCGAGCCGAGCTTGTGTTGAAGGCGACGCGCACGAAGCTTCAGGTCTGTTTTCCGCCGCCGGACCGCCTTCGGCAAGAAGGCTGAGGGCTTGCCGATGCTTGCGGGGACATCCTTGCCAATCAGCGCGACGCACTCTCCCGGCCGCTCGTCCTGCGCCGCAAATAGCTGGGAGGCCCAATTTGGTGAAAACACCTTGTCATCGTCGCAAAACAGGATCTGTGCCCGTTGGCCGCGAAGGTCGCGCGCAGCAAACAGTACCTTGGTCGCTGGCCCCAAATCTTCCTCGGGCCGAACAATCGTGATGCCCTTGGGTACCTCCGGTAGAGAACCGCCGTAATCGGGAAACCGCCGRTACCGTTTGGGAATGTACAGCCGGATTTCATCTATTGGCCCGTTCTGCTCTACAAGGCTGTTAAGTGTCGGCGCAAGTGCGGGGAAACGAGGAGGGATGGTGGAGAGCGAAATGATACGCAATGGGGGCTCGGCTGAAATAAGAAACGCTTTATTGGGTCCGCGCGTGTCTGCCATTCCGGGTTGAGTCGAGTCAACCTAGACAACATCTCTCGAGAAAAACTTATTGCATGTGACTCGTGCGAACACCGAACACCGATTTTACAACGATGGTGCCGTTCGCGCCAAGGTCGAAGGCGCTGACCATGATGGGCGATGCGGATCCCGCCTCCGCCCTCATTGGGCGGGACGGAATGTCCGCTCTCTTTTTAAATGCACCCCGCGCCCTGCTTACCGGTAAACGTCGGCCCATCGGCGACGGTCTTGCCTCGGAGCATGACGCGCACGCGCCACCCATGACCTCCAACCCCTCTTGGGGCGTGCAGTCGGCGCCATGATGCGGGCGCTCGACCAGACCGTTCGCGACCAGATTACCGAAACGGAGCGCCAGCCCATTGCCATCGCCGAGCCCACCCGCATGCAGGCTTCCGGCCCGCGCACACGAGGAGATGGAAACGCATGTGCGCAATATGGCATACGCGGGACACAATCCTTAAATTCGTGGCAAACGGACGTGATCAACTCGGTTCACTGCTATAGGCGCGCCGACGGGTGATCAGTGCACCGGTTGCTGTTTCGCCCTTGCCACGATCTGCGTCGGATTGACGAACTGCAGCGCGATAACCAGCCAGAAGAGGGTCGTCACCATGTAGACGACGGCCATGGCGTCGATCGACTGGCCTGCGCGGACGCCGGAAGCAAACACCGCGTAGTAGAGCGACACCACCAGGGTCTGCGTGGTCGGACCGGCGATCAGGAATGTCAGTTCGAACATGGCAATCGTGCGAACGAGCACCAAAAGCAGGGCTGCCAGCATGCCAGGCAAAAGCAACGGCAGCAGGATGCGCACGAACAGGCTTGTCGTTCCGGCGCCAAAGACGCGGGCGGCCGCTTCGATGCGGGGATCGATCTGCTCGATGAAAGGGATCATCACCAGAACGACGAAAGGCAGCGAGGGCACGATATTGATCAGGACCACGCCCCAGAATGTGCCCCCCAGCCCCAGCTGATAAAGGACGGTTGCAAGCGGAATGCCATAGGTCAGCGGCGGGATGAGAAGGGGCAACAAAAACAGAAGGATCACCAGTCGCTTGCCAGGAAAGTCCCGGCGCGCCAGCGCATAGGCCGTCATGACGCCGAGAATGCCGGATATGATGACGACCGTAAAGACGATCTCGAAGGTCACGAGCACGACGCTCGAAAGCTGAAACTCCTTCCAGGCACTGAAATACCACTTGGTCGTCCAGCCTGCCGGCAGCCATGTGCCGAGCCAGCGCGTGGCGAAGGAATTGACGACAACAGCTGCAATGACCGCAAGAAGATTGAGGATGAAGAGCGTGGCAAGCGCCCAGATGGAGACACGCCATAACTTTGAGGTGAGACCTTGATCACGGATCATGACTAGCCTTTCGTGCCGCCGGCGGGGCCGCGATAGAAGAACGACCGGGCGCCAAGCACCGCAAGCACCACGGCGAGCTCGACGCCGCCCATGATCAGAGCGATCGCAGACCCCAGCGAATGGTCATACTGCTCAAACGCTGCCTGATAGGCAGCAATCGAGATCACCCGCGTCGGGCCTGCTGGCGCGCCAAGCAGCACAGCCGAGGGGAAGACCGCAAAGGCCTGGACGAAGGCAAGGCAGAAGGTCACCGCAAGCCCGGGAACCAGTAGCGGCAGAAAGACCCGGAAAAAGCGCTGGCGTGGCCCGGCCCCCAGTGTTGCCGCGGCCTGCTCGATCGCCGGATCGATCCCGGTGATGTAGGAAAGGGTCAACAGGAACGCGAAGGGAAAGCCGGTGATCAGGAGCGAGGCGAAGACGCCCCAGTAGTTGTTCGTCAGCTTGACCGGAGTGTCGAGAATGCCGAGCAGGAGAAGCGTATGGTTGAACCAGCCGCGCGGCCCGAGAAACGTCAAAAGACCATCTGCCACAAAGACGGTGCCGAGCGTGATCGGCAGGACAAGAATGGTGGTCAGCAGGCGTTGCCTTTGCAGCAACCGGACGCGAAAGGCAATCGGCACGGCAAGGGCGAGATTGATGATCGTCACCGGCAACGCCAGCCACAAGGTGGCGGCAATGGTGTTGTACTGAAAGGGATCGCCGAAGAACTTCGCGTAGTTGGCGTACCATGCACCGTCCTTCGGCATCAGCGAGTCGGCAACGCCATAGAGAAACGGATAAACAAAGAGCGCTATCATGAACGCAAGGCCGGGCAGCAGCAGCATCGTGGTGCCGTCAAGCCCGCGCGCCGCAAGCCGCGTCTTCAGCAACTGGCCGCTCATCGTGTCGCGTCCTTGAAGAGCAGTGCTCGTCCTGCAACCGGATGCAGTCGGGTCGGTGCACCGCGCGGCAACATCTGGTCGGCGCGGAAATAGAGTTCGGAGCCATCGCGCGCACGCGCCAGGCCAAAGAATGCCCGGCCGCGATATTCCATGCTGGCAACGCTCGCCGGGATGCCCTCGCCTTCCGATGCGACCAGATCTTCTGGCCGAACCGACAGGATGGCAGCATCGCCGATCTTAAGAGGCGTACGCATGGCGCCTGATATGCGTGCGCCGGCGATGTCTATCTCGGCTTCGTCGCCGGAGAGGGCGATGATCCGGCCCGCAATGCGGGTTCGAAATCCCATGAAGTCGGCGACATCGACATTCACCGGCCGCTGGTAGAGATCCTCCGGCGAACCGATCTGCTCGATATGCCCCTGGCTCATGACGACGATGCGGTCAGCCAGCGACAGCGCCTCGTCCTGATCGTGGGTCACATAGATGGTCGTCGAGCCGATCTGGTCATGGATGCCCCGAATTTCGGCGCGCATCTCCAGGCGCAGTTTTGCGTCAAGGTTGGAAAGCGGTTCGTCCATAAGCACGACAGGTGGACGGATGACGATGGCGCGCGCAATCGCCACGCGTTGCTGCTGCCCGCCAGACAGCTGACCGGGAAGCTTCTCCGCCTGGCTTTCAAGGCGCACCAGCGCCAACGCATCGTTGATACGCTTGTCGGCCTCCGGCCCCTTGATGCCCTGCATGGCCAAGCCGAAGCCGACATTCTTGCGCACACTCATATGGGGAAACAGCGCATAGCTCTGGAAGACCATGCCGAAACCGCGTCGTTCTGGTTCCAGCTGGTCGATACGATTGCCACCGAGCCGGATTTCGCCGCCCGACAGTGCCAGAAGGCCGGCAATGCAGTTCAACGCCGTCGACTTGCCGCAACCGGACGGGCCAAGAAGCGCCACAAACTCGCCCGGCTCGATCGCAAGGTCGATGGCGTCCAACGCATTGTAGGCGCCGAAGGATCGGGACAGTCCATTGAGTTCGAGGCGCGCGGTGCTACGCGCGGAAACCGTTGCATTTGGAACCGAATTCAAGCCAATCTCCATTCACTGACGGAAAGGGCCCGCTCCGATCGTCGCGACCGCAGCGGGCGTTCTTCAAGATCAGCCCTTCTTGGCGCCTATCTTTTCGTCCCAGATGCGGAATGCCTGGACGAGCAGCTTCGGTTCAAGCGGCACTTCCAGCGGATTGTTGGCAATCCAGTCGGCATATTCGGGTCGGCCGAACTCTTTGATCGTATCCTGGCTTTCCTGCGGCGCCATGTCGATCGTCACGTCCTTGACGGCAGGGCCCGGATAGAAATAACCGGCATCGTAGGCAATCGCCTGCTGCTTCGGCTGCAGGATGTAATTGAGAATGTCGATCAGAACCGCGATCTTCTCATCGGAGACGCCCTTCGGGATCACCGCGTAGTGAGCGTCGGTGACCCAATGGAAGCCCTCGAGCTTCTGCACCTTGGCCTCAGCGGGAACAATGCCCAGCGCGCGTGGATTGATGTCCCAGCCTGTGGTGGACACGACGATGTCGCGGGTCCCCTCGCCCAGCTCCTTCATCACCTGTCCCGTGCCAGTCGGATAGTATTCGATGTTCTCGCCGAGTTCGGCAAGGTAAGCCCAGGTCTTGGCCCAGCCATTGACCGGATCGCGCGGATCGCTATCGCCGAGCAGGTAAGGCAGACCCATCAGGAAGGTACGGCCGGGACCCGAATTTGCAGGTCTTGCGTAAATGAAGCGGTTCTTGTTGGCCTTCGTCCAGGCCAAGAGTTCCTGCGCCGACTTCGGAGGGGTTGCGACCTTGTCCGGCATGTATTCGATAAGCGGGCCGGAGGGATAATAGGTGATGACGACGCCCTGATCCTTGGCCAGCGCCTGCATCTTGAAGGCCTGCGGCTGCAGGATTGCCTCAAGATTGGGAAGCTCTGCCTTGTGCCCGGACAGATCGATCCACAACCCTTGATCGAGACCGGCAGACAGCGCATCGGTGCCCGTCAGGACAAGATCGATATCGACCTTGCCGGCAGCCTGCTGCGCCTTGATCTTTCCCGGCAGCTCGGGAGCCGGCGCCTTGGTAAAGGCAAAGCCTGAAACCCAGTCGGCTTTTTCGGCTGCATAGGCCTCGAACATGCCTTGCGTCAGCGCCAGGTTGCCGGCCACATCTGCAATGGTGATTGCGACCGGGCTTGCTGGCTTCTTTGCCTGCGCCCAGACCCTGACCGGAAGCATGCCGACGACGGCAGCGCTCGCGGCGGTGCTGACAAATGTCCTGCGGGTGATTTTCATGCTGTTCTCTCCTCCTCTTGCTCTCTTGTAGGGACATCAGCCGGCCGAAGCGTTCCTTGCGCGTCGGCACGTACTGACCCGTCGACCAGGGTTAAAGCGTCCTGTCGCTCGCTTTGCAGAACCTCCTGAATATATTGCCAAAAGTACCGTTCCTCCTCGGTGCGTCTTGGCAGCGGAATTAAATTGATATACTAGTATGATTGAGCAAGTCAACAATTGGGATATGTCATGCAGTCATCAGCCGGTTCCGCAGCGACCTCCTTTTCGGCTCTTGCCGAAAGGCCGGTGAAGTTGCGGCGCGTGACGACGGCAGACGCAATCTTTGATCGGCTCTATGCGGATATCCTGTCCCTTCGCATGCCACCGGGAATGCTGCTGCAGGAGAAGCGCATTGCCGAGACCTTCGGTGTCAGCCGAACCCCCGTCCGCGAAGCGTTGCTGCGGCTCTCTGAAAGCGGACTGGTCGAGATCTACCCGCAGTCAGGCACCGTCGTGTCCAGGGTGTCGGTCGGCGCCATCCCCGAAGCCGTTGTCGTGCGCAAGGCGCTTGAGGGAACGACGGTGGAGCGGGCAGCCGAGATCGCCACGTCATCTGATCTCGCCCGCCTGGACGCCATCATTGCCAGACAAAAGGCATTTGAGGCTCTTGACGATACGTCCGGCTTCCATGGCGAGGATGAGGCTTTCCATGAAGCGATCACGCAGATTGCCGGCTATCCCGGCATCTGGACAATTCTGAAAACCGTCAAGGTGCAGATTGACCGCGCACGGCGGCTGACGCTTCCGGCACTCGGACGAATGAGCAACGTCGTGTGCGAACACATCTTGATCCGCGACGCGATCGCCGCCCATGATCTTCAGGCAGCGCGCAACGCAATGACCCATCACCTGAGTGCGGTCATACCTGATGTGGCTGAACTTCGTACGCGCTATCCCGACTATTTCTGCTGACCACGGCAGCAGACCCAAAAACAAAAGCAGGCATGAAGGAGGAGACAGATGCGCCAGGGTTGGAGATGGTTCGGGCCTCAAGCACCGGTGACACTCGATGAGGTCAGGCAGACCGGGGCAACGAATATCGTCTCGTCGCTGCATCATGTGCCGATCGGCCGTGCCTGGACACAGGCCGAGGTCGGCGAGCGCCAGACGATGATCGAGACGACGACGCCCGGGCGTTCGGCGCTCACCTGGTCGGTCGTCGAGAGCATTCCGATCCCTGACGCCGTCAAGCGCCAGGGCGGGCAGGCAAAGGCTGAAATCGAGGCGTGGATTGCAAGCCTCGAAGCCGTGGCCGCCTGCGGGATTCCAATCGTCTGCTACAACTTCATGCCTGTTGTAGACTGGACCCGCACGGATCTCGACTATGAGATCGATACGGGTGCGACCGCAATGCGCTTCGATCACGAGAAGTTTGCGGCATTCGACCTCTTCATCCTGCAACGCGACGGAGCGGCGCAGGCATACTCGGCCGAGGATAAGGCACGCGCCCGGATCGTCTTTGATGCGATGTCTGAGGATGACATCGCCGATATTACGCGAAACATCACCTCTGCGCTGCCGGGTTCGACGACCGAGCCGCTGACCATACCGGAGTTTCGCGACAAGCTCTCGGCCTATGCCGGTATCGATGCCGCCAAACTGCGTCAGCATCTGATCGAATTCCTGCAGGCCGTAACGCCTGCCGCCGAAGCCCGGGGGGTGAAGCTGACACTGCACCCCGATGACCCACCGCGGTCGCTCTTCGGCCTGCCGCGCATAGCCTCGACGGCAGAGGACTATGCGGCACTTTTCGACGCCGTGCCGTCCAAGGCAAACGGAATGTGCTACTGCACCGGCAGCCTTGGCGTGCGCGCCGACAACGATCTTCCGGCGATTGCCCGGCAATTTGCCTCACGCATCCATTTCGCGCATTTGCGTGCCACCAAGCGTGAGGGGGATGGCCGAAGCTTCCATGAGAGCGCCCATCTGGACGGCGATGTCGACATGGTCGCAGTGCTCAAGGAACTCGTTGCCGAAGATAGCCGCCGGACGGCCAATGAGACGATCGTGTTTCGCTCCGACCACGGCCACCGCATGCTCGACGATCTCAACAAGCAGGTGACACCCGGCTATCCCGCCATCKGACGCCTACGTGGCCTGGCCGAGCTTCGCGGCATCCTCCATGCACTCGGGTCTCAGCCGAACTAGCTGTCCTTGGTCTAGGCGGAATGGCGAACGGCGGCAGCGTGCTTCGCTGCCGCTCCAATATATTGGTGTCGTGAGACGGTGGTGGGCCGTTAAAGTTCCGAATCGCTAAAACGCTCTAACCTTTTGTTTTCACACAATTCCTAACGCAAACCGCTGGGCATTTTTGCTGGAATTGCTCTAAAACGACAGGTCCAGGGCGCGCCCCTCAAACAGTCGATCCCTTGACCCCTCCAGGTGAGCCTTCATCAGGTCACGCGCGTCCTCTGCCCTGCCCTCGGCAATCGCCTTATAGATCGCATTGTGCTCCTGGAACACCTGTTCCAGCCCGGGCCGTGGACCCAGCAGCGACAGCCCGTGCAGATGCATGCCAACCGCGATATGTGCCTTCAGGGCATCGATCGAGGCCGTGTAGTAGTGATTGTTTGCAGCCTCCGTGACAGAACGGTGAAAATTGAAATCTGCGTCGGTGCGGTGGAGCTGATGGCTGGTCGCTTCTCGAAGGTCGGCGAGCGCTGAGGCAATTTTCTGGATGGCGGCGTCATCGCGCCGCTTTGCCGCGAAATAGGCCGCCGCCGGTTCAATCGTCAGGCGGAACTCGTAGCAGCGTTGAATATCGGCAATCGTCTTGACCGGAGAATAGGAAAGCTGCGTGGTGGACGAACCGTGCGCGCTGACGAAGGTGCCCGCACCCTGACGGGCATAGACTATGCCCTTGTCGCGCAGCTTGGCCAATGCATCGCGCACGATCGGGCGGGACACGCCAAGCAACGAGGCAAGCTCGTGCTCGCCCGGCAGACGCGAATCCGGCGGGTAGTTTCCGGAGCGGATACGCTCCAGCAGCTGGTCGAAAACGCGATCGACCAGCTTCACCGCCTTGCCGCGCTCCGGCTTGGCCACTGGAGCAGGTTGCCCGCTCGCCGATGCACCGTTTGCTTCATCCACGTTCATTCTCCCCGCCGGCATCGTCTCATGCCAGCTGATTCTGCGGTATCACTCTTAGCAAACTATCCGGATTCCCAAAGCCCCCGGACTTGACGGAGCATCTGAAGGCGGCACCATCGGCCGCGATCACGTCAAACCAGGGAATGCCCGCTTCGATCTCACCCTTCGGTATCAGAACGTGAATTCCGAGTTCCCGGAAGACTGCCAGTGCGGTATCGCCGCCGCCGACCATCACCATGTCCGGCCGCGTATCCTCTATCACCGATTTCACCCCTTGCGCAAAGCGATCGGCAACAGCCTCCGCCTCACCGGAGATTTCTCCTGTACAATGCAAGAGAACCGGCAAGGCCAATCCATCGACATACTCTATTGATCCCAGCGGCGCTTCAATGTTGTCGTGGAGCATCCCTGAAGCCTCGAGCCTTGTCATCTGCGCCGCCGTGATCGGATCGCGGGATCCAAACGCAAAGACGGTCTTCAGCGTTGCCTTGAAGTCGCCTGCGGGTTTGTTCGCCTTGCCGATGCTGCGGGCAAACGCGCTCCCGATGCCGCGTGCGCCAACGGCGAGCGTCGTCTTCCAATCGTGCTCTTCAATCAGTCGGTCGAGATCACCGTCGCTCTCCGCATCGACGATCAGCACCTTCTCGCGACGGGGCTTGAAGAGATCGGCGATCGGTAGTGGCTCATCGACACCGCGACCGACCACATGCCCGTTGCGGGTGAAGCGTTCCTGATCGGGAATGGCAGGTGCGAGCACGATCTGGTGATGACCGAAAACGGCTGCGAGTGCCGCACTTTCTGCGGCCACATTGCCCTTCAGTCGCGAGTCGATCTTCTTCAGGATGATGTCCGGCGAGGCGGCAAGAAATGCGCTGGCCGCAAGGCCGACCCTTCCTGCCGCTTCCTCCGCAGGAAGTGCCCTAGAGGCCGTGTTGGCCACGACGACGTCAGCGCCTGACGCAAGCGCCTGCGATATGGCTTCGATATCGATCGCAACCGCGACGGAAAGGCCAGCATCGACGAAGGGCGTGCCCGTGTCGAGTGCGCCAGTCAGATCGTCGGCGATGATCGCGACCTTCAGCGTCATGCAGTCTGACCTGTGTTGACGGCATGGCATGCGACGAGATGGCCAGGCCGGGCTTCCTTCCACTCCGGGATGACTTTGCTGCAGACATCCATGGCGATCGGACACCTTGTGTGGAAGCGGCAGCCGCTCGGCGGGTTGAGAGGGCTCGGCACGTCGCCCTGCAGGATCTGGCGGGTTCGGGTGCGCTCCAGCTCCGGATCCGTCTCCGGAACGGCCGACAGCAGCGCTTTTGTGTAGGGATGCAGCGGGTTGTCGAACAGCTCTTCGCGCGTTGCGAGCTCCGCCAGGCGACCAAGATACATGACGCCGACACGGGTGCTGATGTGGCGGACGACGGCCAGATCGTGGGCAATGAAAAGATAGGTCAGGCCGTACTTTTCCTGCAGGTCGAGCAGCAGGTTGATGATCTGCGCCTGGATCGATACGTCGAGGGCGGAAATCGCTTCGTCGCAGACGATGAACTTCGGCTGGCATGCGAGCGCCCGGGCGATGACGACGCGCTGGCGCTGACCGCCGGAGAGTTCGTGTGGATAGCGTTGCGCAAAGCGTGTCGGCAGACCGACGTCGGTGAGCAGCGTTGCGATCTTGTCCTTGAGCTCTGCCTTTGTACAAAGCTTGTGGAACAGGATGGGCTCGCCGATCGCCTCGCCGATCGTCATGCGCGGATTGAGCGTCGAATACGGATCCTGGAAGACGATCTGCAGATCGCGGCGGAAGGGCCGCATCTGCTTCTCATCGAGCGTCGCAAGATCCTGGCCCTTGTAGACGACCTTGCCGCTGGTCGCCTTGTAGAGGTTTAGGATGGTGAAGCCGGTGGTCGACTTGCCGCAACCGGATTCGCCGACGAGGCTCAGCGTTTCGCCTTCCATGATATCCAGATTGACGTTGTCGAGCGCATAGACGGTCGCCGAGCGCTCGCCGAAGGCGCCGAGCTTGACATGGAAATGCTTGACGAGGTTTTCGATCTTCAGCAGCGGTTGGGCACCCATCACGCGGCCTCCTGCATTTTCTGGACGACGAAACAGGCGGTGCGATGGTTGCCGGCGCCGCTCAGCGGCTCCAGCTTCGGCACGCTCTCATGACAGATGGCCTCGGCCAGCGGACAACGCGGCGCAAACGGACATCCTTTCGGCCGGCGGCCGGGTTCGGGCGGCGTGCCGCCAATCGAGCTCAGCCGACTTGCCGGTGCGTCCGAGAGCTTCGGGATCGAGGCAAGCAGACCTCGCGTATAGGGGTGGCTCGGGCGAGCGTAGAGCTCATCGACCGGTGCGTCCTCGACCACGGTGCCGGCATAAAGCACAGCCACTCGATCGACAAGACCAGCGATCAGGGCGAGATCGTGGGTGATCCAGACCACCGACATGCCGAGCTTGGCGCGCAGGTCCTTCACGAGATCGACGATCTGCGCCTGAATGGTGACGTCGAGTGCAGTCGTCGGCTCGTCGGCGATCAGGAGCTTCGGATTGCAGGCAAGGCCGATCGCGATCATCACACGCTGGCGCATGCCGCCGGAGAGCTCGTGCGGATACGCCTGCAGACGCTCCTCGGGACCGGGAATGCCGACAAGGCGCAGAAGTTCGACCGCGCGCAAGCGTGCCTCCGATTTCTTCATGTTGCGATGGTAGATCAGCGGCTCGCAGATCTGGTCGCCGACACGCATCACCGGGTTCAGCGAGGTCATCGGATCCTGGAAAACGAAGCCGATATCGCCACCGCGCACCTTGCGCAGCTCGCGGTTCGACATCGTCTGCAGATCCTTTCCGTCGAACGTCGCCGAGCCCTTCGTAACCTTGATCTTGTTGGGCAGGAGCCGCATCAGGCTCAGCATCGTCAGGCTTTTGCCGCAACCCGATTCGCCGACGACGCCCAGCGTTTCGCCCTTGTTGACGTAGAGGTCGATGCCATCGACCACCACCGCCGGACCGTTTCGGCCGTCGATCTCGACCGTCAGGTCGCGAACATCAAGAAGTCGTTCGTTGGATTTGGTGACGGTCATCACTTGTTCCCCCGAGGATTGAGTGCGTCGTTAAGGCCATCGCCGAGGAAGCTGAAGGCAACGGAGGCAAGTCCGAGTACCGCTGCCGGAGCAGCAAGCAGGTGGGGATAGTGCTGCCAGACACGCAGACCGTCCGAGATCATGTTGCCCCAGCTGGGCGTCGGCGGGTTGACGCCGACACCGAGGAAGCTGAAGGCGCTTTCCAGAACCATCGCGGTGCCGAGGCCGGCGCTGACGGAAACGATCAGCGGTCCGAGTGCGTTCGGAATGACGTAGCGCTTCATGATGATCCAGTTGGAGAGACCGAGCGCCTGGGCGGCGGTGATGTAGGGCCGGCCGCGGATCGACAGCACCTGTGCGCGAACGAGACGCGCATAGGGCGGCCAGGAGATCAGCGCCATCGAGCCGAAAACGAGCATGAAATCGACCCAGATGGTCTGGCGATAAAACGGATTGAGCGTCGCGAGGTACTGCGCTTCCATCCATTTCGTGATCGGCGACTTCAGCGACGCGTTGATGACGACGACGAGCAGTAGGTTCGGTACAGACATCGTCATGTCCGTTAGCCACATGATGACGCGGTCGAATGGATTGCCAAAGAAGCCCGCGATGGCGCCGAGCACGACGCCAATCAAAACGGCGATTAAGGTGACGACGACGGCGACCATGAAAGCTGTGCGGGTGCCAAAGACCACGCGGCTGAAGACATCGCGGCCGAGATCATCGGTCCCGAAGAGGTGATGCAGCGAGGGCGCGGCATTTCGTGCCTGAAGGTCCTGGCTGAGATAATCGTAGGGCGTCAGGTAAGGCCCGAAGATCGCAGCAAAGGCGAGGATGAGCACGACAATCAGGCCGAAGACGGCGAGCCTGTTGCGCTTCAGGCGATACCAGGCATCGCGCCACAGGCTGACCGGTGCTTCGTCCAGCGGTGCTGTCGGTGAGAGAGGGATGGCGGACATGGTCAGCGGCTCCTTCTTGCATCGTTGGCGCGCGGATCAAGCAGCGGGTAGAGCACGTCGACCAGAAGGTTCGACAGCATGACCAGGAAGGATCCGATGAGCGTAATCGCGAGAATGACGGGATAGTCCGAGTTGATCAGCGCCTGAACCGTCAACCGGCCAAGGCCTGGCAGACCGAACACCAGCTCGACGAAGATCGCGCCGTTGACGATGGTGATCATGATCAGGCCGAGCTGGGTGACGACGGGTGTCAGCACCGGGCGCAGGATGTGGCGGAGCGCCACGACGATCTCCGGTACGCCCTTGGCGCGCGCGGTACGGACGAAGTCCTCCGACAGCACCTCGATGACGGCGGCGCGCGTCTGGCGCACAATCAGCGCGATCGGCTGGAAGGAGAGGACGAGAAGCGGCAGCACGATGCGCACCTCGAACACGCCGCCCCAGCCGTAGGGTACATTGGCGTGCGGCAGGAGAACGATCAGACCGACCATCAACAGCGGGCCGGCGACATAGGCCGGGATCGCCCAGAGAAACAGCGCCGAGCCGAGGATGGCATAGTCGATGCGGCTGTTCTGGTTCATCGCGGCGATCATGCCAAGCGGAATGGCGACGATCGTCGTCAGGATGATGGAACAGAGCGCAAGCTTGAAGGAGACGGGTGCTGCAGCAGACACCATGGCCCAGACCGATCGGCCCGAGGTCAGCGAATTGCCGAACTGGCCATGCAGCAGGTTCCAGATGTAAAGGCCGAACTGCTCGATGAACGGCTTGTTGAGGCCGGCACTTTCGCGAATGGCTTCGATGCGCTGCGGATTATAGGCGACATCGCCGGGTGCACGCAGAAAGATCAGCTTGATCGGATCGCCGGCGCCGTAGAAGGCCAGCGCGTAAACGGCCAGCATCACGATCAGCACGGACGGAATCCAGATGGCAAACCGGGTTAGCACATAGCGTAACAAGGTCACCTCCCACCGGTTGGTAGACACGTTTCCGCGTTGGCGCGGACATGCGATGTCTTCTTGAAATTTGCGCGAAGGCCTTGCGGTCTTCGCGCGGTTGTTGAGATGCCAAAGGGCTATCTTTGGAGCGTTTGCTCGGCTCAGCCGATCGAAATGTCCCAGGGCGCCACGACCTGCCAGTCGAGGTTCTTGTCCATGCCCTTGACCTCCTTGGTAGCCCAGCGCGACATCGCCTGAGAGTACCACGGAATGAAGGCCCAATCCTCGCGGAATGCCTTCTGGGCATCCTGCGCAAGCTTGATGCGCTCGGGATCGTCAGCAGCCTTGGTCGCGGCTTGCGCAAGCGATGCATCCACCTTCTCGTTCTTGTATCCGCCGAGCTTGTTCTGCGCGTTCGACGAGGTCGACGCGATGCAGCCGGCGAGATAGGAAACGGCATCGGGAACGCGCGTGCCGACGTCATCGCGGAAGATCTGGACCGCATTCTGGTCGGGGCCTGCATAGGAATCCTGCTGCGGCTTCATGTCGACGGCGGTAATGCCGAGGTTCTGGCGCCATTGCTCGGCGATGAACTGGGCTGCTGCCTGGATCGCCGGCGCAGAAATGCCGACGAACAGGATCTTCGGCAGACGGTCCGGGCCACCATAGGTGGATTCGGCAAGCAGCTTCTTGGCCGCTGCCGGATCGTACGGATAGGGTTCGAACCCCGAGTTTTCCGCACCCGGCACAGAATTTAGGATCTGATCGGCCTTCTTGTGCGGACCATCCGGATAAGACGCCTTGAAGAGGCCRTCCCGGTCGATTGCCATGATGAGCGCCTGGCGAACCTTCGGATCATCCATCGGTGCACGCGTGACGTTGAACCAGAAGTGCTGGCTCGTCGGAATGATCGGGCCGGCTGAAAATTCGGGGCCGAGATCCTGGATGATCGTCGATGTCACCAATTCGGTGTGGGCATTGAATTCGCCCGACTTGATCAGCGACGTCGCGGTGACGTTGTCCTCGATCGAGGTGATTTCGATGCGCGCCAGCTTCGGCTTGGGGCCAAAGAAATTCTCGTTCGGCTCGAACACCAGCTTGCCAGCGTCGATATCGAGGCTGGTCAGCTTGAACGGACCGGAAAAGACAGCGCCGCTTTCGGGCTTGTACCAGTCGGCGATTTCCTCGCCGTCGCTGCCGCGCGACTGGGCCGCCTTGGTGATCGGAGCGATGTGGTTGGCAAGGCGCATGAAGAAGATCGGATCGACGTCCGCCAGTGTGACGACGACAGTTCCCTCGTCAGGCGTTGCAACGCCGGAAAGTTCGGTTGCCGAGCCGCCGCTGATGTCCTTGTAGCCTTGAACCTTGCTCAGAACCTGGTCGGCGCGCTGGCTCTTGGTGTTGGGCATCGAGGCCACTTCCCACGATCCCTTGACGTCAGCCGCGGTGATCTTGCTACCGTCGGAAAAGACGGCCTTGGGGTCGATCTTGAAGGTCCAGACCTTGTTATCGGCCGATTCCCAGCTGGTGAAGACGTAGGGCTTGATCTTGCCTTCGCTGTCGAAATACATGGGCGACGCCCACCAGATCGAGTTCCAGCGGTAGGGCACGCCGCCACCGCGCAACGGGGACCAGTCCTGGTTGAAAGCCGGGTTGGCGACCTTCAGGACCTGGCCTTCATCGGCAAGCACGATGCGGGCATTCATCCCGAAAACCGTAAGGCCGACGCCGGCAGCAAGGCCGAGCTTCAGCGCATCGCGGCGCGACATCTGCGTCTTTTGCGCAGCATTCCGTTCATTCCGATCAGTCATCTGTTCCTCCCATGACAATATCCGTGACGCCCTCGCTCTCACTCTATCCCGAAAGTGCGTCATGTATGGCGCAGACACTCGCGCGATAATGTAAATATGTCAACAAAAATTAATCTCATGCAGGCTTCAGCAATGCGACAAAATATTTTATAACGGTTTTTCAATGGCTTAAAAAATCGAAGCTCCTCTTCCGTCTATTGTCATATTGACAACAACGTTTGCGAGGATGAAGAAAACGCGACCCTGCGGGCCTGACGCCCCGCCTTTGCCGCCCGTCGCGGCGTTCATCCGAGGAGGACGATATGAACAATCACAAGATTACAGGCGTATTCAGTGCGGCGGCGACGCCGCTGAACGCCGATGGCAGCCCCGATCTCGGTCTGTTTACGGCCCATTGCCGGACGCTTCTTGATGAGGGTTGTCATGGGGTGGCACTTCTTGGCACCACGGGCGAAGCGAATTCCTTTTCGTCGAGCGAACGCCGCGCAATCCTCGAAGCAACCCTGAAGGCGGGAATTCCTGCTGACGCTCTGCTTCCGGGCACCGGCGTGGTGGCCATTCCCGAAACGGTCGAACTCACCAAGCACGCACTTTCGCTTGGCGTGACCAAAGTCGTCATGCTTCCGCCGTTCTACTATAAGGGCGTGTCCGATGACGGGCTGTTTGCCGCCTATTCGCAGGTCCTGGAAAAGGTCGCAGACAGTCGCCTGCAGGTCATTCTCTATCATATTCCGCAGGTTTCCGGCGTGCCGCTTTCCGTGCCGCTGATCGGCCGGCTGATCGAAGCCTTCCCCGAGACCGTCGTCGGCATCAAGGAATCCGCTGGGGATTTCAATAACATGCAGGCGATCATCGCCGCCTATCCCGGCTTCTCCGTTCTCGCTGGCGCCGACCCGCTGCTGCTGCCGCTCTTAAAAGCCGGTGGAGCCGGCTGCATCACCGCCACGTCCAATCTCGTCGCAGGCTCGCTGCGCACCGTCTACGACAACGTTCATGACGCAGAGCGGACCGCCGACGTCGACGTCGCCCAGAACAGGATCAATGCCTTCCGCACCCTGTCCAATTCCTATGTGCAGATCCCGACGATCAAGGCGATGGTGGGACTGAAGACCGGCACCCCATCGTGGAAACGCACCCGCGCGCCGCTGATGCCGATCAGCGAGGCTGATTATGCCGCCCTCTCCGAGGCCTATGCCAAGCTGTAAGGATGACGACAATGACCTTCACGGGCTTGCAGCCGGACGCGGTTCCGCCACTGATGACGGGCGACATTGTCGCCAACAGACGTAAAAAGGGACGCGCGGACGCCTACCTGCCGTCCCCATGCATCCAAAACCACGCCGCCAATCTCGCCTTTCTGCCGGATGGCACGCTCACCTGCGTCTGGTTTGGCGGCACGATGGAGGGGATGGGTGACATTTCGATTTACATGTCGCGCCTCGCGCCTGGCGCCACCCGCTGGTCGCAGGCCGAAAAGATGTCCGACGATCCGGTCAAATCCGAGCAGAACCCATTGATTTTCAAGGCTCCTGACGGAAATGTGTGGCTGCTCTACACGTCTCAGACCTCCGGAAATCAGGATGGCTCGATTGTCAAATATCGAATTTCAGCCGACGGCGGCAAGACATTCGGAGACGTCGGCGTTCTCTGCGATCTTCCCGGCACCTTCGTCCGGCAGCCGATCATCGTCAATGGCCACGGAGACTGGCTTCTTCCCGTTTTTCGCTGCGTCGGATTGCCAGGAGAACGCTGGACCGGAGACGCAGACACAGCTGGCGTCTTGATCTCCAGCGACCAGGGCAAGACGTTTGAGATGACCGACGTACCGGACAGTCTGGGCGCTGTTCACATGAACATCGTGCCGCTTGACGGTGATCGTCTCGTCGCGTTCTACCGCAACCGCTTTTCGCAATCCGTGTTGTCCAGCCGGTCGACGGATGGCGGCAGGCGCTGGAGCGCGCCCGAGCCCATCGACCTGCCCAACAACAATTCCTCGATCCAGGCGGTGAAGCTAAGAAATGGCGTTATCGCAATGGTTTACAACCATTCCAATGCGCTGACATCCGATGCCAGAAGGCATTCGCTCTACGACGAGATCGGGGGCAACGAAGGCGTCGAAGCGGCACTGGAACCGGCGACGGCGCGGCAGAAGGCCGTCTGGGGCGTTCCCCGTGCACCGCTCAGTCTTGCCTTCTCCAATGATGGCGGCGCAAGCTTCCCGCGCCGCGTCGACCTAGACACAGGAGACGGGTACTGCCTCAGCAACAACTCGAAGGACGCGATCAATCGTGAATTTTCCTACCCTTCGATCGTCGAAGGGCCGGATGGCGTCGTGCACGTTGCCTACACCTACTATCGCCGGGCGATCAAATATGTGCGTCTTTCGCAAGACGCGATCGGCTGACGCCTGACAGCTTGTCAGTTGGGGATACCGTTTGGGGGCTGACGCGCGGTCTTTTGACAGATTCTCGCGTCGGCTCGCCTATCGACAAGCCAAGAGTTGACAATTTTCTGCTCTGCTTTTGGACGACTGGCGACAGTTCGATCCAGTCCATGCCAACGATAAGGGTGGCAACATTAAAGCATTCAATAACAAGGTACTAAAGCCGATACCTCACCTCTATCGCATACCCATCCGCAGCGATCCAGATGAATTCTTCGACATATTCGATGGTACGGCTTGCCAAGCAAGCTAGCTTTGTATAACAACTTTACATCTTAACGGCAGCTACAGGTGCCGTGTGATCTTGCAGGGAGGAGTGGTCCAGTGGTCAGCTTGGATTCGCCTATCACAATAGTCCGGCCGCATTTGATCGAGTTCGGTGTCGGCACCGCCGATCGGCTCGGCAAGTGGGCGAGCGAAAAAGGCTATGCCCGCATTCTTGTCATCTCCGATGCGTTCAATGCCAGGCGCGTCGAGACGCTCGCGCTCAAGGGCGACGTCACGGTCTTTGCCGATGTGACACCGGAGCCGGATACGGCCAATCTCGACAAGGTTCTTGCCGCGGCCAATGCCGCCGATGCCCAGCTGGTGGTCGGGTTCGGCGGCGGCAGCGCCATGGATCTTGCAAAGCTTGCTGCCGTGCTTGCCGGCTCGTCGCAGACGCTGCATGAGGTCGTCGGCCCGAACAAGGTCCATGGTCCCCGCCGCGTCGCACTGGCGCAGGTGCCGACCACGTCGGGAACAGGCAGCGAAGCCGGTATCCGCGCGCTCGTCACAGATCCGACGACGATGGCCAAACTTGCTGTCGAAAGCATTCACATGCTCGCCGACATCGCCGTTATCGATCCAGCGCTGACCTTCACTGTTCCGGCCGGTACGACGGCTGCAACCGGTGTCGATGCCATGGCGCACTGTGTCGAAGCCTTCACCAATCGCAAGGCGCACCCGATGGTCGACCTCTATGCGATCGAAGGAACGCGCCTGGTCGGCAAATATCTGGCGCGGGCGGTCAAGGACGGTTCCGACGCCGAGGCGCGCGCCGGCCTGTCGCTCGCATCGCTCTATGGCGGTTTCTGCCTTGGTCCGGTCAATACCGCCGGCGGCCATGCGCTGGCTTATCCGCTCGGCACGCGTTGGCATGTGGCGCACGGCGCGGCGAACGCGCTGATCTTTCCGCATGTACTTGCCTTCAACACGCCGTCGGTTCCGGAGAAGACCCGCGCGGTCATGGATGCGCTCGGCCGCAGGGCGTCGGTGGATATCCGTTCGGTCTTCGATGCCGCCTATTCGTTCTGTGCCGAGCTCGGCATTGAAATGAAGCTCTCAGGCCTCGGTGTGCCGCAAAGCGATCTCGACGCCATGGCCGACGATGCCTTTGCCATCCGTCGCCTGCTCGACAATAATCCGCGCGATCTGTCGCGCGCCGATATCCGCTCGATCTATGAGGCCGCCTACTAGGCGCGTGCCACGCGAAAAGGAATGTGACTGATGGACAGGAATGCGAAAGTCGCAGTGACGCTGGGCGATCCGGCAGGCGTCGGACCTGAGGTGATCGTCAAGGCGCTGGCAGCGATGCCCGATGACGAACGCCGCGATTTCGTGATCGTCGGCAACACCGAAGCCCTGGAGAGGGCCAACCGCGCCGCTTCCACCGGCTTGATGTTTGCGCCCGCCGATGCCCCCGACGCCGGCAAGATCGCCGTCGACGAAGTCGACCTCGGCGCACCCTTGCCCGAGATCGGCAAGGTCAGCCCGGTCGCGGGCGACGCCTCCGTAAGATACATCACGCGGGCAGTCGATCTCGCCATGTCCGGAGCGGCCGATGTTATCGTGACTGCACCGATCAACAAGGAAGCGATGAACCTTGCCGGGCATCATTTCGACGGACATACCGGCCTGCTGGCGCATCTGACGGGATCGAAGAGCTCCTTCATGTTGCTCGCCTCCGAACGTTTGAACACCATTCACGTCTCGACGCATATCTCGCTGAGGGGCGCGATCGAGCGAGCCAAGACGGAGCGGGTGCTCGCCACCATCGAGGCCGGGCACAATCATTTCATGCGGCTCGGCAAGAAGGCGCGCATTGCGGTTGCCGGTCTCAATCCACATTGCGGCGAAAACGGACTGTTCGGTACCGAGGACATGGAATTCCTGGCGCCAGCCGTAAAGCAGGCACAGGCAAAAGGCATCGATGTCGTCGGGCCGATCTCGGCAGATACCGTGTTTGCCCGCGCCTACAATGGCGCCTTCGATCTGGTGATCGCGCAGTATCACGATCAGGGTCACATCCCGATAAAGCTCGTTGCCTTTGAGACTGCCGTCAACGTGTCGCTTGGCCTGCCGATCGACCGTGTATCCGTCGATCACGGCACCGCCTTCGACATCGCCGGAACCGGCAAGGCCAATCACCACAACATGCTGTCGGCCATCGCCTATGCGCGGCTGATGGCCCGATCGCCGCGCCGCCAGGCGGCCTGAGCGCTTCGCAAGGAGACTATCATTCGCCATCGGTGCGCGCCTGCGCCGGCGAAAATCTGTGCCTGCATAGGAGATGCCTGGTGGACGAGACAGTTGTCATACTCGGGGGAGAACTCGCACCCGAGGGACGCGCGCTCCTGGAAGCAGCCGGTGTCACAGTCGTGGCAACGCCCCCCTATCTCGACCGGCAAGCCGTCATCGAGGTCATGAACGCCAACCGTCCCGAAGCCGTGATCGTGCGTCTGCTTGCGGACATCTTAGGAACTGAGGAAATGCGGGCCGGAGGGAGGCTTCGCCATATTGCCAAGCACGGCGTCGGCACGAACGACATCGACGTTGACGCCGCGAGGGGGCTTGGCATTGCCGTGTCAATGACGATAGGCAGCAACGGGCAATCGGTTGCCGAGCACGCGCTCGCTCTGATGATGGCGCTGGTCAAGGAGCTTCCGAGGCAGGATGCGCTGATCCGTGACGGCATCTGGGACAAGGGCCAGTACAGAGGACGAGAGTTGCGCGGTCAGCACCTTGGTCTGGTCGGCTTCGGCTTCATCGGCCAGACGCTAGGCAAAATGGCGGGCGCGATCGGCATGATCGTATCCGCCTTCGATCCGCATGCCCCAGACAGCGCATTTGCCGATGGCGTCAGCCGGACCAACGACCTCGACACGCTCCTTGCAACTTCCGACATCGTCAGCCTGCATTGCCCGCTTACCCCTGAAACGACCAGGCTGATCGATGCCCGACGCATCCGGCTGATGAAACCCGGCGCGTTCCTGATCAACACCGCGAGGGGCGAAGTCGTCGATGAGAAAGCACTCGTCTCGGCACTGGCGGAAGGCCATCTCGCAGGTGCGGGACTGGACAGTTTCGCGGTCGAGCCGCCTGGCATCGCAAACCCGTTGCTTCAGCTCTCCAACACGCTCGTAACGCCGCACGTGGCCGGCGTCACGCTGGATGCCAAGCGCGCCGTTTCCGTCATGTCAGCACAGAACGTTCTGGCTGCGCTCAGCGGCCAAACGCTTGCGCCGCGATTGCTTGCGCGCTGACCGCGCAGCGGTCGGCATAACCACGGAGAGATCCATGCCTGATGCCTCTGATATCCGCTATCTGCCTGAAGCGCTGCGCGACTTTGCAAACGCTCTTTTTGTCGCCGCCGGTCTCGAAAGCGAAAAGGCAGCTGCTGTGGCCTATTATCTCGTCGAAGCCGATTTGATGGGCCATACCACACACGGCCTTGCTTTGGCGGGCTGGTACCTTCAGAGCATTGCCGACGGTGTGATGAAGCGCCAGGGACGGCCAGACGTCGTCTCCGATCGCGGCCCTTCCGTTGCCTGGCGCGGACAGCGCCTGCCGGGTGCCTGGCTGACGTCTGAAGCCGTCAAACTTGCTTGTGACCGTGCCGCGATTTACGGGACGGTGACGATTGCGATCGCCGACAGCCATCATATCGGCTGCCTCGCCGCCTACCTGCCAATCGCCACCGAGCGCGGTTATATGGTCAGCATCGCATCCTCCAGTCCTTCCGGTGCGCAGGTTGCGCCCTTCGGCGGGCGCAAGGGTGTCTACACCCCCAATCCGGTGGCCCACGGAATCCCGACCACAGGTGATCCCATCCTGATCGACATCAGCGCATCGATCACCACAGTCAACATGGCACAGCGACTGGTCCGCGAGGGGCGGCAATATGATCACGACTGGCTGCTTGACGAGGATGGTAAGCCGAGCCGCGATCCTCGGGTGATCGAACGCGGTGGCACGCTGCTGCCAACCGGAGGCGTCGACCACGGGCAAAAGGGCTACGGGATGGCGCTCCATGTCGAGGCATTCACACAGGGCCTTGCCGGCTTCGGACGAGCGGACGCTCCCAACGGAACCAATGCAGCCGTGACCGTACAGGTCTTCGACCCTGATGCCTTCGGCGGACGTGACGCGTTCCTGCGTCAGACCGACTGGCTGGTCCGTGCCTGCCATGAAAATCCGCCGCGCCCAGATGTCGAGCGCGTCCGCTTGCCCGGCGAAAATGGACTTGCGCGCAGGCGCCAAGCGCAGGCCGTGGGCGTCGTGCTGTTTCCCGGCATACTTCAACCATTGCTGCAGCACGCAGAACGGCTAGGCGTCGAAGGGCCCAAGGCGATTTGAGGAAAGGCAAGCCTTCTCCATTCGATCGCAGAACTGTGTGCGCCATTGGCGTCGCGCAGCCGTGAATTGCGTGCGTCCTCATTGCAACGCTGTCTGCGACCGCTAGTTTTCCCGCAATGAGCAACGCCCGCCTCGATCAAGGTACCCTGCCCGAACGACTGAAGACCCTCAGAAAATGGCTGCTCTGGCTGCAGCGCGGAAAGGATATCCGCTCTCTTCGTCTGCAGGGCGTGCTTGCTGTCTTCGATCTGGCGATCCTGGCCTTCTTCATATTCGGCCCTTACCTGAGAGAGGGACGTTCCTATCTGGTTCTCGATTTCACGATCGCCGTCTGGATCGGGATCGAGCTCGTTGCCCAAGCCATCATCGCCGGCGATGCCAAAACCTTCATAAAAAGGTTCATGACATGGGTCGATGTTTTCATACTGGCGACCTTGCTGTTCCCGGACCTGCTGTTCAATTTTGCCTTCCTGCGTGCCATGCGGATCTGGGCGATCGGGCACAGCAGCCTTTTGAAAGAGGGATTGCGAAGGCTCGGCTACAATCAGTGGCTCGATGTCGTTCGTGCTTGTCTCAATCTCGTTGTCTTCCTGTTTATCGTCACCGGTTTCGTCTACACCTTCTTCTTCTACGGCCAGCAAGGCGCAGTAGGCTTTGTCGATGCGCTCTATTTTACGGTTGCCACTGTGACGACCACCGGGTTTGGCGATATCACCCTGCCTGGAACCGCGGGAAAGCTGACCTCGATCGTCACGATGATCATCGGCATCTCACTCTTCGTGCGCCTCGCCCAGGCAGTCGTGCGCCCCTACAAGGTACGCTTTGCCTGTCCCCAGTGCGGGCTACAGCGCCACGATGCGGACGCGGTGCACTGCAAGGCGTGCGGACACCTGCTTAACATTCCGGACGAAGGCCAGTGATGTCGCTGTTGTCGCCCCAAAGCAATCCACTGGATATCCTCGCGCTAAGCCCGTATGCGGTAGGCAACAGGCAAAGGCCTCCACATGTCCGCGCAAATTTGCCCGGCGCTGCAAGTTGAAGATATGAAGGCAATTTCAGGTACAAATCTCGAGCAGGCAAAGTCGCATAATCGGCGTGTGGTGATCGAGGCGATCAGGACGAACGGCCCGCTGTCGCGCGCAGCGCTGGCACGTCTGACGGCGTTGAGCACGCAGACAGTGTCCAACATTGTCGAAGAACTCGAGGGTTCGAAGCTTCTGAAGGCGGGAACTCCGCAAAAGGCGGCGCGCGGCCAACCGGTCACACCCTACTCCATCAATCCAAACGGTGGCTATTCGGTGGGCCTGGAGCTGGAACGCCACCACGCGGTGGGGGTCCTGACGGACCTGTCGGGAAGCGTCCGGGCGAGGATCGAGCGTGCTGTCGACCGGCCGACGCCAAAAGAGGCGATACCCATCCTCGCCGGTATTGCGGCGGACCTGCAAACAAGCTTCCGGTTCGATCGAAGCCGCCTCCTGGGTGTCGGCATTGCCATGCCCGGTCGCTATGCCTCCGAGGGGGTAACGTCCTTGAGCCCGGTTACGCTCCCCGGATGGCAGAATTTTCCCGTCGCGTCAGAACTTCATCGCCTCGTAGGGGTGCCGGTTCTTGTCGAAAACGATGCGACGGCTGCAGCGATCGGCGAGCGGCTTTACGGCGTTGCACGCGGTCTCAGCAGCTTTGTCTATCTCTTCCTCGGTGGCGGCATCGGCGCCGGAATGTTTCTTGACGGTCATCTCTATAAGGGCAGCCGGAACAATGCCGGAGAGATCGGCCACATGATTGCGGTTCCGAATGGCAGGCTCTGCACATGCGGCAAGCGCGGCTGCCTGGATCAGTACGTATCGCTCGGAACGGCCTATGAGCATCTCGGCATTCGCAATCCGGACAACGGCTCGCTCGAAGAGCTGGACACACTGATCGAAAATGCGGGGACATCGCTCGACGCATGGCTCGACGCCGCGGTCGAGCCAATGCGCCAGACGATCGACTTTCTGGAACTTGCCTTCGACCCGCAGACCATCGTCCTGGGCGGATCGATGCCCCCTTCCCTCTTGGGGCGGCTTGCGCTTCGGCTGGAGCCGCTGCCTGAGCCCGTCAATCCGACCGCCGAGCGCGCCATTCCCCGCATAATGGTGGGCGCGACCGGCAGGGACACGGCGATCCTGGGCGCCGCGGCACTGCCGATCTTTTCGGAGACGAACCCACAGTTCGACGTCCTGCAGAAACCTCTAGCCTGATACCATCACGGATAGGCATAGAGGATCGGCATCAGTCCTGCGACGGCCTTGAAACGCTCCCACGATTTGTCGGAGGGCTTTGTCCAGGCGCTTTCCGCAAGGGCTGAGATGCGCGGGAAAACCAGGCGATCGAAGACGGCACGGTCCGTCATCGGCTCGGACCAGATGCAGGCCTGAATGCCGCGCAGCTTCTTCTTCTGTTCATCGGTCCAGCCTTCCACCGGATCGAAGTTGTAGAGCTTTTCGGGTTCGGACCAGCCCGCCCAGCTCGCGCCCGGCTCGTCCCAGTCGGGGCTGTTGGCCATGTCGAGATAGTAGACCTGACCGGGGCAGACGACCATCTCGTAACCCTCCCCGGCAAGAGCTGCCGAGACTTCGACACTGCGCCATCCGCACAGATAGCTCTTCGTCTTGTCGATGACATTGCCGTGCGCCGCTTCTTCCCATCCACCGGTGATGCAGCCCTGCGCGGCCAGGAACTTCTGGACGCGCTCCAGGAACACGGCTTGCAGGACGGCGGCGCCGGATCCGTCAATGTCGTCGGCGCCGTGGGTATTGGTGATGACGTTCAGGCGCTTGGCGTGCGTCTCGGCCGTTGCGTCGCCAGCAATTTCGCGCAACCGGGCGAGCGCTTCCGGGGAACCAGACCACGCTCCGAGCGGGACCTCGTCGGCACCGATATGGATCGTCTTGAACGGGAAGAGCTCGATCAGCTCACGGAAGATCGTTTCCAGAACCTCGTAAGTCTTTTCGCGGGCAGGGTTGATGCAATTGTCCGGGAAACCCTGGACGGAGAAATAGCTGCCGATTTCGGCCGGATCGCGGAGCTCAGGAATTGCCTGCTGCATGGCAAAGCAGTGTCCGGGCACGTCGATCTCCGGCACGACCTCGATGCCGAGCTCCTTGGCGTGGGCGACGATCTCGCGAACGGCTGCCTTGGTGTAGTAGCCTCCGCTCCGCGCTGGGCCCGATCCCAGCAGCGGTGGAACCGCAAGGCCATGCCCACGCCATGCGCCGATCTCCGTCAGTGCTGGATAGGCGTCGATCTCGACGCGCCACGCTTCATCGTCCGACAGGTGCCAGTGGAAGCGATTGACCTTGTTCCACGCAAGGATGCTCAGGAGTTTTTTGATCTCCGCCTTGCCGTAGAACTGCCGCGCGACATCAAGATGCAGGCCACGCCATCCCATCGAGGGCTCGTCTGCGATGGTTCCATCGGCCGGGAATTTGAATGCATGCGGGTAGAGGTGGGCGCCGCGCCAGATCTGTCCGAGCGTGATCAGGCCGTAGAGCAGCCCGGTCTGCGTGGTCGCTGAAATCCGCACGCGGTCGCTCGAAAACGCAACGGCATAAGCCTCGGGCGCAAGCCCCTCGACGACTTCCAGCATCACCGGCATGCCGCCTTCGGATGCAGGACGGACGATACCTTCGACGGCGAAGAGATCGTCAACGAGACCCGTGAAGGCCTCTGCGGCCGCAACCGCGCTCGGATCGCTCGCATTGATCGCAAAGCCCGGCGGCAGGGAACGCCTGCCCGACACCGATACCTGATTTGGCCACGGCACGATCGAAACGGGTACCGGCGGGTTGACGGGCACGGGATAGATTTCCGCACCGCGCTTCAATGGCGCATTGTTGGCAAGGGAGCGTGTCGGCTCCACAGCCAGCGACAAGGTGCTGCCGTCGGCAAATGCAACGTAGGCGCCGATCGCTCCATCCGTCCAATGCTGGAATGCCCAGCTGAGCGCCGAAATCGAGAGCGTCCAGGTCTTGCCCGCCTCCAGCATGAAGTCTTCGGGGGGCAGAAACTCGGTGAAGTTCGAAAGCCTACGACCGATCGTTCCGCCCTCGATCTGAACGGCAGGGTCGACGCGGCCAGGGCCGCTGATGCAGAGCGTAAACTTGGAGATCGGCTTGGAAGATAGGTTCTTCAGGCTGAGCGTATAGGCCTGGGCTCTCTCGTCCGAAGCGGGGAGCCATGAGCTTTCGAGCCGCAGGGCGGGTTGGCGTGATTTGGACATGATTATCTCTTGATTGTGTTGGAAGGTCAGACCTTGAGCATCCCGGCGTAGACACCGGGCGCGGAATTGGGGATCGGTATTGCGCCGACCGCTTTCTCGTAGAAGGCTGCTGGGCCGACATCTCCGATGATGGCATAGCCATAGCCCATAGTTTTGAGATCAAAGAGACAGGCGACGAGCAGCGCGTGGCCAATCCCAAGCCCGCGCGCTTCCGTCTGAACGCCCGTTGGCCCGAAATACCCGCGTGCGATGGATTCGTGGCAGGCAAAGCCGACGAGCTCTTGATTGCGGGTTGCGATGAAGCAAGTCGGCGGCTGACGCGCCAGCGCCACGGCGGTTTCGCTTGCCCATCCGTCGCCGAATTCGTCGGCGACCCATTTGGTGACGAGTTTTGCTTCCGGCGCGAGCACGCGCCTGATGGTTACGCCGGCATCCTTCATCCTGGCTTCAAGTACGGCGTTCGGTTCCAGGACCGAGAGATTGACGAGATAGTCCAAGGGCTGGCCTCCTTCAGTTCGATGCCGCAAGCGAGCGGACAAAATGGTTCGCTCCGACCTTTTCGACCTCTGTCGATGGCGGTCGGCTGAGCGCGCGCACCCTTTCGGCCTGCTCCAGAAAGCGCGCGCTGCCCCCTGTGACGAAAGGGCGACTGCCATCGGGGACCGCCGAAAGCAAAAGCTGCGTATACGGGTGCCGCGGATCACCGATGACGGCGTTGGTCTCACCCCATTCGACCATCTGGCCGGCGAACATGACGACGACCTCCTCCGCCACGTGGGCCGCTGTCGCGATATCGTGGGTGATGTAGAGCAGCGCCAGGTTCTTTTCACGCTTGATGCGCGCAAGCAGCGCTAGGATCCCCATGCGGATCGATACATCGAGCATCGATGTCGGTTCGTCGGCCACGAGCACACTTGGCTGTACGGCAAGCGCACGCGCAATATTCACGCGCTGTCGCTGTCCGCCTGAGAGTTCGTGGGGAAACTTATGTTTCGTGACAGCAGGATCGAGCCCGACGTCGGCCAGGAGTTGCGATACCGCGCTCGAGAGCGCTGCCTTGGCGGCAGCGTGCCCGTGCAAAATGAGCGGCCTTGCGAGGTGATGATCGATCGAGAACACCGGGTTGAGCGACGAAAACGGATCCTGAAACACCATCTGGACCTCGCGGCGATAGGCGCGCTCGTCTTGTGCCGTGCCGATTGCGGTAAAATCGCGCTCGCGAAATCGGAGCTTGCCGGCAGTGGGTTGATCCATGCGCGCGATGATGCGGGCACAGGTCGTCTTGCCGCAGCCGGATTCTCCGACCAAGGCAAGCGCTTTGCCCGGACTGAGGGCGAGCGAGATACCGCGCAACGCATGAACCGGACCAAAGCGGCGTTCGATGCTTTCCAGCCGGATGACCGCTTCGGATGGTGCCGGGGAAGGCTGAGGATGAATGCTCATGCGGTCTCTCCCGCCAGATGGCGATGGGCCGGAAGCTGCGGTATGGCGTTCCACAGTTTGCGCGTGTAGGCGTGCTCCGGCGACTGGCTGACCTTTTTGACGTCCCCGACCTCGACGAGTTCCCCTTTCAGCATGACGCCGATCCGGTGGCAGAGCTGGGCCATCAGATGCAGGTCATGGGTGATGAACAGCACCGAGAACCCGTAAGTCCGCTGCAGATCGATCACCTGCTCGAGGATCTCGCGCTGCACCACGACATCGAGCGCCGTCGTCGGCTCGTCCATGATGATGAGTTCAGGACGAAGAGCGAGGCAGATGGCAATCACGATCCGCTGGCGCATGCCTCCGCTGAACTGGTGCGGGTAGTCGGTGATCCGGCTGACGGGAATGCCGACCAGCTTGAACATCGCCTCCGCCTGCTCGCGCGACTGGCTCTTCGAGCAGCCTGTGTGCCTGGCGAGCACGTCGTGAAACTGCGCGTCGATGCGCATCAGCGGGTTGAGCGAGTTCATGGCGCTCTGGAAGACCATGCCGACCCGCTTCCAGCGGATCTTCTGCATGTCGCCTTCCGGCAGTTTCAACAGGTCGTGTCCGTCCAGCATGATCTCGCCACCGGCGACCCAGGCCGGCACCTTCGAGAGGCGGGTGATCGCGTAGGCGATGGTGCTCTTCCCGCAACCGGATTCGCCGGCAAGACCGAACAGTTCGCCGCGGCCGATGTTGAACGACACGTTCTTGACCGCTCTGAACTCGCCCTTGTCGAGGAGGTAGTCGACGTCTAGGTTCCGGATCTCAAGCAGATGATTGCTCATCGGGCAGCCTCCAGCTGGCGCTTGCGCGCACGATTGAGGCGGAGCCAGCGGCTGAGCGCCGGGCCGGATCTCAGCTGCGGATTGGCGATTTCGTCAAAGGTGAAGTTGACGAGTGCCAGCCCCAGCCCGATCAGCGCGATGCCGGCGGCCGGTGTGGCGATGTCCCACCATGCACCGACGATGATCGCCGACGAATTCTGTGCGTTGTAGAGCATGGTCCCCCAACTCACCTGAAGGGGATCGCCGAAGCCCAGATATTCGAGCGTCGTCTGGGCGACGATCGCATAGATGATGCTGCCGACGAGGTTGATGCCGATCAGCGGCAGGAGGTTCGGCAATAACTCGACGAAGATGATGCGCCAGCGCGGCTCGCCGATCATCTTGGCAGCCGTGACGAAATCGCGGCTGCGCAGGGCAAGCGTCTGTGAGCGTGTCATGCGCGCGCCCCACGGCCAGGAGGTCAGCGTGATGATGGTCATGATCGCCATCGGTCCGACCGTACCGGCAAACGAGGCGAGCAGGATCAGCAGTGGGATGTTCGGTATGACGAGCACGGCATTGGTCGCGAGATCGAGCACCGCATCCGTCTTGCCGCCGACATAGCCGGCGATCAGGCCGATGACCGTGCCGACCACGGTGATCGCTATACCTGTCGCAAAACCGACCGCAATCGAGGTGCGCGCGCCCCAGACGAACTGGGTGTAGACGTCGCGCCCCATCTTCGTGGTGCCGAGGACGTGCTCGATGGTCGGCGCCTGGTGCGAGCGGCCGACACGGGCGGCGGGCGCCCCCGGTGCAATGATCGGGGCAAAGATGGCCATCAGGCACAGTGTGCAGATGATCACCAGCCCGAAGAGCGCTTTTTTCTGCTGACGGATAAGTTTCAGAGCGGCATTCATGCGCCGGCCTCCCTTAATCTGGGATCGACCAGACCATAAATGATGTCGACGAGTAGGTTTGCCCCGAGGGTTGCAAGCGTCATCAAAAGGAGCTGCCCCTGGATGACGGGATAGTCCCGTGCGACGCTCGCCGTGAACAGCGTCAGGCCGAGACCTGGATAGTTGAAGACGATCTCGGTGACGATCGAACCACCGAAAACAGCACCGAGCATCAGCGCCAGGTTCGTCAGCACAGGCAGCATCGCGTTTCGTGCGCCGTAGCCGAACATGACTGATATGGAGCGCAGGCCCTTTGCCCTGCCCATCGTCACGTAGTCTTCGCCGAGCACCGAAATCATCGAAGACCGCATCGTCGTCTGGAATTCGCCGATGAGGTATGGCGACAGCGTGAGGACGGGCATGATCGCATGAAAGAACACGCTGCCGACGAAGGCAAAGTTCAATCCGGGGTCCATACTCGGATCATAGGCATAGCCGACCGGAAACCAGCGCAGCGACACGCCGAAAACGAAGAGCGTGGTCAGTGCGACGATGACGGGCGGCACCGCGATCATGACGACGGAGAGTGGCGAAACGACGGTGTCGAAGCGCCCGCCGCGCCGCCAGGCAGCGACCGCACCAAGCGTCACGCCGACAACGAGTGAGAAGCTGATGGCCGTGATGACCAGAAACGCCGTCCAGAGCGTCGATCGGCCAAGGACCTCGACCACGGTCTGTGGATAGTATTTCACCGAGACGCCGAGGTCGAGCGTTGCCAATCCCTTCAGATAGTCGATGAACTGGGTTGAAAGGGGCGCATCGACTGCGCCGAAACGGGCCTTGATCGCCTCGATCGCGGCAGGGGTTGCACGCGATCCCAGTTGCGCGATCATCGCATCGACTGGGGTCCCCGGCATGAGCCGGGGAACCGTAAAGTTCATGACGATCGCAAAAAGCAATGCCACCGCATAGACGCTAAGGCGTCGGGAGGAGATACGCATTCCGTCGTTTCCTTCGGCCTTTGTGCTATTGCACGGGCTTCAGACGCAGGAGATGCATCAACCGCATGCGATTGTTGTCGTGGTTCTCGGGGTTCATCACCGGCTCCTTGTCGGTGACCCAGCCGGTGAAGCGCTTCGTCGAGAACTGGTACCAGGTCGGGCCGTTGAACACCGGCACCATCGGGAAATCGGCGGCGACAATCACCTGGACCTCATCGAACAGCTTCCTGCGGTCTTCATCCGTCGTTGCCTTGCGATAGGCATTGAAGGCCTCGTCAAGCTTTGGATTGGAATAGCGCGTCGCGGCACTGGTGATGCGTCCGGCAAAGGCCGTCGACATCGACTGGTAGTAGCCGCGGAACGGCGTCGAGCCGTCAGCACGCGAATTCAAGGCGACGTCGAAGCTGCCGTCGAGCAGCTGTTTTTGCCACTGCTCGTATTCCGGCGTCGCCACCGAGACGTTGAGGCCGGCGGCGCGCAATCCTTCAGCCGCGATCTGCGCGTCGTCGATCCAGTCGGTCCAGCCATTCGGGATGATGATCGTAAACGCGATCGGCTTGCCGGCGGGGTTTGCCCTGAAACCGTCGTCGCCCTTCTTGTACCCGGCATCGTCGAGGATCTTGTTGGCCTTGTCGACGTCATAGGCCATCCATTCGTCGGCAGCACCTTCCGCCGACTTGTTGCGCCAGGCCTCAAAGCGCGGCGGCAGGCCGCTTGCATGTTGGCTTGCCACCGGGTAGCCGAAGCCTGCGACATCGACCATGGCCGTGCGGTCCATCGAAAGGCTGAAGGCGCGGCGGAAGTTGAGGTCGTTGAAGGCCTTGGCGTTAGCGGCATTTTCGGTCTTCAGGTTCATCTGGAACGCGACGGTTTCAGCTGGCGGCTGCCAGTAGCCATTGTGTTCAGGGTCGAGCGCCACGAAGGTCTTGTCGATCTGCGGCAGGAATGAGCCGATCCAGTCCATCGTCCCTTCGGGCAACAGAGCGAGCATCTGGTCGTTGCCCGATATCTGTGGCAGCTTCAGGCAGTCCACGTGGAGCGATGCCGCGTCCCAATAGTTCGGATTTCTGCACTGCTCGTAGACCTGCGGCGTAAACCGGCGGATCTCGGTCATCGGCCCCGAGCCGACGGGATTTTCGTTCTTGAACGCAACCGGATCGGCAACGGTCTTCCAGACGTGCTCGGGCACGACAGCCAGGTCGGCCAGCGATTCTGGAAATTCGGTGTTGACGTCCTTGAGGTTGATCTTGACCTCACTCAGTGATGGCGCCTCGACCGAAGCGATCGTGTCGCCGACACCAGCCGTGTCGACCGCGGGATTCTTGAGCATCAGCTCGAGCGTGTATTTAACGTCCGCCGACGTGAAGGGCTTGCCGTCCGACCACTTGACGCCGTMACGCAGCACGTAGGTGATCGACTTCAAGTCATCGGAAAACTTGTAGCTTGTCGCCAGCCGGAAGATCGGCTTGCCCGCATCATCACCGTTGAAGATGACCAGCGGCTCATAGATGAAATCCATCGTGCTCTGGCGCCGCCCGGCGAGATCGAAGGGGTTGAAATTCCGAACCCAGCTCGTCTGTTCCTCGATGTGCATCGACAGCGTCGCCTCCGCCCTCGCCGCCGTGGCGAAGGCGCCGCTATAGGCTAGAGACGCCGCGACGCCTGTGGCCGCCAAAAGCAGATTGCGACGCGTAATCGTAGCATAACGCATTGTTTTCATGTCATTATGTTCCCGTTTTGTGTTTGATTTTATTTAGTCAATCAATTTGATTTAATCAAACTACGATTTTTGAACGCGGTCAATCAGGCATTCGAAAAATTTCGGGGGACGGTGGTGAAGGACAGGAATGACCTGCCGCGAGGCCCAAGCGGCGCGTTGCCGATCAGGCAGATTTGTCGCGGGAGACCTGTGACAAGAGCCACGCCGTGAAGGAGAGACCGAGCGCATGCTCCCGCTTGCCGTCCGGCGTCACCACGTAGTAGCTGTTTTCCGTCGGCATCGGCCGATCGAAGACAATTTGCAGCGTGCCTGAACTCAGCTCGTCTTCGATCAGATAGAGCGGAAGAAGCGCAAAGCCCATGGCGGCGACAGAGGCTTCGATGATCATGGAGAACTGGTCGAAGCGGTTCCCCCGATAAGACGGAGCGCTGTCCATGCCTGAGCTTTCGAACCATTTCGGCCAAAGGCGCGGCCTGGTGGCAAGGTGCAGGAGCGGCCTGCCAGCGAGTTCAGCCGGCTCGAAAACGGGCATCGCCTGCAGCAATCGCGGGCTGGCTACGGGGACAACGACCTCTCCACAGAGAAACGTACAAATGGCGCGCGCCCAGATCGGTTGGCCATAGTGGATGGCAAGATCAAAGCTTTCCAGCTCGAAATCGAATGGCTCCGACCGTGACGAAATATCGAGCAGTGCGCCCGGATTGGCCGACAGGAAATCTGGCAKCCGCGGTGTCAGCCATCGGCTCCCGAACGTCGGCAGTGTCGCCACCGACAAAGTGGCGGTCGCGTCGGCACCGGCAGCCGCCCGGATCATCATCTCCTCCGTCTGGTGCAGCAAGCGCCTCGCCTCCGGCAGCAAGCGTTTGCCGGCGTCCGACAGGATCGCCCGCTGTCGTACGCGCTCGAACAGAAGAACGCCCAGCTGGCCCTCGAGCTCCTTGATCTGGCGGCTGATGGCGCTTTGCGTCAGATTGAGTTCAAGGGCGGCGCGCGTGAAGCTGCCGTGGCGTGCGGCGGCTTCAAACGACTGCAACGTCGTCAGGTCAGGCATCAGCCGTCGGGATATGATCATTCCGAAACCGCATCATGTCAGCTCTAATTGTCGCTATTTCTCTACTCCAGGCGCGATATGATCGCAATCCAGAATGAACTCCCGGAACAACCTTGAAATCGAGAGAAGATATGTCGACCAGCAGTTTTGTCTCTTCCTGCTCCATCCGCTCTGCGTTTTCGGCTGCGATGTCCGCCATGTACCGCGCCGAGGTCCCGGCATATGGGACCTTGATGGATATCGTCGCTACAGTAAACGCCGAAACCTTGGCAGCCGATCCCGCACTGCATGCAAGGCTTGAGGAAACGGGTTCGCTGGAGCGCGTCTCGCAGGAGCGCCACGGCGCAATCCGGCTCGGCACGGCAGACGAGCTCAAGACGATGCGACGCGTCTTCGCTGTCATGGGAATGTTCCCTGTCGGTTACTATGACCTCAGCGAGGCTGGCGTGCCGGTTCATTCCACCGCGTTCCGGCCGGTTGGCGATGCGGCATTGAAGCGAAATCCGTTTCGGGTTTTCACGTCGCTTCTGCGCCTCGACCTGATCGCCGACGGCGCGCTTCGTGTGGAGGCTCAGGCGATCCTGCAGAACCGCGCAATTTTCACGCCTGCTGCCGTCGAGCTGACAGGCAAGGCCGAGCGGCAGGGCGGCCTGGAGGCGGAAGACGCACAGCGTTTCGTCGCGGAGGTACTGGAAACATTCCGCTGGCACGATCGTGCCAATGTCGATCTCGCGATGTACGACCGCCTGCATGACGCCCACCGGCTGATTGCCGATGTCGTCTCGTTCAAGGGACCGCACATCAACCACCTGACGCCACGCGCGCTCGATATAGACAGGGTGCAGCAACTGATGCCCGAATACGGCATTGCACCGAAGGCAGTCGTCGAAGGTCCCCCGAACCGGGCGTGCCCGATCCTGCTTCGGCAGACATCATTCAAGGCGCTCGAGGAGGCCGTGTCCTTCAGGGATGCCGACGGGCATTGGCAGGAGGGCACCCATACGGCGCGTTTCGGCGAGATCGAAAGCCGCGGTGTCGCGCTGACGCCGAAGGGCCGGGCGCTCTACGACGTACTGCTTTCGGGTTCACGCAAGCGCGTCCGCCCCGCCGCCGACGGATCCAATGCCGCCGCATACGAAAAGGCGCTCGCCGATGCTTTTACCCCCTTCCCCGACAGCTGGGCCGGCATCCGCAACGAAGGCCTCGGCTTTTTCCGCTACTCACTGACGGAGAAAGGCTTGATGGCAACGGCGTCGGCAGATGCCAGCATCGACCGTCTGGTCGAGGATGGCCTCGTCCGCTTCGATCCCATCGTTTACGAAGATTTCCTTCCCGTCAGTGCGGCCGGCATCTTCCAGTCCAATCTCGGCGGCGAGACCGCGCAGGAGTTCACCGCAAGTCCGAACCAGCAACGCTTCGAGCGCGACCTCGGCGCAGCGGTTCTCAACGAATTCGATCACTACGCCGGCATCGAGCAGGCATCGATCGCCGATTGCCGTGCTCGTTTCGTGCGCGCAGAGGCGGCCGAATAAACAGAAATGACGGTGATCCGCGTGGCGGTCCTTTGCGAGATTCGCTTGCGGGATCGCTGACGTTTCAACAGAACAGGAAAGGGTCGTGACATGACCATAGCGACAAGAACGATCAACATTGTGCAGGAAGCCGCGGCGCTCCTTGAAAAAATGGGTGTCGAAAAGGCGCTCTACACCGGCGGCGACATGGCTTCCTATAGCCCGGTGACCGGCGAACAGCTTGGCCGCCTGCCGAGCGACAGTCAACAGGCCGCCGTGGCCAAGATCGAGAAGGCGGATCTCGCCTTCCAGAGCTGGCGACTTGTGCCTGCGCCAAAGCGCGGCGAGCTCGTCCGGCTGCTCGGCGAGGAACTGCGCGCCTTCAAGGTCGAGCTTGGCCGTCTGGTGTCGATCGAAGCCGGCAAGATCCCGTCCGAAGGTCTTGGCGAAGTCCAGGAAATGATCGACATCTGCGACTTTGCAGTCGGTCTCTCGCGCCAGCTCTACGGCCTGACCATCGCAACCGAGCGCCCCGGACACCGGATGATGGAAACTTGGCATCCTCTCGGCGTTGTCGGGGTCATCTCCGCCTTCAACTTCCCGGTCGCCGTCTGGGCATGGAATGCAGCACTCGCACTTGTCTGCGGTAATGCCGTCGTCTGGAAACCGTCCGAGAAGACACCGCTGACGGCGTTGGCCTGCCAGGCCATCCTCGATCGCGCGATCGCGCGCTTTGGTGATGCACCAGAGGGCCTCAGCCAGGTGTTGGTCGGCGATCGCGTCGTCGGCGAGGCGCTTGTCGATCACCCGAAGGTTCCCGTCGTTTCCGCCACGGGGTCGACACGCATGGGAAGAGACGTCGGACCACGCCTTGCGCGCCGTTTTGCGCGCGCCATCCTGGAACTTGGCGGCAACAATGCCGGCATCGTCTGCCCCTCGGCCGATCTCGACATGGCGCTTCGCGCCATCGCCTTCGGCGCCATGGGAACCGCCGGCCAGCGCTGCACGACGCTTCGCCGCCTCTTCGTGCACGAGAGCGTCTACGATCAACTCGTACCGCGGCTGAAAAAAGCCTATGCCAACGTATCGGTCGGCAATCCGCTGGACAGCACAGCGCTGGTCGGTCCGCTGATCGACAAGTCCGCCTTTGACAACATGCAGACAGCGCTCGGTGAGGCTCGTGCCCATGGCGGCGTGGTCGTCGGCGGCGAGCGCGTCGATCTGACCCACGACAAAGCCTTTTACGCCAAGCCTGCCCTTGTCGAGATGCCGGCACAGGTGGGCCCAGTGTTCGAAGAGACCTTCGCGCCGATCCTCTATGTCATGAAATACAGCGATTTCGATCAGGTCCTGAACGATCACAATGCCGTCGGCGCCGGCCTGTCGTCATCGATCTTCACGCTCGACCTGCGCGAAGCCGAACGCTTCCTCGCCGCTGACGGCTCCGATTGCGGTATCGCCAACGTCAACATCGGCACCTCAGGCGCCGAAATAGGCGGCGCCTTTGGCGGCGAGAAGGAAACCGGCGGGGGCCGCGAATCCGGCTCGGATTCCTGGAAAGCCTATATGCGCCGCTCCACCAACACCATCAACTACTCCAGGGCGCTGCCGCTTGCTCAGGGCGTGTCCTTCGAGATCGAATAGGATCGGCCATGACCATCAGCACACGGGTCGAGGAGGCAGGGTTCAGGCCTGCCTCCAGAATCTTCACGATCGGCGTCTCCGAAATCCTGCAGATCGGCGCGCGCGCTGCGGCCATGAAGCGGGCCGGCAAGCCCGTGATCATTCTCGGCGCCGGCGAGCCCGATTTCGAAACGCCGGAGCACGTCAAGCAGGCCGCCTGGGAGGCGATGCAGCGTGGCGATACGAGGTACACAGCGCTGGACGGCACACCGGCGCTGAAAGAGGCAATCCGCGCCAAGTTCGCGCGGGAGAACGAGCTTTCCTACGGCATTGACGAGATCACCGTCGCCACCGGCGCCAAGCAAATTCTCTTCAACGCCATGATGGCGACCGTCGACCCGGAGGACGAGGTGATCATCCCGACGCCTTACTGGACCTCATATTCCGACATCGTCGAGATCTGTGGCGGAAAACCAGTACTGGTTGCCGGCGATGCCGCAAACGGGTTTCGTCTAAGGGCAGAACAGCTCGAGGCGGCAATCACGCCCAGGACGCGCTGGCTGATGCTGAATTCACCGTCGAACCCATCGGGGGCTGCCTACAGCGCTCAGGATTACAGGCCGATCCTGGACGTGCTGCTCAGACACCCGCATGTATGGCTGATGGTCGACGACATGTACGAACACATCGTCTATGACGGCTTCCGGTTCGTGACCCCGGTGCAGATGGAGCCGCGGCTTCGCGAACGGACACTCACCGTCAACGGCGTGTCCAAGGCCTACGCCATGACGGGTTGGCGGATCGGATATGCCGGCGGTCCAAAGGCGCTCATCAAGGCAATGTCAGTGGTGCAAAGCCAATCCACGTCCTGCCCCTCCTCCATCAGCCAGGCTGCAGCGGTCGCCGCACTCAACGGCCCCCAGGATTTCCTGGCGGAACGCGCGCAGAGCTTCCGGCGCCGGCGCGATCTCGTCGTTTGCGGGCTGAACGCTATCGACGGTCTGGATTGCCGCGCTCCCGAGGGCGCCTTCTACACTTTCTCCGGATGCGGCGGCATTCTCGGTCGCATGACACCGGACGGACGCAGGATTGCGACGGACAGCGACTTCTGTGCCTACCTCCTCGACGAGGCGCATGTCGCCGTCGTGCCGGGCTCGGCATTCGGCCTCTCACCGTTTTTCCGGATTTCCTACGCTTCCGCCGAGACCGACCTCCTGGAGGCACTTCGTCGCATTCGCGAGGCGTGCGACAAACTCGTCTGACATGATCGTGACGCGAGGCACGATACCCGTCTCGCGTCGACACATGCTGACGGATGGCTGCCCCGCGCCGGACCATGCGCAGATACCAGACGGCAGCCCGAAGTAAGTAGGCAAACCCACGATATTTCACGTAGCCGGAACGATCGGCCAAGTGTATCAATAACCTCGAATAATCTGTCTGGCTGTGGGCCCGGGGCGATTCCAGGAGACGATGGAGATGAGCCGCATGACAACGGTTTGCGCAGCATCGATTCTGGTTGCTCTGGCGCCGATGACGGCGGTTGCAACAGACGTCAAGTATCGCTGTGCCGACGGTTCCGCCATCATGGCGCATTTCAGCCCGCCCGACGATCCTTCGGGCACGGCACAGCTGACCTTTGCAGGATCTGGCGATAGCGTTGCGCTTCCTCTGGCCGTATCGGCTGATGGCAGCAGATACGCCAATGCCGATACCGAGTTCTGGATAAAAGGCAGGAATGCGACGCTGACCCGAAGCGGCGCCGCAACCAGCTGCAAAACCGAATAGGACAATGCGCGGATCACCAATCCATCCACCCGGTATCCCTTCCGTTCCTGGCGACGTGGAATTGAGCGCAAGCGAAGTCGCGCATTCATCGGCGCGACACGGCCACGCCAAAGCGCAGTCGGTGCCGGGCAATTTTACCCGCCCCTTTCGCCGAGTGACTGTGAATGATCGGTAAGGTGACGGTGGGCAAAGGCATGCTACGACACGCAGGCGCTGGAGGATTGGCGCGTCAGGAATGGTTTCTTGCCGTCAGCTTGCTGACGAGTATCGTGTTCCTCGGCTACGGCGCGGACCTTTTCAGGCTGCTCGAAAATCCCTTCTGGCTGACAGTCATCTTCCTGTGGCTATTCTCCGTGGTGCTCGGTTCGGCACTATCGGTGGTTCGCCACGCCGACCACCTCGCGGTGCGGCTGGGCGAACCTTACGGTACGCTTATCCTGACCTTGGCGATCACCTCGATCGAGGTCATGGCCATTTCCGCCGTCATGTCTCATGGCGAAAACAACCCCACCCTTGTTCGCGACACCCTGTTTGCCGTGGTCATGATCATCCTCAACGGGATGGTTGGCCTGTCACTGCTCGTAGGCGCCTGGAGACGGCACGAGCAGCGACACAACCTGCAGGGCGCCAACGCCTATCTCGGGGTCATCGTGCCCTTGGCGGTACTCAGCATGATCATGCCGAACTTCACCCACGGGCCAACCGGACCCGCCTATTCCACCATCCAGCAGACGGTCCTGGCGTTCATCTCCGTCGGGCTCTACAGCGTGTTCCTCGTCCTACAGACAGGCCGGCACCGCGGCTTCTTCATTGATGATGGCGAGGAAGGCGCTTCGCCCGCCCATACCGCCATACACGCAGGCCCCCTGTGGCTGTCCGTCGTGCTGCTTTTCGCCTACATGGCGCTGGTTGTGTTCCTGGTTGAACAGCTGGCACCGCCGATCGACTATTTCATCGAGACGCTGCACGCACCCGCAGCGCTCGGCGGTGTCGTGATGGCAGTGCTCGTTGCCACGCCCGAAGCTATCAGCGCCGTACGCGCTTCGGTCGCAAATCATCTCCAGCGTTCTGTAAACATCTTCCTGGGCTCCGTGCTCTCGACCATCGGATTGACCGTTCCCGCGATGCTGATGATCAGCCATCTCAGCGGCAATCCGATCGTGCTTGGATTGGACCACAGCAATCCCGTGATGCTGATATTGACGCTTGCGCTCAGCGTGATCACGTTCGCCAGCGGTCGCACGCACCTCATGCAGGGCGCCGTTCACCTTGTCTTGTTCGTTGCATATTTTCTGCTCATTTTCGAAACCTGAGGACTGGGCCCAGATGCTTCGTTTTGCCTTAAGCCGTGGCGACCGCCGATGCATATCCCGAACGCGATTAAGGTCGATCCCGACGGGAATGGATGGGGGGTCTAGATGATGGCGTTGGCAACCGGCGGCATCATCGCGCTGCTTCTATCAGCGGCCACCATGCTCGGCGCATGGATTAGCAAGCGTCTGCCACACCATCATCTTTCGATCGAATCGAAGGACGCGATCAAGCTTGCAACGGCGGTCGTGGGTACGCTGTCAGCGCTTGCGCTTGGCTTCCTGGTTGCGTCCGCCAAGACGACATTCGACGACGCCGAAACGGAACTCAAGACGTCGGCTGCCCGCCTCGTCCTGCTCGATCGGGTACTGGCGCAGTACGGCCCCGAAATGGACGAGGCCCGCGAGCGGCTTGCCGACCTCGTCAAGGTGCGCATCAATGATACCTTCGGCAGCAAGGGCGGCGACAGCCCGAAAAGCGCTTTGCAGGATGATGTGGGGATAGAGCCTGTCCAGAAGCTGTTGAGGGCGATGATGCCCCAGGACGAAGTCCACAGGCTTCTGAGGACCCGGGCGCTGGAGGTGAGCAGCGCAATTGCCGAAGGCCATTGGCTGGTGCTCGAAAGCGGAAATGAGGGCCTTCCCACTGCCTTTCTGGTCGTTCTGACCTTCTGGCTGACGGTGATCTTCCTGACGTTCGGGCTCCTGTCGCCCCACAATCCCACGGTCATCTCCATCATCATCATCTGCGCGGTGTCGGTCGGCGGCGCGGTTTTCATCGTGAACGACATGGCCCATCCCTATGCCGGGCTGATCCACGTCTCAGATGATCCGCTGCGGGTCGCATTGTCCAAGATGGGCCACCAATAGCGGCGTTTTGAAGGAGCCGCCAGCGTATAGATCAACCGGCGGGTTTGCTCGCACCTCGATGCCGCGTCGAACTCTAGACGACCGATTCCATGAATGCGGCAGTTTCGGAACCAGCGACGTGTTGGCGGATTCCTCGTTTGAGATTATTCAAACGGGGAATTTCATCATGGCACCAAGGCGGCGCGTAATCGAGCTGACGATGAGCGAGCAAGAGATTGAAACGTTGGCGGCGCTTTCGCCGTCTCGAAGCGAGCCTGCGAGCCGGGTATCGCGGGCCGCTATGCTGCTGGCCTACCGTGACAACCCGTCGTTCTTTGCCGTGGGACGAAGACTTGGCGTACATCATCAGACCGTCCGGCGCTGCCTTGAGCGGGCCGAGAGCTATGGCCCGCTTTCGGCACTCGACGACCGGCCGCGGCCGGGCAAGGAGCCGGTGATCACGCCGGAGGCCGAAGCCTGGTTGGTGTCTTTGGCATGCGACAAGTCCAGCGAGCATGGCTATCCGCACGAACTGTGGACGACACAGCTGCTGGCCCGCCATGCGCGCGAGCACCGACCGGAGGCCGGACATCCCTGTCTGGGCCGTCTGGTTCAGGGCACGGTGAGCAAGCTTCTTCGCCAGGAGGAAATCAAACCCCACAAGATGCGCTACTATCTGGAACGTCGCGACAGCGAGTTCGAGCAGAAGATGGCGGAAGTCTTGTGTGTCTATCGGCAGGTGCAGATCTTGAAATAGGCCGCAGCCAAATCGGCCAAGCGGGTCGCGATCGTCTCTTACGACGAGAAGCCTGGAATCCAGGCAATCGCGACGACGGCGCCGAATTTTCCCCGTGCCAGGCGTCGATACGACCTTTGCGCGCGATTTTGAATATCAACGTCATGGCACGCTCAGCCTGTTGGCCGGAATGGGCGGGAGTTCTAGATGATGGCGTTGGCAACCGGCGGCATCGCCTCATGGAATATAGAAAACCGCTCGGAGATATCCCTCGTTGTGCAGGAACTCCAGCAGCTCACACAAGGGGATCAGTGCTACTAAGAAGAGAGCGTCACGGAACGCGGTAGACAAAGCCGAAGTGCGGAAGGTGACTTCTGCGTCGAGCTTCATCAATAGCGGATTCGGCACGAAGAATGGAGTTCGTGCCGCATAATCGTCATAGGCAGAGCCGAATTTTGATCTCAGATATTCGCTTTCGCGCCGCGCTGCGTAGGCGAACAGAAAAAAGTAAATTGGCACGAAAATGGCTATGATCAATACGGAACCGATCATCAAACCCACGCCCAGGATCGCCAGCATCGACGACACGTAAAGCGGATTCCTCGTTATCGAATACGGACCGGCGATGATCAGGTGTCGATTCTTGCGTTGGCCGATATATAGGGTTGACCAAAGGCGGCCCAAGACACCCGCGATGACGAAAACCACGCCGATGTTCTCAAATAGTTCGTGCAACGCTGTTCCTGCATACAGCGGACGAGTAAGGAACACGAGTACCATAAAGGTCGTCGTTGCGAGCCAAAGCGCGCCGATGCGGATCTTCTGAGAGAATGGTTTTTTAGTGCTCGCTGCCTCCATGAGAAACGTCCCTCCACCATCCGCTCGACAGTCGCACTGGTCGCCCTTTACCTTGAGTGGATCACCGATCGACCAACTAAAGGATCGCGATTCGACAAAGCCCATTCGACTTCGAAGGGCAATCCGCAATTCGGCCCCCCAGCACTCTCGTCACGTCAAGATCTGAAATAAGAAAACGAGAAGATAGGCAACGGCAAAAAGCGCGGAGACGGCCAGCACGACGTTGCCGATGAAAGGGCAACCGTCCCATCCCTTCAGCTCTTTGCGGCTCGCTTTCGCGTCATCTTCATTCATTGCCGCGTCCCACGCTTGGCGAAAGCCGCACGTCTTTCAGTTGTTGTCTAGGCAATGAATACGTCAAGGCCAGAATAGGTTTGGGCGTGCACACTCGAGCATTGCAACTATGCCACACATGCGAAAAAGCTAAAGTGAMAATTGGGGGTAGGCTGACGATTCCCTTGCCACTTGTATAGTATTCGTATCAACTCCGCAGTTGCGAGCTCACACAGAATTGATTAAGCTGGTTCTGACATCGGAAATGTGGCGTAGCGTACGGCAATAGTAATACCGGAAGTCTAGTAGAGCAACTGCAACGAAGCTCACCGAAGGCGACCTTATGGTAAACTCATTTGCAGATTTTAGAACTTGTGTGTACAGGTGGCTAAAATATAAAATCTCCCGTCCAATGCCTCCTCCTATGCATTTTGACTTCAATGGTCCCGTCGTTGTCGTCGGTTCGGCGCCAGTGTCACACCGACCGGCGGGGTTCAATGATCAATTTTCTCTCATCACGATAAACGGTTCGCAATCAGTCACGTCGAACTGGGGATGCAACTCGCCTGACATCACGCTGATGATGTTTAATCAAATTGAAGGCACCACGCAAAACGCGCAGGAAGTAAGAAGGGTTTTGTCCGGACAACGCACCAAGGCGCTGTACGTACTCCTTTGGAGGAAGGACGACCTCTCGCGATTGGAGCGAGGGTTGAGGTCTTTTAGCTATGAGTATGAGCACCTCTATATCGTGGACCGCTACGAACGAATGGCGCTGCTCGAAAAGGTGGTAGGGTTGTGCTCATTGGAAGTCGACGCAGAGGCGAAGTGTTCGAATGGAGTGAATGCGGTTCTTTTCGCCCTTTTTCACGGCGCCCCAGCGGTGATCATCACCGGCATCAATCCGAATTCATCTGGACATGCCTATAACAGCGCAGGATTGACCAGGCTGCACGTTCAGATGGACAGAATTATTTTAGAGCGATTGCTCGCGGCGGGTAATCCGATCTTCACATCAGACCCGATCGTTTCCTTCGAAACCGGGATTCCCCTGTGGCAGGAAAGCCTTTGCTCGCCGCCGGGATCGCGGACTGCTTCACACGATGGCGACAAATACGACGGCAACATACAGCGCAGCGCATAATAGCAAGAGTGTGCGAGGTCTAATCAACCGTGTTCCCCCAACATTCGCCGGAAAAGCGATCCGACGGGCGCTTATTTTATTATCAGCGAGATCAGCGATTTTGTTATCAGCGAGATCAGCGATTTTGGCAACGATTCAGCGGACAGTAAAAAGGCCCGCTGAAGCGAGCCTTTTGTCGTCGAGTAGATGTTCTTGAACAGGTCCCGGCAGGGACGATGGTTGCCCATCGCCCCCGGCCAGATCCGTACGCGCGGCACTTCCGCATACGGCTCCTATCGGATGTTTTGACGGTGAACCGAGAATCTGGATGCGGATGCAACAGCCGACATGGCGGTAGGTATTTGCGAAGCGGCCTTTGCAAACGATCCCAAGACATGCGGTTTCGCTGGCTTCGGCGCATCAAAGAAGAAATAGAGGCGAAAAGTTCGCGCGACTGCTCATCACCATATTCGAGCAGCAGTCACCCAGCTCGACGCGATCACCCGCGCCGCTCACCAATGGGGTCCAACACCATCTTCATCGTTTCCGCAACGTGGGGCGTTCGTCGCGCTCACATCGTTCCTGAAGCACCACAATCTGATTAACTCGATGAGCCGGCACGGGAAATGCCACGACAATGCCGTGGCTGAAAGCTTCTTCAACCTGTTGAAGCGAGAACGGATACGCCGAAAGATCTACCGCTCAAGGGACGAAGCCAGGCAGGATGTGTTCGACTACATCGAGATGTTCTACAACCCGAAGCGCAAACATGTCTGAAACGGCATGCTGTCTCCCGTCGAGTTCGAAAAGCAGCAGAAAACGCAAGCCGAGGGCGTCTACGAAACTCGGGGCTATTCACAATGTGATTGTCGCAAGACCTTTCGGCGCTCCAGCCAGTATAGTTGTATGTATGCCTCTCATCTGGAATTCTCCTCTTAAGGCTGGCGCAAGGGGGCCAGCAGCCACGGCCTACGCGCTGTTTGGAGGCAACAAATAAAGCGTCATTGCGAGGATGAGGTAGACTATCAGCATCAGCACTCCTACGAACCAGGTCGAACGGCCACTATTCGTAACGATCGTCGCAGTCATCGTGGCTATTAAAATCATGATGACTGCCCCTGGCCAAAACTGGAGATTCATCGGGGTCGGGCCGATCACATAACTGAGAAGCACCAGAGCCGGAGCGACGAACAGGGCGATCTGGGCGGCGCTACCGAGGGCAATCCCCACACTTAGATCCAGTCTGTTCTTGCGGGCCGCCGAAAAGACCGAGGCCATTTCGGCCGCGCCGCCCACCAGGGCCACGACGACGAAACCGACAAACGCCGGCGTCATTCCAAACGTCTCGGCAGCCGCCTGAACGGACTCGACGAATATTTCGCTGACCAGTCCGACAAGAACGGTCACTCCGGCCAGCGCAACGAGTGCCACTCTAAGGGGCCAAGGAGCGTGCTCCTCCGTGGTCACCTCGGTCGCGCCGAAGAGTTCCCGGTGGGTCCTCAGCGAAAAGAGGAGGCCCAGCCCATAAGCTAGGATCAGGAGCACCGACAGGCCGACACTCAGTTGTTGCAGGAATTCGGGCGCGGCTTCCGAATCGGCCGAACCAACGGCCGAAGGGATGATCAAGGCGACTGTCGCCAGAAACAGTAGGCTTGTCTGCAGACGGGCATTGCCTCGGTTGTAGTCCTGGACGTGGTGTTTCAACCCGCCAAGCAGGAACGACGCGCCCAACAGGAATAGTGTGTTGGCGACGATAGCTCCGGCCACCGACGCCTTCACCAGGGTGAATTGGCCGAGGCGCAGCGCGGTTAGTGCGATGATCAGTTCTGTGAGATTGCCAAGCGTCGCGTTGAGGAGACCTCCAACTGCATCGCCCGTTTTGGCCGCCACTGACTCCGTGGCGCTGCTGAGCAAAGTGGCCAAAGGGACCACCGCTAGAAGCGCAAGCACGAAAAGGAGTGTATGCGCCTCGGGGCTGATTTTCTGTGCTGCAATTACGACCGGCACCATGACGAGGAGCCACAGGAGCCGGTTCTGTCGGATTTCGCTCCATACATAACTCATAGAAGACCTCCCGCGGAAAGCACGAATGAAGTCGAATTCAGGAGTTAGGGCCGATCCCGGCCCCGCGTAGCGCCTGTACGCTCACGGCCGCGACAAGCCCGGTGAAAACGATGCCGGAAAAGCCGATGACGACTGTCAGAACACGCGATGAAAAGAAGTGCGGCGTGAAATCCCCGTAGCCAATCGTGAGGCCGGTAACGAAGGTGAAATAGAGGGCGTCGGTCAGTGACCAGCCTTCTATTCGTCCGGCGAGAACCCCGCACGCAATCATGACCATCAAGACCCCGGACAGGATTGGCCACACCACCTGCAACAAGCGGAACATCGCCCTGAAAAATGCCAGTCTGGTCTCTTTTTGTCCCATCACACGCTCCCTTGGATGATCGGAAAGCTTCGTTTCTGAACGCTTGGGACCTTCCTCGTCGTTCACGCACTTCCACACGCGAGCTCTGCTCCGGAATGATCCTTTGCGTAAAAGCCTAGGGCTGCGGCTCGTAGCTTTGCGCCCTTCGGCATATGGTTTGGCACGTGGGTAAGCGACGAAGGCGATTGCGCGCCCGTTTCATGCACTTGTTGAAGGCCTTGAGATCGGGCGGGTCCCTCCAAGGATATGCAAGATCGCAGTGTTTCCAGACCTCGACGAAATCATCGGTCGTCTCGGCGCCATGTGCGGATATGGCGGCAGCCGCGACGAACATAATATACCTTAGCATACGCCTTGATCCATCCTGCACGAGGCATGGGATGTCCTTCTCTGCGCCTGCACGGGCAACACCCTATATCCACCGCGGCAGCGGCTTCAATGACCCGTCAGAACGAGCGTCTGAACTGGCAGGAGCAGCGCCTGTATTCGCAGGATCATCGCATGCACAAGTCCGACGGTGTCGACCATATGCAGGGCAAACCACTTGACCGTGCCAATGTTCGGGTCGGCGAGCGCGTCGTGATTGTTCGTGTAGGCGTTGGCAATGCAACTGCTGCCCGGCGGGATGCCATCGAGCCCTCCGGGAAAGAGGGGTTGTAGAAAGACGGTCAGGGTTCCCGGCTGCGCCGTCTGCTGAACATCGACGAGTTGATCCGTCACGCGCAGTTGTCCGGCGGCGATAACCTGCTGGACTTCAGTCACGACCATCGGAATGATCGTAAACGGCTTTCCGATGCAGGTGGCCTCTGCGATCATCCCCTTTTTCATCACCTGCGCTTCGATCTGCCCGAAGCCGGCGATTAGCGTGCCTTGTCCAGCGCCTTCCGGCACGAGAATGCCAGCGGGCCGCAGCATCGCGTTGACGACGTCGCCGCGACGCAGCGTGAACTGCTGCACGGTGCCCGTGACGCCTGCCCGGACAATGGTCTTGTCGAGTTCGACCTGCGCCTGCGCCAATGCGGCTTCTGCGCTTGCTCTTTGAGCCGGCAAGAGTGTGGAAATCTGTGTCTCCAGGGTCTTCTTTTCCGCAACTGTTGAGTCAAGCGCTCCCTTGCGGCTATCAATAGTTGTTGCAAGGCGCTCGACCTCACGCCGGGCAACAGCATCTTTAGTCAGGAGTTGCGCCTTCATCTCGTATTCTTCGACGGCCGTCTGATAGGCACCCTGAGCCTCCTTGATCTGGCCATCGACGCCAGCAAGCTCGGTCTGAGTGACCTTCATCTCGGCCTCGACTTCGGCAATGCGCCGACGCGCCGTCTCCAGCGCTGCCTCCTGCTCGGAGCTATCGAGCCTGAACAGTGGCGCTCCGGCTTCAACCTTCTGGTTCAGCCCAATGAACACCTCTTCGACGCGGCCGCTCGCTTCAGGCAAGATCGAGACGGTCCGAAATATCGCGGTGACGTTCTTGGTCGAAGGGTGAAAGTAGAAGATCATCGTGATGAGCGAAACAGTGAGGAGCAAGCAGGCGGAAATGCCCCACCTGAGCTCGTACCACACTGTGTAAAGCGTAATGTCCCGACCAATCCGCTTTCCTTGAACGTAGCGTCGAAAAAGATAGTCGGGGAGGATCGTCAGCATGGAGCAAAGCATGAGCTCGAACATTCAGATATCCTCACCATGTGCGTCGGTCTTGGACTGGGGCTGTATTGGCTGCATTTCCCCAGTATTCTCCGTAATGAGAGCAGGATCACCTGTCGTCCCAGCCTCGCGGCCAGAGAGCTTAGCGAGGGACTGGGCAATGGAATAGAGCGGGGTGGAGAAGTCGGGAATTTGAATGAAGGCCAGCAGCAGCCCGGCAATCCAGAAGATATGGTTGTGGGTGAACAGCGAGATCAGCGCCAGGAGAGCCACGATCTCCATCTGCACCTTACTCGTACGGTGAGCCCTGCGTTCGGGAAGCGCATGCAGTTGGAAATAGAAATTTCCAACTGCGAGCACCGCCGCCAGCAGAAAGACAACGACAACGACGAAAAGGTAGTCTGTCTGTCCGGGCGGCGTGATGAAAATCGGCAAATGCTCGATTGCCGCTGGATGAACTGATTGCTCCATTGCTACCACCCAAATCTGTTGAAGGTCGTATGTCTTGCTTGCTGGGCAGGCCCGTCAGGCGCCTCTTCGATTTCTTTTGATTGGACGCTACATCGCTCGTCCCGCTTCGGATCCATCGGGGTCTCCCACCTAGCGAGCTCTGCTTTGACATCTCCGTAGTCCACGCAGATCTTACGGGACGTTTCATCCCGAGCTGCCAGGCCTTCGATCGCCTGTGTACGGAATGGAAACCGCCGCGTAGAAGCGTCAAAGCCTTCGTCCATATTTCACTTCCAGATGTTCGCACGCAAGACGTACGTGGAGGATGTTAGACTGTGCAGTATGCTACGGTATCATACCGGCTCGTGGTTAGCAGGTTGTGCAGACGATCATAACACATCCAGAGCGGCGACGAGCCGCGACTGGGTAATCGAGAAGATGACGATCACCGTAACCTATGACGCCGATATCGAGAAGGCCCGCAAGATCATCAAGAAGATTGGTCTGGAGCTGTTCGAGGACCCGGAATTCAAGGCGACCACCGTCGAGCCGCTGAAGATGCAGGGTATCGACATCTGGGGTACTGCGGATGATCCATTAGGCATTCAACGAAAATGGCATCAAGAAAGCGCTCGACAGTACAGGTTTCTGGCGGAAAGGACGACGGCGTCGCTACCGCCCAGCATGCGCCCACAACGCACAACGCCGGCGATGGAGAGTTCCGCGTAACAGGTCGCTTGTCGGATAAAACGCAGGCCGCGTGTGATCTGACTGGATGCCCAAGCGAGTAAGCGACGACATATCGTGCCTCAGATGTCAGCGGTTGGAGCCTGTGGTTCAGTACTGCTGGCATTTCCGGACGATGGCGGCGAAACGCGCATCCAGGCCACGAGAAGGTCGTAGAACACGCTGAGGACGATGGGTCCGAGAAACAGGCCTATCAGGCCGTAGGAGAGCGTGCCGCCGAGGACGCCGAGCAGAATGACCAGCATCGGCGTCGAGAGACCGCGCGCGACCAGAATGGGCTTCATTACATTGTCGATCAGTCCGATCGGCACCAGAAGCGCCGTCAGAATGAGTGCCGACACAGGGTCGTTCGCCACCCACGCCCAGATTATGACGGGAAACAGGACGAGCGCCGGACCTATCTGGACGATGCACAAAATCAGCACGACAAACGTCAGGACACCGGCGGCCGGGATGCCAAAAATGGAAAGGACAAGGCCGGCAAGCAGTGTCTGCAGCAAGGCGACGCCGATGACGCCACGCGCGACGTTGCGGATCGTCGCGCCCGCGAGAGCCACAAACCCTACCCCCCGCTCTCCCGCCACCCGGTGCGCAAATGTTCTGACGCCGATTGCCAGGCGTGGCGCCGGTCCGAACAAGAACCCGGCGATGATCACTGACGCAACGAAGCTCACCAGCCCCAGACCGACTCTGGCGACCTTGCCGAGAACAAACCCGCCTGTTTCCAAGAGGGCCGGCTCGAACCGACGGAACAACTCCGTAAGGTTACTGGATGCCAGGCTCCATGCCGCATAGACACGCTCCCCGATCAACGGCCAGTCGCGTACGCTTTCGCCGGGCAAAGGCAGGTGAAGCGATCCGTCCTGGGCCTTCAACAACAACAATTGTACCGCATCAACGAAATTGAGCGCAATCGCCGCGAGGGGACCGATGATGACACCAAGACACAAGATCGTCACCAAGATTGCAGCAAGAGTGCTTCTGCCACCGAGGAAGCTGCGAAGCGCCTGATAGACAGGGTTCAAGGCAACGACCAGGATGGCTGCCCAGATGACGATAACGAGGAAGGGCGCGACAAGGGTGAACGACCAATAGGCAAACAAGCCGATAACGCCAAACCGCACGAGATCGGTGATCCGGGGCTCGATGGCCGAGTGACTGTCCACCTTGTGTTCCGTCGAGGCGGGAGACGAACTGTCGTCCATGTCATCCTCCGGGCGGCGGCGAAATCATTTCGACGCGTGGTGTTGTTTGAGCCTGGGCCTTGTCCTGGTAATGGCGGATGCTGGCGCCCGTCGTGGTAAACATGCGGTCCCGGCCGAGCCGTTCAGCAAATCCCGACGCCCGGACATATGCGAGCACATCGGAATTGAGGGCCGCGAGCCAAAGACCGACCCCTTGCTCGGCGAGACGTTGGTCGCACTCCATCATCATCTGAAGCGCCGAATATTCGATATCGAAGACCCCGCTGAGATCAAGCAGGAGAACAGTGGGTTTCGCCTCGGCGACCAAGCCGCCGATCCGGTCTGCAACCTGCTGGGCGTTGGCAAAGAATAGCCTGCCCTCCGGCCGCAGGATCAGCAGTCCCTCGAAGGTCTCGTCGTCCGGATGCTCTGGTGACATCGGGCGCATGACATCCTCGCCTCGCTTCCTGCCCATCACGCGGATCTGGGGATGTGCCGCCTGGCTGGACAGACCGACAAGAGACAGGATGATGGCAACGATGATCCCCTGAAGCGTGCCAAAGACAAGCACGCCGAAAAAGGCTGCAAGCGACCATAGAAACTCCATCCGTCGAACCTTGAGGATAGAGCGGAATTCGGCAGGTTGGATCAGACCGACGGAATAGACGATCACGATGGCCGCGAGCATTGCTTGCGGCAAAAGCGCGAGCAGCGGGGCCAGAACGAGCATCGTTGCCGCAGAGACGGATGCGGTGACAAGCGAGGCTTTCTGTGTCCGTCCTCCGACTGCCCGAACAACGGCAGTCTGCGACGTGCCTCCGCCCGCAGGCATCGCACCGAAAAGTGCTCCGGAAACGTTGGCCGCGCCAATGGCTATAAGTTCGCGATTGGCCCTGATCGGAGGCTCGGCTGGAGCCGCGAAGGCGCGCCCTGCGGCAATAGTTTCGGTAAAGCTCATCAGCGCGATACCGATCGCCGCCGGCAGCATTTGGATGGCCATATCCACGTCCGGCAACGTCAACGACGGCAGCGCCTGCGGGATGTGGCCCACAGTCGAGACGCCAGCCGCACCGAGTTCAAAGAGCCATGAGACGACAATACCGCCGCCCACTATCGCGAGCGGTGCCGGCGAATGGGGCCAGATCCGCTCCATGATGAGCAACAGCAACAGTGCGGCGGCCCCGATCACCGCCGTCACAACAGACGCTTCGGGAAGATGATGAACAAGGCTCAGCACATCCCGGAAGAACCCTTCCTTCGCGATGTGGAGGCCGAACAGCTTCGGCACTTGGTCGAGCACGATCACCAGCCCGATGCCTGCCTTGAAGCCGGTCAGTACCGGTGAAGAAATGAAGTTTGCAACGAACCCCAGCCGCAGGACGGAGGCCGTGAGCAGCAGCAGACCCGTGAGGGCTGTAAGTGTTGCCGTCGCGGTGATCAGCCGTCCGGCGTCTCCATCCGGGGCGACCAGTGCGAGTTCGGTGGCAGTCAGGATTGCGAGGGTGGTCGTCGAACTGACGCTCAGCACGCGCGACGTTCCCAAGAATGCATAGACGATCATCGGTACGAAGGCGGTGTAGAGACCGACACTCACTGGCAGGCCGGCGACTGTTGCGTAGGCCATCGCTTTCGGCAGGACGACTGCGGCCGCCGTGAGACCTGCGACAAGATCCAAGCGGGGGCTTGTGTCCTGCGGCCGGATCGGTTGGTCAGCGCCCTGCGACTGAACCATCGTTTCACTTTTCCCTATTCGCTTACGGGTTCCGCCTAAACAGCGCTCGCTGCTAGCGACTTCAATCCTAACAAGAACCGTACGGTCGCTGACGAGCATTCGATGCGAGTGGCGTACATCTCATCGCGGCTGCCATATTGCTCGTCGCCAAAGATCGATTGGAGTACTGTTTGTCACCAGTGACCTCCCTGCTGATCCAAGGTGGGATCGAAGGCTTGCTTTACTCGCTGTTCATTTCGATCTCGGCGATCGTCAGACCATGGTGCCTGCCACCGAATACATCAACCTCCCATATCGATCCACGATATGGGACGGTGTAGCGCGTCTTTTCGATGACCCCACCTGTTGCATGGGAGAGGAGCTCGACCGCTTCCTCGTAGGGTATGTCGTACTCGTATTCTTCGCGGCTCAGGCTTCGCTTGCCGAACTTTAAGGCCAGGCGCGCCGACACGCCGTCAATCGTGCGGACGCGAAATGTGTTCTTGCTGCCGCGGGTGAGGTAGCCCTGACGAAAGACATGAGCCGACGTCGCGCTCGTACGCCAGTCGTCATTGCGCACCAGGAACTTCCGTTCGATCTCAATCGTCTTCATGGCGCCCATCCCGATTGATTATGCAGTGTTGGTCGAGTTGCTCGCTCGACAGGCGGTGCCAACCGGAAAACTGACGACCATTGCTGTCAGCGTGTAGCGTTGTGGCTTCCCCGCAGCTTCGAACAGCTCTTAGACTTCCTTGTCCTTGCCCTGCAATGTGTTCTGCCAACCCGGCAGACTACTGTTGAAAGCTCTGGCCATTGTCGTGACCATCGCCTTGAACTTCGTCCTCCGCCGCTTTTGTCACGACGCGTCTTATGATCGCATACACGAAGTCGCCTATGTGCTTTGCGAAAGAAATCTTCGACAAACTCGGAATGCCTCTTCGCTTCGCGGGCCCTGATCTCGTCATCGTGCCGATCTCAGCGAGCTTCAGTCTCTGTCGGTATCATACGGTAGCATACGCCTCAGGCTCCCCTGAACGCATCGTCTGGGCAAGACAGCATGAGCTAGTCGCGCACGATCGTCCAGCTGTCGTTGGGGTTGAACTCTTTGATCGCCCCAGCACGCTGCTCCGTCTGCGGTCCCAGATCCCGCTCATAGACGATACCCGCGTTGTTGACGATGAATGTCTGCACTCCCGTCATCCGATACGCTACCGGCCAGGCGATCAGCGCAAAGCCACCCGTCATGTTGCCGTTGATGATGTAGCTTTGTTTTCCGCCGATCACATTCGAACCCTGACCCGTCAGGATTCGATAGCGATAGCCGTAATATCCCTCGCCGCGTTTAGCCTTGTCGAACGCCGCCGCCTGTAACAGATCCCCGACCGGGCTATCCTCGTCAAAGAGACCGGGCTGCCAGTACAAACCATCGCGCCGGTCAGCGCTACTGATCAGCTTCTGTGCAAATTCGTAGAGGCCGTCTTCGTCCTGGTCGATCCGGGCGTATTCGTACTGGGCGCTGACGTAGTCATGCATCGTTTGGATCGTCGCAAGCTCGTTTTGGCCCACCCGGCGGTTGACGATCTCCTGAAGGCCAACCTCGGTGTCGAATGCCCATTTGCCCTCCTTGTCCCTGGCCAGTGGGAATGGCAATGGCCAAAGCACGTCTCCCACGGCGATGATCATACGACCACCAAGATCCTGAACGCGCAACTGCCGGGCAGCGCCCTTCCGGATCAGATCGTAGCTTTCCATGGCCTCCTTGCTGGACCGCAGCTTGGCAGCGTCCAGGCCAAGGAGACCTGCCAAACCGTCCACATCGTTGGCGCTTAGCACGGCCCTGAGCCGGTCAAGGGCCGCCGACGGGTCATCGAACGATGGTGGGGTTCCAGCCTCGAATTGCGAGAGGTCCGTTTGCATCTGGGCCACGGACGGGATTGCGATCGCCACGGAAAGTGCCGTTTCGAGCAGCAGCGGGATCAGTCTTAACAGTAGTCTCATGACATCTCTCCGGTAACCTGAGAAGCCTAACCTGTCCGCCTATCGCCGGCCGCCGCCGCCCCGACCCCCGCCGCCCCCGCGACCGCCGCCCCCGCGACCGCCACCGTGTGGCATCGGGCGCGAGCGCTGCGCAGATGCACGGGGACCGCCACGCTGCCCGCCTCCCATGCTCTGCCCTCCGCGCTGGGAGGCAACTGCCTCGCGGCGACCGGACTGGACGTTTCCGAGGGCGCTTGGCTGGCGTGGACGGTTGTCGGGTCGCGCAGCCATCTTCGGTGCGCTTGACTTCCTGTTTTTAGCTGTCGCCTTTGAAGGTCGGTTCGTCGCGTTACTTGGGCGATTTCCCGAATTGCCGGGGCGGACATCCGGACGTGATGCTGCGGGCCGGTTCGCGGCTGCGTTTGCCATTTTCGAATTCGGTTTGGCCTTCAAGCCCTCTACCGTTCCCTTGCGGATGTCTGCGGCGCGGGTCCCGATGTTTTCCCTGCTCCCTGGTCCGACACTGCCCTGACGGTCGCTGACCTTGTTCTTGAGCTGGTTGCGGTTGTCAGACTGCAGGCTGGACTTGATGGCCGTACGATCGAGATTGGCAAGCTGATCCTTGCCGATGCTAATCTTGCTCCGGTCTACCTTGGTCCAGTCGACGTCGTTCCATTTCACCTTGCCATTGAAGTTCCGGTCGTTGAAGCAATTGTTGCAGTCGATGTCGAGATCGCCGTCCCAGTCACCGCCCCACACGCCCCAGTCGTCCCAGTTGACGATTGCCGCCCACGCAACGCCGGTGACCGCCGCGGCGAAGAACCCGGCTCCTGGATAATAGTAGTTGTCGTAGTAGTCAGGATAGTAGGAGATCGGCTCGACGGCATAGCCCGGCTCGTAGAGCATTTCGGGCGGATACTGGGGGATGTAGACCTTCTGTGGGTCGGTTGGTCGGATGACGACGTTCTCGTTTTCCACCACCACGGTAAGCTTGTCGTCGGTCTTAACAATGTCCTTTGCCACAGCTTCGTCGCGCAACTGCTGGATGGCGATCAGCACGTCCTTCTGCTGGTTCGTCAGGGCGTCGGCGAGCGACTGTGTCCAGTCGAGGTCATCGCTCATCATCTTGACGACATCAGGATAGTTCAGGAGCGAGATGACGCTTCCATCCCAGTCATCCTTCGGCTTGAGATCAGCATCCTTTTTCCTGGCCTCCAAGAAGCGCGCCGCCTCCACCATCTGCAGTGGGAAAAGCGAGGCTGCAGAGATCGCCGCCACAAGGTCATCCGGATAAAGCGCTATTCGCGCGACGAGGATTTCGAGCTCCTTTTCGCCGAGGAGATCGCCTTCCTCGGCCGGCGTCGCGGCTGCCGGCTTGGCCGTCGGCATGGGCACCTGAGCAAATGCTGGCAGATCTGGCTGTACCGATATGATTGCCAGCACCGACAACCCGACGAGAACCCTGAAAGATCTTTGCACGGCATTGGCCTCCTTCGGTGCTTAAACTGATATCGATGGGCCTCGTTTGAAGTGGCTCGACTGGCAACGTTCGAATGCAGACCATCCAGTGTCCACGAGGACCGCTGCAAATCCGACAAGAACATCATAACATGAAGTATACGCCGATCCGCAACGTTGGAGGCGTATGATACGTGAACATACGCCAGCGCCCGAGCTCCAGATGAACGCTATTGACTGTGAGAAGACCGAGCACATCCGGTGACGGCCCCTCCCACACCGCCGGGATCCGTGTTTCCGTCTGTCGGATGACGCGCGAATTTTTTTAACCATGCATGCAAGCGGTCACCGCGTCTTCACGCAATGATCGATCCTTGTCGAACCTTTCGATTGGACCGCAAAGACAACGATCATGATGAGGGCAGAGAGCGGTGGCGCGTATTCGGCGAAAGCTGGCTCAACACATGGATTCCGCGATGGTCAGCGTTCCCATATCCTCAAGAAGCGGCCAACAGACGAATCCTGTCGCCGAGCGCGGCCCCGATAGAAGCCGTAGGCGGACTTGGCGGCCTTGAGCGATGTCGACCAGGAAGGTTTGGTTATCGATGCTCGTACGACGAAGTCGGTCAAGTAGGTCTCGCCGCCGCAAGACAGCTCGACGCCGTCGCACGTCCAACGGTCGACATCCCGATCTAGGTCGAAGGCAGGCGAAGTCGCGGGCGTCCTGGCTCCAAGAGCGGAGACCCCGCACACTTGATCGTGCCAAGCGGATAGAAAAAGCGTGGAGACGCTCGTCTCGGGTCGACATCGCCCGGCGGCGTCTAATGAACAAAAACCACGGGCGTCAATGCCACTGGTATCGAACGCTCGAAAGTCTGCGCTTATTCACCTGAACCGTCGTATTCCTCGTCCAGGCGCCATACGGTTGTTCATAGCCTCCTGTGACCCTTTAAAGGTGGACACTCGACCACGCTGCCGTTTCTTCGCTATTGGCTTGTCTCTTCGGTTACATCTTAAGTGCCTTTTGTGCTAATACTGGATAATTCGATACTCGTACCTTGGCACCCAGTCGTTCTTCACTGAACGGCAACGCGCTGAATTGCAGGCATAGACGATGGTTCACCGCCGCTGAATGTGGGCGCGCGGTCGCATCTCAAGTTACGAAGCGACACGCGCTTAGGTCGCAAACAGCCAGAAAATTCGACGATTCTCACCTTGGAAGATCTTACCGTAGCAATCTGGGCTAAGAGCAGGAGGCACCCATGGTTTCGCTTAAAACGGCAGGAAATACAAAGGTCGCCATAAACGAGAACATGGCAACGACCGGCCCGCTTTCGGCAGAAGAGTTGCGATCGATGGACGCCTATTGGCGCGCATCGAACTATCTGTCGGTGGGCCAGATCTACCTTCTCGACAATCCGCTGCTGAAGGAGCCCCTGAGACGGGAGCACATAAAGCCACGGCTCCTTGGTCACTGGGGGACGTCGCCCGGTTTGAACATGCTTTACGTCCACCTCAATCGTGTCATCAAGCGCGATGATCTTAACGTGATCTACGTGATTGGACCGGGACATGGCGGACCGTCGTTGGTCGCACACGCCTACCTCGAAGGCACCTATAGCGAAGTCTATCCCAATATTGGCCAGGACACGGCGGGCATGAAGCGGCTGTTCAAGCAGTTCAGCTTCCCCGGCGGCATCCCGAGCCACGTTGCTCCGGAAACACCCGGCAGTATCCACGAGGGCGGGGAACTGGGCTACGCCCTCAGCCACGCCTACGGGGCGGCGTTCGACAACCCAGATCTGATTGTCGCCTGTGTCGTCGGTGACGGAGAAGCCGAAACGGGACCACTTGCGACAGGCTGGCAAGGCAATAAGTTCTTAAATCCTGCGCGCGACGGCTGCGTGCTGCCTATCCTGCATCTAAATGGCTACAAGATCGCCAACCCCTGCTTCCTTGCCCGCATTCCCCGCGATGAGCTGAGGAAATTTTTCGAAGGGATGGGCTACACGCCGTATTTCGTCGAGGGTGACGACCCCGCGAGCGTTCACCAGCAACTGGCCGGCGTCCTCGATATAGCAATGGCGGATATCCGGGAAATCTGGACGGATGCCCGCGACAAAGGCAACCTGAAACGTCCTATGTGGCCGATGATCGTCTTCCGCACACCCAAGGGCTGGACTTGCCCGCCTGTGATAGACGGCAAGAAGTCCGAGGGCTATTGGCGGTCCCATCAGGTGCCGATGGGCGACATGGACAAGCCGGAGCACATCCGTATTCTCGAAGGATGGATGAAGGGCTACCGCCCCGAGGAACTGTTTGACGACGGTGGCCGGCTCAAGCCAGAGCTGGCAGCGCTTGCCCCGGCAGGGCATCGCCGAATGAGCGACAACCCGCATGCCAACGGCGGATTGCTGCTGCGCGACCTGAAGATGCCAGACTTCCAGGATTACGCCGTATCCGTGCCGAGTCCTGGGGCAACCATCGCCGAGTCTGCGCGGATGATGGGCACTTTTCTCCGTGACATCATGAAGATGAACATGGAGGGCCAGAACTTCCGCCTTTTTAGCCCTGACGAAAACAACTCGAATCGCTGGCAGGACGTGCTGGAAGTCACCAACCGCTGCTACATGGCCGAGATCTATCCGGAAGACGACCATCTTTCGCCGGACGGAAGAGTGATGGAGGTTCTCAGCGAGCACCAATGCCAGGGCTGGCTGGAAGGCTACCTGATAACCGGTCGGCATGGCTTCTTTTCCTGCTATGAAGCCTTCATCCACATCATCGACTCGATGTTCAATCAGCACGCCAAATGGCTGAAGGTGTGCAACCACATTCCATGGCGGCGACCGATCGCTTCGCTTAACTACTTCCTGAGCTCGCATGTATGGCGGCAGGACCACAATGGCTTTAGCCATCAAGATCCGGGATTCATCGATCATGTGGTCAACAAGAAGGCAGACGTCGTGCGGATATATCTGCCGCCGGACGCCAATACACTTCTCTCGGTTACCGATCATTGCCTGCGCAGCCGCAACTACGTCAATGTCGTTGTGGCGGGTAAGCAGCCTGCCCCGCAGTGGCTCACGATGGATCAGGCAATCAAGCATTGCAGTGAAGGCCTTGGCATATGGGAATGGGCAAGCAACGACAAAGGCACCGAGCCTGACGTCGTCATGGCATGTTGCGGCGACGTTCCAACACTCGAGACGCTCGCTGCAGTTGAACTGATCCGGGAGCACCTCCCGGAACTGAAGGTGCGCGTTATCAACGTGGTGAACCTGATGAAGCTCCAACAGTCGTCCGAGCATCCGCACGGGCTGTCGGATTGCGATTTTGATGCCCTGTTCACCAAGAACAAGCCGATCATCTTCGCCTTCCATGGTTATCCGTGGCTCATCCACCGGCTCACCTATCGCCGCACCAACCACGGCAACCTTCACGTCCGCGGCTACAAGGAAGAGGGAACGACAACGACGCCGTTCGACATGGTGGTGCTGAATGAAATGGATCGATTCCATCTGGTCGAGGACGTCATCGACCGGCTTCCGCAACTTGGCGCGCGCGCTGCTTATTTCAAACAGGCAATCCATGAGAAGCTGATCGAACACAGACAGTACATCGAGAAGTACGGCGACGACATGCCATCAATAGTCGGCTGGAAATGGGGCTTGAAAAGCCAGCCAGGCGCGCGCCAGAAAACCTCAACCGAAGGGGACAACGCTTGAGCTCGCATGGTCCAATCTAAAGGAGGTTCCAGTGGCAACGAGCGCTTCCAGGTCGGCACGACATGATAGCGTTGCGGAGTTGGCGCATCCGAGTTCCGCGGCCGCGTTGCTTTCCAACGACCGCTACAGTGTCCTGGTCACAGCCGCCGGGGCTGGGCGCGCGACATGGCAGGGCCTCGACATTACAAGGTGGCGCCAAGACAGTACCCGTGATTGCTGGGGCCAGTTTTGCTACCTTCGGGATCTGACCGATAACGACCTCTGGTCCATTGGAAAGCAGCCATTATTTCGGCCCTCGAATGTCTACGAGCATGCCTTTTACGGAGACAGGGCCGAATTCCGTTGCATTGCGGGTGACATCGAAATCTTTTGGAAAATCTGTGTCGCCCCCAATCTGGACGCGGAAGTGCGTATGGTTACGGTAAAAAACCATGGCTCAGTGGACCGAACCCTCGAACTAACGAGCTATGCCGAAGTCTGCCTGAACAATCGCCGTGCAGACATGGCGCATCCGGGTTTTGCCAAGCTTTTTGTCGAAACACGCTATAACGAGGCGACAGGCGCTCTGTTTGCACGCCGCAGGCCACGTGCTGCAGGGGAAAAGGCCTCCTGGGCAGTTCACGTTTCATCATCGGACCTAACCCCTCCCCCAGAGGTCTCTTTTGAGACTGATCGGCTGAGATTTCTTGGCCGCGGCCGGACAGCGGCGAGCCCCGTGGTGTTCGACGCGGGTGCATCCCTCACCGGGACGACCGGCCCCGTCCTCGACCCGCTCTTCTCTTTGCGACGTCCGGTTCGCCTGGCTCCGGGCGCCCAAGCGCGCGTCGCCTTCGTTACAGGCGCTGCGGACGATCAGTCGACCGTGGAGGTGATCGCCGAAAGATACGCCAAGATGGATGCAGCCGAGCGAGCGTTTTCCGATGCATCGGAAAGATATCAAAGCGAGCTCCGGACGCTTGGCCTTACGCCTGACGACATCTCGCTGTTCAATCGGCTGGCCGGGAGCGTCGTATTGGTGAACCCGGCCATGCGACAGGCGACGGCGCTGACGAGTGATCGAATAGATCGGGCGGATCTCTGGGCCCATGGTATCTCCGGCGACCTCCCCATCGTGCTGGTCCGCGCCAATGGTGACAGTCACAATGCCCTCATTCGTCAGGTAGCGGGCAGCCACGATTTCGCTCGTCGGAGGGGCTTGGCATTTGACCTCGTCCTGCTTGACGAGGGCGGTGCAGGCAGCGCCAAGCGACTGGCCAAAAAGCTGCAGTTGGGACCGCAAGCCGACATAGTTGGCAAACCCGGTGGAATATTTGTCCTTTCCGAGCCCGATGCCGGCAATCACTTGGCGGCCATCGCTGCGGCGGCGCGCATAGTCCTGCTCGGTAGCGACGGCGAACTCGCAGATCAGCTCGGCCAGCCCTCCTCCATCCTATCACCTGCCGCGCAGACTTTAGCCGCATGGGGCGGGCGACCCGAACCCCGCCGTCCTGACCCGATCGAGGATTTGCAGTACTGGAACGAATTCGGGGGCTTCACGCCCGGCGGACGCGAGTATGTTGTGCGCGTGGACGCGACCAGACCGCGAGCCCCCGCCCTGCCGCCGGCGCCGTGGACCAATGTGCTCGCAAACCCTGATTTTGGCTGCCTGACGACTGAAGCCGGTCTTGGCTACACCTGGTCCGAGAACAGCCAAATGAACCGGCTGACGCCGTGGTCGAACGATCCGGTTACGGATGCGCCAGGCGAGGTTCTTTATTTGCGAGATGAAGAAACCGGAGACGTTTGGACGCCGACGCCGCTACCGCTCGGACCCGGTGCGGTCGTCACTGTTCGTCACGGCCAGGGTTACAGCCGGTACGAAACCGACAGCCGTCACCTCCGCCAAGAGCTGACAGTAACCGTTCCAACAAACGATCCGGTCAAGATCATACGTCTCAAACTCAGCAACAACGACACCCGAGTTCAGCATGTGACGGCGACCTATTTCGCCGAGTTGGTGCTTGGGACCCACCGCGAAGAGACAGCAACGCAGGTCATCTGCGAGCGAGATGCCAGATCAGGTGCCATCGTCGCCAAGAACCCCTGGGCCGGCGACTTTGCCGGGAAGCTGGCTTTTGCAGCCGCCAGCCAGCCGGTAAGGTCATCTACGTCCGACCGCATGGAGTTTCTTGGCAAATACGGTTCGGTGTTTCACCCGGCAGCCCTGCTCCAAACAAATCTTGCAGAGCGTTTCGGGCCATTGCTGGATCCCTGCGCCGCACTGATGGTGGATATTGTTCTGCCACCCGGCGAAAGCAGGGAAGTCGTCTTTGTCCTTGGAGAGGCTGACGGCTCCGACGAGGTCGGCAGGTTAGTTCACGAGCATGCCGCCCCCGAACGCGCAGTAGCAAGTCTTTCGGCTGTTTCCCGCCAATGGGATGACATTCTGAACACGATCCAAGTCTCGACGCCGGACGTCGGAATGAACCTGATGATGAATCGCTGGTTGCTGTACCAGGTCTTGGCATGCCGTGTCTGGGCGCGCACGTCCAATTACCAGTCCGGTGGTGCATACGGTTTCAGGGATCAGCTCCAGGACGTGATGGCGCTGGTCTACAGTAAACCGGGTGAGACCCGATCCCACATCCTGCGATCGGCAGCACGCCAATTTGAGGAGGGGGACGTCCAGCACTGGTGGCAYCCACCGTCCGGCGTCGGCGTGCGTACCCGGATCACCGACGACTTGTATTTCCTGCCTCTCGTCGTTCACCACTACGTGACTACGACAGGCGACGATGAACTGCTTGATGAAGTCGTACCCTTCATCACGTCGCCGGTGCTGAAAGACGACCAGGAGAAAGAATATAACCAGCCGGCAACCAGCAAGCAGTCCGGTACGGTCTACGAGCATTGCGTCCGTGCGCTGGAGCATGGCTATCGTTTGGGCAGGCACGGTCTTCCTCTGATGGGAACAGGTGACTGGAACGACGGCATGAACAAGGTCGGCGCGGATGGCATGGGAGAGAGCGTCTGGAACGGCTGGTTCTTTCTCACGGTCCTCAAAGCATTTGCTACGATTTCAGCGTCACGCGGAGATCAAAGCCGTGCCGCCTGGTGTCGCGAACGGGCCGAGACGTTGCGCATAGCGCTTGAGGCAAACGCTTGGGACGGCGGCTGGTATCGCAGGGCCTATTTTGACGATGGCACACCACTCGGGTCGTCCCAGAACGACGAATGCCAGATCGACGCCATCCCGCAAGCCTGGGCGGTCATTTCCGGCGAGGCCAATGTGGAACGCGCTACGCAGGCAATGCGCGCGGTTCACGCCCGGCTCGCATGCCACGAGGAAAAGCTTATCAAGCTCTTCGATCCGCCGTTTGACGACGGCGTGCTGCAGCCCGGCTATATCAAGGGTTACGTCCCCGGCATCCGCGAAAATGGCGGCCAATACACCCACGCGGCAACCTGGGTCGTCTGGGCGACAGCCTTGCAGGGTGACGGCGATCTCGCCTTGAAGCTTTGGAACCTGATCAATCCGATTTGTCATGGCGTGACGAGAGAACAAGTCGAACGCTACAAGGTGGAACCATATGTGGTCAGCGCCGATGTCTATGGCGCGCACCCACACATCGGGCGCGGTGGATGGAGCTGGTACACAGGAGCGGCCAGTTGGTTCTATCGCGTCGCGCTCGAGGCGATMCTCGGCTTTCGCCAGCAAGGGCGATTTGTGCGGTTTGAACCATGCGTTCCGCCAAGCTGGGCAGCCTATGAGATTACATATCGGTATGGATCGGCGACCTACCGCGTCCGTTTCGACAACGCCGGTGGCATCGGCCGAGGCGTCCTCTCCGTCACGCTGGACGGTGAACCTGCCGCCAACAAAAGCGTCCCTCTGGCTGACGACGCACGGACGCACGACGTCCACGTCATAATCGGTTAGCGGTCATGTCCGAAACGCTCTCGACCGGCGCCGCTCTCGACCGCCTTCCAACAGACCAGGATCTCGCTCGGCTGCAATTCACGACATTGTTGTACTACCTCCAATGCACGAACCCGGATAACGGCCTGGTGCGCGACAAGACAGAACCAAACGCCCCGGCCAGCATCGCGGCGATCGGCATGGCGTTGGCGACCATCCCCGTGATCGTCGAACGCGGCGTCCTGATCCGCGAATTTGCGGCAAAGATTACGCGCACCCGCTTGAGATATTTGATGGCATGTCCGCAGGGGCCGGAACCGGATTCATCGGGCTACAAAGGCTTTTTCTATCATTTCCTCGACATCGAAACGGGCCGCCGGGTTTGGCAATGCGAGTTGTCGACGATCGACTCGTCCTTTCTGTTCGCAGGCGCCCTGACCGTTGCAACATACTTTGATGGCGACACGGCCGACGAGGCCGAAATCCGCCAGCTCGCGATGGCGCTTTACGAGCGTGCTGACTGGAATTGGGCCTGCGATGGCGGTGCAACTCTAACGCACGGGTGGCGCCCGGAGAGCGGCTTCATTCCCTATCGGTGGCGTGGCTATGATGAAGGCCTGTTGCTCTACATCATTGGTTTGGGATCCCCAACTCACCCTTTGCACCCTCAATCCTATGCCGCCTACACCGAAAGCTACGAATGGAGAAATATCTACGGCCGCGAGCTACTGTATTCCGGCCCGCTTTTTACCCATCAACTGTCGCACATGTGGATAGACTTTCGAGGCATCCGCGATGCGTTCATGCGCAAGCATGACAGCGACTATTTCGAAAACAGCCGGCATGCGACATATATCCAGCAAGAATATGCGATCCGCAACCCGATGAATTTTGCAGGGTATGGCGAACATTGTTGGGGGTTCACCGCGTGCGACGGACCGGGTTGGGGCAAGCGGACGATCGATGGGGTCGAGCGGGAGGTCTTCGACTACATTGCCCGTGGCGCCCCGTTCGGACCTGACGATGGGACTGTCGCGCCATGGGTCGTTGTTGCCTCGCTGCCGTTCGCGCCGGAGATTGTCGTGCCAACTGTACGCAACTTTGCGCGACTGAACCTCGGGATGACACGGCTTTACGGCTTCAAACCGTCGTTCAACCAGACATGTGCCGCCGAGAACAGTCAATCCGGATCGTGGGTGAGTCCCTATCACTTCGGCATCGACCAGGGGCCGGTGGTGCTCATGATCGAAAACTATCGGACCGGCTTGCTCTGGAACATCATGCGCCGATGCAAACCCATCGTGACCGGATTGAGACGTGCGGGATTTTCAGGGGGGTGGCTTTGACAATCGACCCATCGTTGGCGACGATCAGCCCTTGCCCATGAGACTGTGCGCACAGATGGCCGGAATGGATATTGCCTGTTCCCTGTGAGCTTGGCGTCACGGCGCTGTGACGACTGCAAGGGTATGGCGCGCGATCATCAACTCTTCATCCGTCGGCAAAACGTAGAGTGCAACCCGGCTTGTCGGAGTGGAAATGACAGCCTCGCCCGCTTCGTTCGCCGCAGGGTCGAGTTCGGCGCCCAGCCAGGCAAGCCGCTCGCTGATGCGGGCGCGGATCGGGGCCGAGTTTTCCCCCACACCAGCTGTGAAGACAAACACGTCAAGACCCCCGAGCGCGGCGGCAAGCATGCCGGAACTCAGCGCACAGCGATGGATGAAGTGGTCGATCGCGAAGGAAGCGCGCGGATCGTCGCTAGCGAGAAGCTCTCGCATGTCGCTCGAAATCCCGGAAAGTCCTCTCAGGCCGGAGGCTCTATAAAGGAGATCGGTAACCTCCCCGACGCTCAAGCCCTTGTGCTCGATCAGGTAAAGCACGACGCCGGGGTCCATTTGGCCCGGCCGCGTCCCCATCGGCAGGCCGTCGAGTGCAGTGAAACCCATCGTCGTCTCCACACTGCGCCCGTCGCGTATTGCGCACATGGACGCGCCGCTTCCGAGATGGGCAGCAATGACACGTCCGCCAGCGATACTGGGAGCGATTTCCGCCAACCGCTCGGCGACGTATTCGTAGGACAGGCCATGAAAGCCGTATCGCCGAACCCCTTCCTCGTAGAAGGACAACGGCAAGGCGTAGCAGTCCGTATGCTGGGCGTGGCCACGATGGAAGGCTGTATCGAAGCAGGCGACCTGTGGAATGTCCGGATTGATGTCCATGGCGAGGCGGATCGGAGCCAGGTTGTTCGGCTGGTGCAAAGGCGCAAGCTCCTGGAAGATCGAGAGCTTTTCGAGGATGTCATCATCTATCAGAACCGCTGTTGCATAGTCCGGACCGCCATGGACAACCCGGTGGCCTATGGCCAAGAGCGTGAAACCGCCGAGCGACTGCAGCCAGGTACGGGCTTTAGCTATTGCCGTCGGCAGGTCGCCGACAGCTTCCGGCGCATAGGTTTGATCGACAATCACTGCTCCGTCAGCGCCTTTCGCCAGCAAACGGGGCCTTGTGCCGATGCCGCCAATCTGCCCGCGAACCTGACATGACAGGCAATCGCCGACGACCCCGAAGATCTGGAATTTGAGGCTCGACGAGCCCGCGTTGACCACAAGGATTGCGTCCATGCTTTAACCCGTCACTGACGTCAGCCGTCGCCGGCCGGATGCGTAGAGGGCGGCGAAGGCGCACGAAGCGAGACGGCTGCGAACCAAGTCCGCCCTTGATGTCAGGACGATGGGTATGCGCGCGCCAAGAACGATGCCATCTGCGTCGGCGTGAGCTTGAAAAGTCTGGCTCTTGGCCAACATGTTCCCAGCCTCGTGGCCGGGCACCGGCGAAGTGAGCCCTTCGATTTGAGCAGCCTCCGGGCTTGTCGCGTTATCGATGGCGAGCGGGCCGTCAAGGACGCCGCCTGTGATTTGGCCGCGCTGGCTTGCAAATGTGGGGTTCATTGAACTTTACCTTCTCCCACGGAACGCCTAGCCGTACCGAGGTCTCAGCGGCCGCGCCAAAGGTAATGCCCGCGCGGGAGGGTCCGCGTGGACGGCGTCAAAATTGCGCTGGCCTCCAGGACGAACCAGGGCGTTTCGGCCAGCAGGTCAATAACAGCGTTGCGCAGCCGCATGCGGACATGGTTGGCCTTGTGAAAGTGCACTGCCGTGGATCGTACATTTCGGCGGCAGTCTGTCGTTCGACGTCGCCTCCGGCTGTTCGCTTGATTGCCGGCACGTATTAGTCAGGGGCCTTGTCGGGTTCCCAACTCAGAAAAAAACCCACATCGCCAGGCATTCCGCTGGGAAAAGTGACGACGGCAGCATTCAGTTTGTACCCTTGGGGCCGGCCAAATTTCTCGAATCGCTCGTAGAATTCCTTGGCCTTTCCCTGGAGCGTTTCCGGCCAATTGGTTGCCCCGTTGTTGATTGCCCGTCCGTTGTCGGTGCAGAAGTCCGACGAG